>JBAQUQ010000265.1:0-2083 GCA_049297615.1 Burkholderiaceae bacterium
GATGCACGCCTTCATGACCAGAAATCGCAAAGCGGCTTCCCGACTTGAAGTCGATCAGCACTGTCAGCACCTTGGCCGCCTCGTCGAAATCCACCGCCGCCACAGACCATGGCGCACCAATACCTAAGCCGGCAGAGCCGGAACCAAACAGGAAATACGATAGCCGTCGAACTGACAGCGGAGTGATCGACCATGGCTGCGACGGCACTGACTGAGCGCTATGCGCCCAACCTGCACGGCGTGTTGTCGTGCTACGACCGGATCATCGTCACAGGCACCCTGCCTGGTGCGTGTTACGCGGGTGGGATGACGAGTTTTCTGTACTCGCGCGGTATCCGGATTTTCGACTACCCCAAGTTCGCCGAACCCTTGCGTGACCGCATCCGTGAGCGTGCGCAGGAGGTCTGCGCAGCCAACGGCGTGAGCATTGAGCACGTCAACAAGAGCCACATCCGCAAGGAAGACCTGGTGGCTCGTGTGCTGGCTGTTCGTGGTGATGCGCCCGGGCTGGTGCACGTGCTCTCGGCGATGGAGAGTTGCCCCAGCTACAAGCCGTGGCTGGACAAGAGCAACGGGCACGTCTTCTTGCGCGGGGACACAGGCAAGTGCCTGCACTACTACTTCTACTTCATGGACGAAGAATTCGGTCTGTGCTACCTGCGCGTGCCGACCTGGGCGCCGTTCGGCTTGCAGTTCTACTGCAACGGCCACAGCGCGCTGGCTCGCTCGCTCAGGCGCGAGGGCATCGAGTTCGTGCAGGAGGACAACGCATTCTTGCGCGTGGCCGACCTGGCTCGCGCTCAAGCGCTGGCCGACGCCTTCAGCCCCGAGCGACTCCATCGGCGCTTGACGCGCTACGCGCATTGGCTGTGTCCGGTGGCCGATGTGTTCGCCCAAGACGACTGGCACTGGAGCATCCGCCAGGCCGAGTACTCCACCGATCTGATGTTTCGCAGCGAGCAGATCCTCGTGCCGCTGTATGACGCCATCTCGCGCCAGGCGGTGCTGGCCGCCGACGCGCCACGCGTGGCGGGTTTTCTGGGCAAGAAGATCACGCCTGCGCTGGCGCAGGAGATTGGCTCGCGCCTGTCCACGCGCATCGAGGGCCGCTGCATCAAGCACTACATGGGCACGGCCGGCGTGAAGGTCTACGACAAGTTCTCGCGCGTCTTGCGGATTGAGACGACGGTCAACGACGTGAGTTTTTTCAAGCACCACCGCAGGGTGGAACACAAGGGCGCGGCGGCCACGCGTGAGCTGGCGCCGCTGAAGAAGTCGATCTATAGCCTGATCGACCTGCGCGAGATTTTGCTGGGCTGTAACCAGCGCTATCTGGCGTTCCTGTCCAGCCTGGAAGACCCCAGCGCGGGCGAGCGCGATCTGCAGCGGCTGAGTCAGCCGCGTGTGGGAGCCGACCCGTCGGTCAAGGGGCTGAACTTCTTCAGCGCCATCGATCAGGCGTTGCTGCGAACCCTGCAGCGCGGCGAGTTCAACATCCACGGCTGGCGTCGAGCCGATCTTGTGGCTCGCGTGCAGATCACGGCTTCGGCGATGACGCGCCAACTCAGACGTTTGCGTAGCCTCGGCCTGATCAAGAAGGTCACTCACACCTACCGCTACTACTTGACGCGACTCGGCCGCGCCGCCATTGCCGCAGCGTGCTCCCTCACTCGATTCAACATCGTTCCTGCTATGGCGACTACGCATTGAAGTCTTTGCAAGAAAAGTCAAAATTCATCCGTTTAGGGACTAATGCCGCTTCAAACACCTTGGACGTCATCTCAGCTCCTCATTCAGATGCTCAACATGACGCAAGATTACCCACTCGGCATTCAAGAGAGCCGTTTTTGATTGATCGAACTGGTGTCATCCGTAAGAAGATCGTTGGCAACGAGGACGTGCGGTGGGAACTTGAGAAGGGCCTTGCACCTCTGCTATAGAACCGCCCAATACAAGGCGAATCTTCGGCTACCTCCTGCGACGCCTAACCCTTCCATCGAGGGGATGCCCAAAAGGCTACGCCTTTTGTGCACCCCTCATGTCAAACGTTAGCCGTCACCAAAACACGCCGTTGCTTCTGGCC
>JBAQUQ010000266.1:0-11201 GCA_049297615.1 Burkholderiaceae bacterium
GGTCGGCGCCGATGTCGGCGGCGGCGCCCCGCGAGGCCCGCTCGAGAGCCGCCGAGAACGCCGCCAGGCTCGCCTTCACGCCCACGCCGCCGCGTTGAATCGTCGCTTCGAATTGCTCACGCGCAAAGGGCAAGACCCCCGTCGCGGCGAGCGCGCCGAACAACACGGCGCTGATCACGCTCTGGCTGTCCTGGGCGGCCTGGGCCATGTCGTAGCCGATGAAACGCTGCGCTGCCTCTTGGGCGCGAGCGAGCAGTGCAGCGCTGTCGCTGCGGCCGTCGCCGATCGCCACTTTTTCAGCGACCACGTAGACGCGGTGCGTCGAGGCGATCAGGGTCGTGCGCTGCGGCGTCACCAGGCCGCGCTGCACGGCACGGCCGGCTTCCATCAGTTCTGAGGCGAGCACCACGTCGACCTCGCCGGGCAGGGGCATCAAGGCGAGCACCGGCGCTGCGCCTGCGGCGTCGGCGGCGGCGCGGGGAAAGAGTTCTACGTAATAGATCGTCGCGCCGGTGCGCTGCGCGACGCCGGGCACCGACGTCGTCTGGCCGATATAGCCGTTGTCTTCGGCCAGGGCGACGATCCAATCGGCAAGCACGCCGCCTCCTTCGCCGCCCATGGCGAGGATCGCGATCTTGATGGGCTGGGGCGTGGCCATTCCTAGAACGCGAACCGGGCGCGCCGCGCCGCGCTGCGCTGCTGCAACCAGCCGATCAGCGCCGCACGCACACGCTGGCGAAAACGCTCCCAGGTGGTGGGATGGCTGACGATCTTCGCCTTGTAGAACGACGGGCACAGCACCGCGGCGTGCGCGACCTCGCCGCACAGGCCGCAACCCACGCACGAGTCGAGCACGGTCGCCACCGGGTCGGTGCGCAGCGGGTCCGGGTTGGCCTTGACCGAGAGCGACGGGCAGCCCGACAGGCGGATGCAGGAGTGGTCGCCGGTGCAGGTGTCGGCATCGATGCCGAAGCGCTCGCGCACGACGCGCTGGCCCGAAGCGAGCGCAGCGCGCACCAGAGGCTGTTCGCGTCGCTGCTTGTTGAGCATGCATTCGCTGCGCGCGATCACGACCTTCGGCCCGCGCTCTTGAGTCGTCAAAGCGTCTTTCAGCGCGGCCTTCATCGCCGCCAGGTCATAGGTGTGTTCGACGCTGCGCGCCCACTGTACGCCGACGCCGCGCACCGCTTTTTCGATTCGGTGCCCGGTGCTGCGCGTCGGGTTCGCTGCCGCCGAGGACAAGATGTCCTGGCCGCCCGTGGCCGAGGTGTAGCTGTTGTCGACGATCACCGTCAAGTTGTCGGAGCGGTTGAACACGGCGTGCGCGATGCCGCTCGTCAGGCCGTTGTGCCAGAAGCCGCCGTCGCCCATCACGCTGATCGCGCGTTTTGCGGGTTTCGCGGGTTTCACGTTTTGGGCCAGCGTGCCATCGCCCGGCGCGGCCGGCTCTTGCGGCGCGTTCAAGGCCGAGGCGCCAGCCGTGCCCAGGCCATAGCCCATCGTCGTATTGCCCAGGTTGAAAGGCGGCAGGATGGCGAACAAATGGCAGCCGATGTCGGCCGATATATGGTGCTCGCCGATCTCGCGCTCGAGCAATTTCATCGCCGTGAAAATCGGCCGCTCCGGGCAGCCTGTGCAAAAACCGGGGGGACGCTGGTGCACGATCTCGCTCAGCGGTTTCAACGCCTGCGCTGGAGCGCCGGCACTTGCTCCCTCTCCCGTCCGCGGGAGAGGGCTGGGGTGAGGGGCATGCCCGGGCGACTCGATCTTGCCGTAGCGCCGCAAAAATTCACTCACGCCCTTCAGCACCTCGGCCGCGCTGTATTCGCCGGCCATGGGCAGCATGTCTTTGCCGTGCAGCGCGGTGCGCAGCTTGCCTTGGTGCAGGAGGCTCGCGATGTTTTGCTCGATGAAATTGGGCTGGCCTTCCTCGACCATCAAGACGGCGCGTTTGGCCTCGCAAAAGCGCAGCACTTCGGCGTCGATCACCGGGTAAGCGACATTCATCACGTACAGGGGAATTCGCGAGCGCCCGAACACGTCGGCCACGCCGAAGCGTTCCAGCACGCGCAGCACGGTGTTGTACGAGCCCCCCTGCACGATGATGCCGACGTCATCGGCGTCCTGCGCGAAGAATTGATTGAGGCCGCGCTCGCGGATGAACTTCACGGCCGCGGGCCAGCGCTGCTGCACTTTCTCTTTCTCATGCACAAAGCTGGCCGGCGGCAGAACGATGCGGCTGGTGTCGCGCCGCGGCTGCTCCAGGGCCTGGCGCAGCGTGTAAGGCGAACGCCGGTTGTCGCTGGCGACGAACTGGCCGTGCACATGGCAGGCGCGGATGCGCAGTTGCAGCATCACCGGCGTGCGGCTGGCTTCGCTGAGCTCGAAGCCCTGTTTCACGGCGGCGACGATGCAGGGCAGGTTGGGCCGCGGGTCGAGCAGCCAGATCTGCGACTTCATCGCAAAGGCGTGGCCGCGCTCCTGCATGATCGAACTGCCTTCGCCGTAGTCTTCGCCGACGATGATGAGGGCCCCGCCGGTCACGCCCCCCGAGGCGAGATTGGCCAGGGCATCGCTCGCGACATTCGTTCCCACCGTGCTCTTGAAGGTCGCCGCGCCGCGCAGCGGGTAGTTCACCGAAGCCGCGAGCGTCGCCGCCGCAGTCGCTTCGCTGGCGCTGTTCTCGAAGCGAATGCCGTGCTCGGCGAGGATGTCTTGGGCGTCGGCGAGCACGTCCATCAGGTGCGAGATCGGCGCGCCCTGGTAGCCGCACACATAGGCCACGCCTGATTCGAGCAAGGCCTTGGTGACGGCGAGGATGCCCTCGCCGCGGAACACTTCGCCTTCGCCCAGGCGCAGCTTCTTCACGTCCTCGCTGAACGATCTTTCAGCCATCTCGCCTCACTGCGGCTGGCAGCCGCTGGGCTTGATGATCGCATGTCATGGGTGGGCGCGCGCCACCCGGGGCTGCGCTCTGCTCCTGGCCTGCACCCCGACGCAGTCCCGATGCGGGCCCGACCCGAGCCCGACTGGCTCCTAGACAGTGCGTATCAAGGCAGCCACGGCGCGCCCGAGCCGGGTGCGCGGGTCGGCCAGGTCGAGGACGATGTCGAAGTGGTTGCGCTGCGCCACTTCGAATGCTTGGCATGAGACCCGGGCGCGCTCGAGCTGGGCGGCGAAATGGCGGCTCTGGCGCTTGAACTCCAGCGTCTCGACGGCGCCCCAGCAGACGATGCTCGGAGGGAACCCGCGCAAGGCGCACAGCGCGGGGCTGAGTTCAAGGGCCGACTCCAGCGTCAAGCCCAAGGCCTCATTGATCGATGTGCCCAGCAGCGGCTCGAGTTCGTAGATGCCCGAGACGAGGACCGCGGCCCGCACGCACGGGGCGTCGCAGGCGCCCGCTTTCAGCGACGCGGCCACATCGGCCAACGCCGTCATCGCGGCGAGGTGGGCACCCGCCGAGCTGCCCGCCACGACGATGCGCCGTGCATCGAAACCCAGCGCCGCCGCATTCGCGTGCAGCCACGCCACCGCCGCACCGCATTGCGCGACCATCTCTGCCACGGTGGCATGCGGTGCCAGCGGGTAATCGAGTGCAGCATAGGCAAGACCCTGGTCCAGGCAATCCGCCGCGGCGAAGGCCGACTCGTCTTTCGACAACTCCTGCCAATAGCCGCCGTGAATGAAAAGCAGCAGGGGTGGCAGTTGCGCCGCTGCGTTCACGCTCGGGCCAGGTGGGACGAAGAGGTCGAGGCGCTGCGCTTGGCGCGGTCCGTATCGAAGGTCGAGCCGGCCGGGGAAACGCAATCGGGCCGCTGCACTGCGCTGGGCGTAGGCCTCGATGAAGGGTCGATAGTCGCCGCCGATGCACGAACTCGGCGAGTACTCGCGCTGCCTCGATGCGACGTCGAGATCGCGCCACGTCGCTGGTGCGCTCGCCCCTGGCATCTCAGAGCGCGCAAGGCCTGCGCAAGCACCGCGCGCTGTGCTCCGGGCGAGCCGTCACGTCACCGCCTTGCGCTGGTGAAACTGCGGCTGCGTCCAGGCATTCGTCGCCATGATGTCCTTCAGCGCCGTGACCGCGTTCCAGACATCGATGAAGCGCACGTACAGGGCGGCGAAGCCGAAGCGCAGGATGTCGGGCGCGCGAAAGTCGCCGATGACGCCGCGGGAAATCAAGGCCTGCATGATCGCGTAGCCTTGCGGGTGGCTTAGAGAAACCTGGCTGCCGCGCAGTTCGGCTTGGCGCGGCGTGGCCAGGCCGAAGCCGCCGAGTTCCTGATCGACGAGGCGAATGAACAGTTCGGTCAAGGCCAGGCTCTTGCGGCGCAAGGCGAGCAGGTCGACGCCGTCGAACGCCTCGAGCGCAGCCTCGAGGGCGATCAAGCTCAACTGCGGCGCCGTGCCGACGAGCATGCGGTCGATCCCCGGTGCGGCCTCGTAGCCGCCCTCGAAGGCGAAGGGCCGCGCATGACCCAGCCAGCCGGTCAGGGGCTGGTGCAGCGCCGCCTGATGGCGACTCGCGACGAAGACGAAGGCCGGCGCGCCCGGCCCGCCGTTCAAATACTTGTAGCCGCAGCCGACCGCGAAATCGGCATGGCAGGCGTTGAGCTCGCAAGGCATCGCGCCGGCGGTGTGGCACAGGTCCCAGACGACGAGCGCGCCGGCCTCGTGCGCGCGGCGCGTCACGGCGGCCATGTCGTGGACGCGGCCGGTCTTGTAGTTGACGTGGGTCAGCGAGACGATCGCCACGCCTTCGTCGATCGCATCGAGAAGCGCGTCGGGCTCGACCGGCACGTATAACGCGCCCATCAGTTCGGCGACGCCGCTCGCGACATAGCCATCGGTGGGGAAGTTGCCGAGCTCGCCGAGAATGCGCTGGCGCCCCGGCTTCATTCGCAACGCCGCCACCAGCACCTTGAACAGGTTGACCGAGGTCGAATCGGCGACGATGACCTCGCCCGGCGCAGCGCCGATGAGCTGGGCGATACGGGCCCCGACACGTTGCGGCGCGGGGTACCAGTGGGCGTCGTTCCACGAGCCGATCAAGCCCAGCGCCCACTCCTGCTCGATCGCACGGACCATGCGTTGCGGCACCGATCGAGGCATCGCGCCGAGCGAATTGCCGTCCAGGTAGATCACGCCCTCGGGCAGGAGGAAGCGGTCGCGGCAGTGCGCCAGCGCGTCGTTCGCGTCGAGAGTTGCGGCGTCCTCGCGCGAGATGGGCTCGGGGCGGAATTGCATCGCTTGCCTCCTGGCGCCGATTCTCGCGCAGCACGGCGCAGGGCGCCGATCGGGCGGGCGAGCCGCGCGCCTACTTGCCCAGCAGCAAGGCAGGCAACCAGGTCGCCAGCGGCGGCGCGAGCAGCACCAGGCCGATCATCAAAAATCCCATCAGCACATAGGGCGTCACGGCGGCGAAGATTTCGCTGGTGGGGATGGCCTTGGGCGCGACCCCGCGCATCGTGAACAACAACATGCCAAACGGCGGCGTCAACAGGCCGAGCTGCATGCAGATGAGGTAGACCACGCCGTACCAGAGCAGGTCCCATTGGAAGTGCAGCACCATCGGCATGAAAAACGGCAGGGTGATCAGCATCATGCTCACCTGGTCGACGAAACAGCCCAGACTCAGCAAGATCAGGATCATTCCCGCCAGCACCGCCCAGCCGGGCAGGCCGGCGCCTTGCACCAGGGCCACCAGGCCGTTGGTCGCGCCGGAAAACGACAGGATCTGCGAGAACGTCGTCGCGCCGATGATGATGAACAGGATGATGCCGGTGATCGCCGCCGTGCCGCTGAGCGCTTGGCCGATCGCCTTCCACGTCAGGCTTCGATACAGCAGGCACACGACGACGGTGGACAGCGCGCCCAAAGCAGCCGATTCGGTGGGCGTGGCCCAACCCGCCGACATCGCGACGATGACGAGGATGAAGATCAGCACGAGCGGCGTGACGTTCACGAGCAAGGGGCCCCAGCGCGCCCAGCCGTGCGCCTCTTCGCGTTCGAAGATCGGTGCCAGGGCGGGGTTGCGCATCGCGCTGATGACGATCCAGGCGAGGAACATCGCGGCGAGCAGAATGCCCGGCACGACGCCGGCGATCAACAAGCCCGAGATCGAAATGCCCGCCAGGCTGCCCAGCAGCACGGTCAAGGCCGACGGCGGGATCAGCATGTCGACGCCGCCGATCGCCATGATGGGCCCCATCGCCAGGCGCGGGTGGTAGCCGCGCTTGAGCATCTCGGGCAGCAGCAGGCCGCCGAGCAAGGCGGTGGTGGCGATCGTCGAACCCGAGATCGCCGAGAACACCGTGCCCGCGACGATGGCCACCACGCTCAAGCGCCCGGGCACGCGCGAAATAGCGCGGTCGAAACTGTCGATCGCCTTGATCGCCAGGCCGGTGTGGAAAAGCACTTCGCCCATCAGGATGAAAAACGGAATTGGCGTCAGCGAAAAGTTCGTCACCGACGCGACGCCGTTGCGCACCACCTGCATCAGACCGGCCTCACCACCGAAGTAGACGACGGCGCCGACCAGGTTGATCGCGAGGAAGGCAAATCCCGCCGGCAGCCCCACCAGGAGCAAAAAGGTGAGCAGGCCGAACAGCAGCAACAGGCTCTGCCACCACGTCATGCGCTAGGCCCGCAGGCTTTGATCATGCCCGGAGAGGTCAGCCAGACCCGAAGGCCAGAGCAGGCGCCGGCCGCATTCGAGGGCGAGCAAGCCGAAGCCGATCGGCACCGGAACATAGATCCACCATTCCGGAAACACCAGGGCCTTGAGCATGATGCTGCCCGCCGCACGGCTGTCGAGCAGGGTGCGAACGCCGTACCACACGAGCAACAGGCTCACGACCAGGCCCAGACCGGCCGAGACGCGGTCGGCACGGCGCTGCGCCCGCGGCGACAGCACGGCGCCGAGCAGGTCGAGCCGCACATGCTGATTGCGCCACATCAGCCACGGCGCAGCGGCGAGCGTGGCGATGGGCAGGGCGTATTCCGTGACTTCATTGACCCACACGACGGAGCGAAACCCCCAGTTCCGGCTGATCACGTCGAAGCACACCAGGGCCGTGATCAGGCCCAGCACCGCCGCGGCCACAGCGCCGCAAGCTCGCATCAGTGTGGCGTGCATCGCGATCCCGCGCGAGTCGAGGTGGCGTGCAAGGCAGGGCTGCGATGCTCAAGGCGCCATCAGCTGGCGCAGCTTCGCGCCATGCTGCGGGCTGTTGGCCAGCACACCCGCCCAGCCCGATTCTTGCGCGATCGCGAGCATTCGCTTGGCCTCGGCGGCGTCGAGTTGGATGACCTGGATGCCCGCCTCCTTCTGACGCTTGATGTCGGCCGGCCCGTCCTTGGCGGCCATGTCGACGTTCAGGCTCTCGAGCCAGACCGCCTGCTTGTTCAGGAACTCGCGTTGCGCCGGGGTCAGCGCGTTCCATGACTTGGCGCTGAACAAGACACCGAGTTCGATGTTGTAAAAGCCCGGCTCGACGCGGTACTTGGTCTTCTCGTGCCAGCCGAGGTCGAAGATTCCGATCAGCGGCCAGCCGTAGCCGTCGACCACACCGCGGTCCAGAGCCGTGAACACTTCGCCGGGCGGAATTTGCATCACCGAGGCGCCGAGCTTCGTGAAGAACTCGCGGTAGATGGGCGCGATGCGGATCTTCAGGCCCGACAGATCGGCCTTGTCGATGCGTCTGTTCAGGTAGATGTGAAACGGCACGCCGTCGCCGGTGCGGGCGTAGTAGTAGAGGCCCTTTTCCATCATCAGCGTATTGAGGTAATCGACCGTGCCGTTCTTGCGCATCTGCTCCCAGGCAACGGTGGCGTAGTTCAGCGCCAGGCTTTCGGGCGAGACGCCGGCGACGAACGACGTCGCCGTGTTCGCCAGATCGACGACGCTGTTGCGCAGGGCGGCGCCCTGTTCCATCGTCGGGATCGTCTTCGGCCCGCCGAGGTAGTTGATCTGCACGATCCCCTTGCCTTCTTCGTTGACCTTTTTGACGAAGCGCTCGAAGTTGCGTGCGTAATAGGTGCCTTCCTGGAAGGCGTTGACGGCCTTGAGCGTCACTTCCTGCGCGGCGAGCGGGACGGCGCCGACTGCGCCAAGCACCGCCAGGCCCAGCGCAAGAGCGCGCGGCAGGCCGAATCGGCGATGGGTGCGATAGGTGGGGGTCATGCAGAGTCTCCTTGTCGTGGTCGTAGGCATCAATCGATGGTGTCTTCGCTCGGCCGGCGCCAGAGCCCGGCGTGTTGCAGCATGCCCAGTGTGCGCGCGAGAACGTCGCTGCGATAGGCGGGAATATCCCGGCCCTGATGGTCGTAAAAGCCGCTGCCGGTTTTCAGGCCGAGCCGGCCCTGCGCGATCAGGCGCTCCAGGATGGCCGGCGCCTGATAGCGCGCCGCATCGATCGACGCCGACATCTCGCGGCTCGCGTGGTGCAGGATGTCGGCGCCGCCGAAGTCGATGAATTCCACGACGCCCAGCGCCGCGAAGCGCAGGCCCAGGCCGTAGCGCGTCGCCTTGTCGATCTCTTCGGCGCTGGCCGCGCCCTCTTCAATCAAGCGCGCCGCTTCGTTCATGATCAGGGCCTGCAGGCGCGGCACGATATAGCCCGGCGTATCGCCGCACACCACGGGCAGTTTGCCGATTCCCTCGAGCAGCGCCTTGGCACGCGCCAGCACGGCCGGCGCCGTGCCGGCATGCGTGCTCAGTTCCACCACCGGAATGACATAGGCGGGATTGAGCCAGTGCATGTTCAGGAAGCGCTCGGGGTGCGTCACGAGTGTGGCGAGCTCGGTGACGCGCATGCTGCTTGTGGTTGAGGCGAGGATGGTCTGGGCCGCACACCAGCTCGAGAGTTGGGCCAAGGCTTCAGACTTGGCTTGCAGGGTTTCGGGCACGCCTTCGAACACCAGCTCGGCGTCGGCCAGCGCGGCCGGCGCTGCCGCGACGTCGACGTACTCGACCCTTGCGGCAATCCGGTCGACCTGTTCGGCGCGCAATGCGCCCAGTTGCGCCAGCGCTGCCAGGCTCTGCGCGATTTCGGTGCGGGCCTGCGCTTGGAAGCGCTCGCCTTCTGCCGCGGGCCGCGCCTTCAAGTCGATCAAGGCGATACGGTGCCCGGCGTAGGCGAAGGCAATGGCGATGCCCCGGCCCATGCGGCCGGCGCCTGCGGCGGCGAAACGGGTCATGGCCGCCTCCGCCGAGCCGCCTTGAGGAGGCGGACGCCCCAAGGGCTGCGAAGCGGCCCCTTTGGGGCCCGGGGGGCAGGCAACGGCAGTGAGCTTGGGGGCTTCATTCACTCCCCATCGTGCAGCAGCTTCTGCAATTGCGCCTTGGACAAGCTGTCCAGGCGCAGCGCCTCGAAGCTGCGCGAGCCGCGCCGCAGGTCACGCCCGAGGAATCCACCCGCAATGGCCAGCAGGCCATGCGCGATCGGCGCCTCCAGACCCGCCCAACGCGCCACCGAGGCCAGGAAAGCCAGGCCGATCTCGATGTCTTCGACGACATAGCGGTGCGTGTGCAGGTCGATGGGCTCGCGCCAGTCGCCGCTGCGTTGCAGCTGCCTGTGCGCGTCGCCGTACATCCACCGGTCGCTGGTGTAGTGGTCGGCCAGCGGATAGTGCGGCGCGCCGTAACCCAGGGCCTGGCGCAGCGCGATGCGCTCCTGGTCGAGCCGGTCCGTCACCGCGCGCACCGCCGGCTGGGTGCCTTCGCTGTGGATGTCCCACTTCTCGAAGTGCTGCAGGGCGGCAGCATTCATCACCACCAGCGCAGGGTGGATGATGGGGCCGGCATTCATCAAGGCGCCCGACAGCGCGTCGCCGCAGCCGTGCACGCTCGGATAAGCCTCTCGAATGAGATTCAGGGCACGCTGCGCGTGGCGCCCCGGGTAGACGCCGGTGGGCAGGCGCACGGCGCGGCTCGTCAGGTTCACCTCGCGCGGCCCGTGCTTGCGCGCCAGGTAAGGCAAGGTGCCGGTCTCCGCCCAGGCCAGGTCGGCACGGTTGCCCGCTTCGCGAACGCTGCGCGCCATCGTGAACGAGCCGAAGCTGCCAGGGGGCAGGAATACCACCTGAGCGTCCACGAGGTGCGCCGCGATGGCGCGCGCGATGTCAGCCTGGGCGGTCGCCGGCGAGGCGATCAGCACCAGGGCTGCGCCGTGCAATGCAGTGCCGATGTCGGGCGTGGCGAGTTTGATCTTCACGTCGCGGCTGCCCGCGCCGTCTTTCAGCACGATGCTGCCCGCGTCGACGACCGGCTGCAGGGCAGGGCCATCGCGGCGCCACAGGCGCACTTCGTGTCCGGCCAGCGACAGGTCGGCGGCAGCGGCATAACTGCCGTGACCGCCGCCGAGGACGGCGATTTTCAATCTGGGTCTCCTCTTGCGCGCACGCAAAACACGCGCAACGCTGGCGCCGATCGTAGCGGCTCATGCTTCTGCGGCGGCGCGTGCCGGTGCCGCTCGCAAGGCCCCGAGTCGCAGCGCGACCACGGGCAAGCGCGCAAGCTTGGGGGATTGACGCGCCCGGCACAGTCCCGCAAGATCGTGCCCCGCATGGCCACAGGCAAACTCATTCGCCCCAGCACGCGCGCGCTCGTCCTGGCCGCTGGCGTGCTCGCGCTCGCCACCTTGCACGGCACGGCCCTTGCCCAGGCGGCCGTGGTGGGCATCCTCGAAGGGCGCGCGACCCTGCTGCGGCCCGAGGGCAAGTTCGAGCTCGCCGAGGGCGCGGTGCTGCGCGACGCTGACATCGTCGAGACCGCGGCCGCGTCATTCGTGCAGATCGAACTCGCCGACGGTTTGCGGGTTGGCGTGGGCGAGCTCACAAAGCTGATGCTGGCGCCGCCCCACCCGACCCGCAGCGGCGCGCCGGCACGCCTGCACTTGCTGCGAGGCTGGATGAAACTCACGCCGCTGCCCGACAAGCCGTCGCCCGGCGAGTTCACCACGCCGCGCGTTTCGCTGAGCGCCTTGGCCGGCGTATGCGTCATCCATGCCGAGCCGGCGCTGTTCGCGCTGTTCGTCGAAAGCGGCTCGGTGGCTTACCTCGAAAGCCAGGCCGGCGCTGCGGCGGCACGCCAGGCCAAGGCCAGCGATTTCGTCGCCGGCCGCGGTGCCGCGGCCCTGCTCCACGCCACGCGACCCACTGCCGAGTTCGTGGCCGGATTGCCGCGCCTGTTCCGCGACGCC
>JBAQUQ010000267.1:0-2201 GCA_049297615.1 Burkholderiaceae bacterium
CCGGTCCTGATGGGCTACGCAAAAGGGCGCGATGCGGCCTGCCGGCTATGCCATGATCGCGCCATTCGAAGCCATGGAGCACGCCGCGATGTACCTTGCAAACGCCAAGCGTCTGACCCTCGCGGGCGCCGAGAAAATGTGCGCCGGTGTGATCGCCGGCGCGCAGGCCCAGGGCCTGGCGGTTTGCGTCGTGGTGGTTGACGCCGGCGGCCATGTGATCCTGGCCAAGCGCATGGACGGCGGGCGCTTTCACACCATGCACTCGGCAACGACCAAGGCGGTGAGCGCGGCGTCGAACAAGCGCATCACCACCACCAAGGGAGCGGTCGGCCAGGACCTGGACACCGGCCACGCACTGGGCCTGGCACTGGCCGCCGGCGCGCAGAACTGGACGGCGATGGAAGGCGGCGCGCCGGTCATCGTCGAGGGCGAGTGCATCGGCGGCGTCGGCGTTTCGGGCGGCAGTTGGAGCGCCGACGCGGCGCTGGCGCAGGCCGGCGTCGAAGCGATCGGCGCGGCGGTGCAGATCGACGCCAAACCATGACGACGCGCTTCGAGCCGGTCCAAGTGGCCTGCCTGGGCATGGGCTGGTGGTCCGACGTGCTCGCCGACGCCATGCAGCGCTCGGGCAAGCTGAAGATTCGCGCCTGCTACACCCGCTCGGCTGAAAAGCGCACCGCCTTCGCGGACAAGTATGGCTGCGTCGCCGCGCCGAGTTACGAAGCGATGCTCGCCGACCCGGCTGTCGAGGCGATCGTCAACACCACGCCCAACAGCGCCCACCTCGAGACGACACGCCTGGCGGCGGCAGCGGGCAAGCATGTCTTCCTCGACAAGCCCATCGCGAATACGCTGGCCGACGGCCGCGCCATCACGTCGGCTTGCCGCGAAGCCGGCGTCGTGCTCGCCCTGGGTTACCAGAGGCGGCGCGAGAGCCAGTTCCGCTGGATCAGGCGGCAAATCGACGCGGGCGTGTTCGGCCGCATCGTCAACGCCGAAGCGAACATCAGCCGCGACCGGCTCGGCAAGATCGACCTCGGCTCCTGGCGCTACCAGGCCGCCGGCATGCCGGGGGGCGTGATGTTGCAGATCGGCGTGCACTATGTCGACGTGCTCGAGTACCTGATCGCTCCGGTGTTATCGGTGAGCGCACAGCTGGCCCAGCTCGTCCTGCCCGGCGACAACCCGGATGTCGCCAGCATGATCCTCGAGCACGAGGGCGGCGCGCTGTCCACTGTGAATGCCAGTTATGCATCGGCGGGCGAACACTACGCGATGAATATCTATGGCAAGGAGGCGAGCGCTTTTTATGACCTGCACGGCGGCCTGCGTTTCGTCCGGCGCGGCGCCGAACAGGCCGAGGCGGTCGCCTTCACGAAGAACGACACCTTCGTCGATGAACTCGAAGAGTTTGCCGCCGCGGTGCGCGGCCAAGGAGCGCCCGAGACCGGCGGCGAGTACGCGACGCGGTCGCTGGGCGTGATCCGCGCCGGCATCATCTCGGCGGCGCAGGGCCGGCGCGTGCCGCTGGCCGAAGTGTTGGCCGACCCCCAGGCTTGAATTCGAGTTCGATGGAGACGACAACGATGTGCAGCACGATGACGGTCTTGAAACTTCTGGGCGCCCTGGGACTGAGCGCCATCGCGACGACCGCTTCGGCGCAGGAAGCGTTCCCCAACAAGCAGCCCATCGAGTTCGTCGTCATCTTTCCGGCGGGTTCGTCGGCCGATGTCAGCGCCAGGCTGCTCGCCGAGGGCATGGCTCAGAACCTGGGAACGGCCGTGCCCGTGATCAACAAGCCCGGCGCGGGCGGCGCCATCGGCTACAAGTACGCCGCCGCGGCGCGCCCCGACGGGCGCACCCTGGTGTGGAACTCGAATTCGGTGTCGACGACATACCATAGCGGTGCAATGGACATCGACTACCAGGCGTTCGACGCGGTGGCGCGCGTGACGATCGAGAACCCGGCCGTGGTCGTGCAGGCCGCCTCGCCCTGGAAGACGCTGCCCGAGTTGATCGTGCACGCGCGCGCCCATCCGGGAACGCTCAAGGTCGGCAACTCCGGCAGCGGCAGCCACACGCATTTCGCCGCGATCTCGCTCTTCGAAGCCGCCGGCGCGAAGGCGCTGGACGTGCCCTTCGGCGCGGCCCAGGTCGTGCCGGCGCTGCTGGGCGGGCACATCGACGCCGTGGTGCAACTG
>JBAQUQ010000268.1:0-2215 GCA_049297615.1 Burkholderiaceae bacterium
CGCAACAGCGCGCGTTCGAGCTGCTCAAGCAAATCCGAATGTAGGCAGCAGCCGCAACCCCGCCCTCACGCCAAACCCGCGTCGTCAAAGAACAAACTCGCTCGTCTGCTTCCGGAACTTCGGGCTAGCGGGCAGCACGCTCTGGGCCTGGGGCGCGCCCCTGCACGCGGTCGTGCCCTGGTGGCTCGCTTTCCTGGTGCTGACGATCGCCGGCGAGAGGCTCGAACTGACGCGATTCCTGCCGCCCTCGGCGCTCGCGCGACGTGTCTTCGCTGCCTTGCTCGTCGCCTGCATCGCCGGCCTGGCCGGCGCCACGCGCGGCCTGCCCTGGGGCGGGCTGCTCTTCGCGCTGTTCCTGCTCGGCCTGGCGCTGTGGCTGCTGCGCCAGGACATCGCCCGGCGCACCGTGCGCAGCCGGGGCTTGACGCGCTTCATCGCGCTCGCCCTGCTGTCGGGCTACTTCTGGCTCGCGACTGCCGGTGCCCTCGCGTTGGCCAATGGCGGCTTCCAGCCCGGCAGCGCCGGCTACGACGCTGCCGTGCACGCCCTGCTCATCGGCTTCGTGTTCGCCATGGTGTTCGGCCACGCGCCGATCATCCTGCCCGCCGTGCTGCACCTGAACCTGCCCTACCGACGCAGCTTCTACGCCCCGCTCGCCCTGCTGCACGCGTCCCTGATCGTGCGCCTGTGCGGCGACGCGAGCGCTTCGTTCGAATTGCTGCGCATCGGCGGCTTGTTGAACGCGCTGGCCCTGCTGGCCTTCATCGGCAACAGCGCCTTCGCGGTCTGGCGCGGCAGGGCGGCGTAGCGCTGCCCTGCCATACTTGATCGCGCCGCTCTGGTGAAGGCAAGCACGTCAGGCGCCAGCTGCGCGACCTGCGAAACTCGATCCATGAGCCCACTCGCCCTCGACTCCGAATTGACATGCCCGCACTGCGCCCATGTCAAGCGCGAGACCATGCCCACCGACGCCTGCCAGTTCTTCTACGAGTGCGAGGCTTGCAAGACCTTGCTGCGCCCGAAGCCGGGCGACTGCTGCGTCTTTTGCTCGTTTGGCTCGGTGAAGTGCCCGCCGATCCAGGCGCAGCAGTCGTGCTGCGGCTGACCTGGGGCAGATCTCGATGATGAAGTTCGGAACCGGCGGGGCGTTGCTGGCGGCCATCGTGTGCCCGATTTGCTTCCCCAAACTCGCCCTCGTCGGCGCACTGCTCGGCCTGGGTGTTCTGGCGCCCTATGAAGGCTGGTTCGCCGCCGCGGCCCAGGTCTTTCTCGTCATTGCCCTGATCGGCCATGGCATGGCCTATCGCCGACACCGCAAGCCATGGATCGTGCTATTGGCCGGCGTGGGTGTCGCTCTGGTGCTGGGCAGCCTGTGGCTGCACTACGTCGAAGCCCTGGTCTATGTCGGCCTGGCCGCGGTCTTGGCCGCGACGGTCTGGAGCGCCTTTGCGGTGCGGCGCTGCACATCCTGCGCCGCCGATGGCCCAGCGCTTGCGAGCGAATGAAGAGGCCGTGTGATGAAGAGCGTCTCCTTCACGATGCGTGCCTCGTGCCGCGGCTGGTGCGACCGTCGACTCGCGGCTCGGGCCGGCGATTGATCGCGTAGCCGCCGGGTGATTCCCGCAACGGCTGGATGAGCAGCCGGTCCAGGCGCAATTCCTCGCGACTGCGGAAGGCGTCGACCCCGATCACCATCGCCTCATGGCCCGCCGCCGGCTGCGCCCGGTAGGTGCCGAACAGGCGATCCCACCAGGGCAGGTTGAAGCCGAAATTGCTGTTCGTCTCGTTGTAGGCGATCGAGTGGTGCACGCGGTGCATGTCCGGCGTCACGATCGCCCAGCGCAGCCAGCGGTCCAGCGCCGGCGGCAGCCGCACGTTCGCATGGTTGAACATGGCCGCGCCGTTGAGCAGGAGTTCGAACACCAGCACGGCGATGGCCGGCGCGCCGATCGCGGCGACCGCGGCGCACTTGATGCCCGTCGAGACGAGGATTTCGATCGGGTGGAAGCGCGTCCCCGTGGTGACGTCGAATTCGAGGTCGGTGTGGTGCACGCGGTGCAGGCGCCACAGCGTGGGGACCGCGTGGAACATCACGTGCTGGAAGTAGATCGCCAGATCGAGCAGCACCACGGCAAGCAGGGTCGCGGCCCAAGCCGGCAGGCCGAGCCCATTGACGAGCCCCCAGCCGGGTGCGTCGCCGCGTGCCTCCCCGGAT
>JBAQUQ010000269.1:0-9107 GCA_049297615.1 Burkholderiaceae bacterium
GCACGGTCAATAGCGCAAAGCCGGTCAGCCAGGTCGAGTAGCTCTCCCAGTACGACCAATGCAACTTGTCGGGCAGGTTCTGCGGCGCGACCAGGTACTTGTTGTGATGGTAGAAGCCGCCGCCGTGCACCGCCCAGGCTTCACCGTCGACACCTTTGTCGAGCAGACTGGGGTCAGCCGGCTTGTACAAGCTGTCGTCGAGCAATACAAAGTGAAACGACGCGCCGATCCACGCGATGGCCGTGATCACGTGCGCCCAGCGCAACAACAAATTGGACCAATCGTAGAGGTATGCGTCCATGGCTTTCGAATCGGCGACTCGCCTCCTGTGGCGCTTGACGCCCCATCACCTCCACACTATGCGCCTGGGCTGGGCCCGGGGCCTGAGACGGGGGCGATGGAGGGTCTCGATCGGTCTTACTTCAAATCCATCGTGCGGATCAGCGGTGACCAGTCGTTGGCTTGTCGAGTCACCAAATCGGCGAACTCAGTGGCAGTCAATTTGACTGGCGTGATCCCGAGCTCCTCGAAGCGTTTGACGATCGCCGGATCGGCGACGATTTGCGCCAGTGCCTGGGTCAATTTGTCCGTGATGTCCTTGGGCAGGCTCGCCGGCGCGGAAACGCCGAAATAGTTCTCGGCGATCAGAGTCGGGTAGCCCACTTCGGTGGTGGTCGGTACATCGGGCAACAGAGGCGAACGCTGGCGCGTCGTCACGGCCAAGGCCTTGATCTGCCCGGCCTTGACCATGGGCACGAATGCGGTGATGACGTCGATGCCCACAGGAATGGTGCCGGCGATCAGGTCGGTGGTCATCGGCGCGCCGCCGCGGTAGGGGATATGGGTCATCTGGATCTTCATCGCCGCCTTCGTCATCTCGCCGACGATGTGGCCGATCGAGCCCGGCCCGCCGCTGCCGAAGTTGAGGCCAGCGGCGGCGGCCTTGGGCAAGTCCTTCAGCGTGGCCGGGCCATTTTTCGGATTCGCCATGAGCAACACCGGTGCGACGCCGAGCATCGCCACATGCGTGAATTGCTTGGCCGGGTCGTAGGGCTGCTTGGGCACGGTGAACGGGCCGATCGACAAGGGTGTCGAATTCGACAGCATCAGCGTGTAGCCGTCGGCCGGGGAGCGCACCACGTCCAAGCCGCCGAGCGTGCCGCCGGCACCAGGCTTGTTGTCGACGATCACCGGCTGGCCCAGCAACCTGGCCAGGGGATCTGAAATGGCGCGCGCGACGATGTCGCTCGCCCCGCCGGCGGCAAACGTGACGACGATGCGGATCGGCTTTTCCGGGTATGCGGCTTGCGCTGACGGCGCGCTGAGCAGATTCGCGGCGAGCAGGCTCGCGCCGAGCAGGGCGCGAAGTGATGGGCGGATGGTCATGGGAACTCCTTGTCGGTTCGAGGGTCGGCGGGCGAGATTCGCACCGGCGGGGTCGGCTGCGAGACAGTCCTGGGCCGCGGCGAGGTCCGGCTCAAGACCCACGGTAGGTGCTATAGCTCCACGGACTCACGAGGAGCGGCACGTGATAGTGCAACTGCGGATCGGCGATGCCGAAATCGAGCGTCACTTCGTCGATGAAAGGCGGGTCGGGCAGGGGGATGCCGCGCTGTCGAAAGTACGCGGCCACGCCGAACAGCAGACGATAGCGGCCGCGACGCAGCGCGGCACCTTCGAGCAGGGCAGTGTCGGCGCGCCCGTCGTGGTTCAGCTCCAGTTGTTTGATGAGTTCGGCGCGCTCACCGATCAGGTGCAGTAGGCTGACTTTCATGCCGGCGGCGGGGTTGCCGTGGGCCGTGTCGAGCACATGTGTCGTCAGTTGTCCCATGGGTTCTCGCTTTGACCGTGGCTTTCAGGCAGCGCACACAGCGCCCAATCAGGGGCGACCGGGTTCGCAGTGCCTTGAAGATCGGAAATAAGTGTATACACTATCGCATACAAAACAAGTCGTGGAGAACCCGCAGTATGTCGCGCAGCCGCGCCAGCCTGAACGTGATCGTGCCGCAAACGGCGGCGCCGGCCGCCGAAGCAAGAGACATGCGCGCGCGTCGCAGTGGCGCACCGGGCACCGTCGGCGCGACGCAACGCATCGTCGATTCCATCACCGAGGCGATCATCGAGCGGCGCCTGATGCCCGGCACCAAGCTTGCCGAGCAGGGCATCGCCGACATCTTCAAGGTCTCGCGCACTCTCGTGCGCCAGGCGCTGAACCAACTCAGCCGCGACCGCCTCGTCACGCTCGAGCCGGCGCGCGGCGCATTCGTCGCGCAACCCGGCGTCGAAGAGGCGCGCCAGGTGTTCGAGGTTCGGCGCATGCTCGAATCCTCGCTGGTGCGTCGGCTGTGCGCAAGCATCGGCGACACGCAAGTTGCCGAGTTGCGCCAGCATTTGAAAGCCGAGCTCGACGCGGTGCGCCGCACCGACGTGCCCGGCCGCACCCGGCTGCTCGCCGACTTCCACGCCGTGCTCGCGCGCATGGCAGGCAACGAGGTGCTCGCGCACCTTCTCGCCGACTTGCTGTCGCGCAGTTCCTTGATCGCGCTGATGTACCAGTCGTCGCATTCCGCCGAACATTCGCAGGACGAGCATGTCGCCCTGGTCGATGCCATCGAGCGGCGCGATGCGCGCGCCGCGGCGCGGTTGATGGAGCAGCACCTGCATCATGTGGAGAACAACCTGCGCTTGAATCCGCGCGGGCCCGATCTGCAGGCAGTGCTGCGCCCCCACTGAAGCCCTCCCGAGCATTCACTGGCATGAAGCAAGAAGACGCCCCCGCTTACCCACGCGATCTGAAGGGCTATGGTCGCAGCGTGCCGCATGCCCGCTGGCCCGGCCAGGCACGCATCGCCGTCCAGTTCGTCCTCAATTTCGAGGAGGGCGGCGAGAACAACGTGCTGCACGGCGACCCGGCCTCCGAGACCTTCCTGTCGGAACTCGTGATCGCGCAGGCCTACGAGAACCGCCACATGACGATGGAGTCGATGTACGAATACGGCGCGCGCGCAGGTGTCTGGCGCATCCTGAGGGAATTCGAGACGCGCCGCCTTCCGCTGACGGTGTTCGGCGTGGGCATGGCGCTGCAGCGCTGCCCCGAGATCCTGGCCGCCTTCATGGAAAACGGTTACGAAATCGCCAACCATGGCCTGCGCTGGATCCATTACCAGAACCTGCCCGAGGCCACCGAACGCCGCCACGTCGGCCTGTCCAGCCAACTGCTGAAAGAGCTCACCGGCGGCGAATGGCCGCTGGGCTGGTACACCGGCCGCGACAGCCCGAACACGCGCCGCCTGGTCGTCGACCAGGGGGGCTACGACTACGACAGCGACTATTACGGCGACGATCTGCCGTTCTGGCTGCAAGTGGCCAAGAGCGACGGCCAGCTCGCGCCGCATCTGGTGGTGCCGTATGCGCTGGACACGAACGACATGCGCTTCGTGCAGACGCAGGGCTTCAACACGGGCGACCACTTCTTCACCTACCTGCGCGACTCTTTCGACGCGCTCTACGCCGAGGGTGATGAGGCACCGAAGATGATGAGCGTGGGCATGCACTGCAGGCTGCTCGGCAGGCCCGGGCGCATCGGCTCGCTGCAACGCTTTCTCGACCATATCGGTGCGCATGACCGGGTGTGGGTGTGCCGGCGCATCGACATCGCGCGTCATTGGCACGCGACGCATCCTTTCGACGCGCGTAGCGCCCACGTCTGGGACTGACCGTGCTCACGCTGACTCAGCTCAATGCCGCATCGCGGGCCGAATTCACCGCCCTGCTGGCCGGCACCTACGAGCATTCGCCGTGGATGGCCGAGACGATCCACGACCAGCGCCCGTTCGCCAGCCTCGCCGCGCTGAAGCGTGCGTTCGCGCAGGCACTGCGCGATGCTGGGCGGGAGGCGCAGCTCGAGCTGATCCGCGCCCACCCCGAACTCGCGGGCAAGGCCATGGTCAGCCACTTGCTGACCGCCGAGTCGACGAACGAACAAGGAAAGGCGGGATTGACAGCCTGTTCGCCCGCGGAGTTCGCACGTCTCCAGGATCTGAACGCTCGCTACAACGCGAAATTCGGATTTCCCTTCATCCTCGCGGCGCGCGGGCCGCGTGGCACGGGGCTGAGCCGGCAGAAAATCATTGCGGCCTTCGAGCGGCGCCTGGAGCACCATCCCGCCTTCGAATTTGCGGAAAACTTGCGCAACATCCACCGCATCGCCGAGATTCGCCTGAACGACAAATTCGGCGTGACGCCCACGCTCGGCCAGCAGGTCTGGGACTGCGCCGAACTGCTTGCACAACATAGCGACCCCGGCTATGCCGAACGCGGCCAGCTCACCGTCACCTACCTCACCGCCGCACACCAAGCCTGCCAGGTGCAACTGCAACGCTGGATGCTCGATTGCGGCTTCGACGAGGTGTCGATCGACGCCGTGGGCAATGTCGTGGGTGTCTATCACGGCAGCGACGCGCGCGCCAAGCGTCTGCTCTGCGGCAGCCACTTCGACACGGTGCGCAACGGTGGCAAGTACGACGGGCGCCTGGGCATCTTCACAGCGATGGTTTGTGTCCGCGAACTGCAAAAGGCCGCGCGCCGCCTGCCGTTCGGCTTCGAAGTGGTCGCCTTCGCCGAAGAAGAGGGCCAACGCTATAAAGCAGCCTTCCTCGGCTCGGGAGCGCTCACCGGCCAGTTCGAAATGGCCTGGCTCGACCAGAAAGACGCAGACGGCATCTCGATGCGCGAAGCGATGCAGCACGCGGGCCTGTGCATCGCTGACATCCCCAAGCTCCAACGCGATGGCGCCGCTTACCTCGGCTTCGTCGAGGTCCACATCGAGCAGGGCCCGGTGCTGAACGAACTCGACCTGCCGCTGGGCGTCGTCACGTCGATCAATGGCCATGTGCGTTACCTCGGTGAAGTGCGCGGCATGGCGAGCCACGCCGGCACGACACCGATGGACAGTCGCCGCGACGCGGTCAACGCGGTGGCCGAACTCGCGATCTACCTCGAACAACGTGCACGATCGGTGCCCGAGCTCGTCGGCACGATGGGCATGCTCGAGGTGCCCAACGGCTCGATCAACGTCGTGCCTGGCCGCTGTAAATTCAGCCTCGATATTCGCGCGACGACGAACCCGGTGCGCGACGCCTGCGCGAGCGACGTGGTCGCCCGATTGGAGGCGATCTGCGCGCGACGCGGCTTGAACTACACCCTGGAAGAAACGATGCGCGCCGCAGCCGCGCCGTGCCACCCCGACTGGCAGGCGCGCTGGGAGCGCGCCGTCCAGGCGCTGGGCTTGCCGGCGCACCGCATGCCCAGCGGCGCTGGCCACGACGCGATGAAGCTGCACGAAATCATGCCGCAAGCGATGCTGTTCGTGCGCGGCGAGAACTCCGGCATCAGCCACAACCCGCTCGAGTCGAGCACGGCAGACGACATGCAGCTCGGCGTTGAGGCCCTCATGCATCTGTTGAATCAACTCGCCGCGCAATCCTGAACGAGCTGTTTCGCGAGGCCATGGGAACCCTGCAGATGAACGCCCACGAACAAATCGACGCCTGGATCGACTCCCATTTCGAAGAGCAGGTCGCCTTCCTGCAAGCCCTGGTGCAAGTCGCGACCGACACACCGCCCGGCAACAACGCCCCGCACGCGCAGCGCACCGCTGAACTGCTCGCCGGTTTCGGTTTCAACGCCGAGAAATACCCGGTTCCCGACGCCGAAGTCAAGGCGGCAGGACTGCAGTCGCTCATCAACCTGGTCGTGCGCCGCCGCTATGGCCAGGGCGGCCCCACGATCATGCTCAACGCCCACGGCGACGTCGTTCCGCCCGGCGACGGTTGGACGCGCGCCCCGTACGCAGGCGAAGTGCTCGACGGCAAACTGTACGGACGCGCCGCGGCCGTCAGCAAGTGTGACTTCTCGACCTATGCATTTGCCGTGCGCGCGCTGGAAAGCCTGCGCGCTCCCCTGAAGGGCGGCGTCGAACTGCTGTTCACGTATGACGAAGAATTCGGCGGAGAACTCGGCCCGGGGCGACTGCTGGGCGATGGCACGATCAAACCCGACCTGCTGATCGCCGCCGGATTCAGCTATCAAGTCGTCACCGCGCACAACGGCTGCCTTCAGCTCGAAGTGGCCGTACACGGCAGGCAAGCGCACGCCGCCATTCCCCACACCGGCATCGACGCGCTGCAAGGCGCGAACGCGATCCTGACAGCGCTGTACCGGCAGAACACGCTGTACAAATCGGTCTGGTCCAAGGTCGCGGGCATCGAGCACCCCTACATCAACGTCGGAAGAATCGTCGGCGGCACGAACACCAATGTGGTGCCCGGCGAAGTGACGCTGAAGATCGATCGGCGCATGATTCCTGAAGAAGTGCCCGACAGCGTCGAGGCCGACATGCGCCGCTTGATCGGCGAGGCCGCCGGCACCGTGCCTGGCATCAAGATCGACATCCGCCGACTGCTTTTGGCGAAGCCACTCAAACCGCTGCCTGGTAACCGGCCTCTCGTCGACGCCCTGCAACGCCACGGTGCCAGTGTGTTCGGCGAACCGATCCCGGAGTCGGGCTCGCCGCTGTACACCGACGTGCGCCTGTTCTGCGAACGCGGCATTCCCGCCGTGATCTACGGTGCCGGGCCGCGAACCGTGCTCGAATCGAACGCCAAGCGCGCCGACGAGCACGTCGTGCTCGAAGACCTGCGCCGCGCGACCAAGGTCGTGGCGAGATCATTGTTCGATTTGCTGGCGTAGGCCCCGATCTGGCCAAGGGTTGTAACGGGTGTGGGCAACGTCGATGCGGCACACAATTTGCGTGTCGATCGAGCAACCTCAACCCTTCACCTTGGAGCCCTGAATGTGCATGTTCAGCCTTGCCCGCCGCGCCCTTCTCGCAAGCGCCATCAGCTGCGCCCTGCCCGCGCACGCCCAAGAAACCGCCATCAAGTTCCAACTCGACTGGCGCTTCGAAGGCCCGGCGGCGATGTTCCTCGTTCCCGCCGCGAAGGGCTACTTCAAGGCCGAGAAACTCAATGTCAGCATCGACGCCGGCAACGGCTCGGGCGGCACCGTGACGCGCGTCGCTTCGGGCGCCTACGACATGGGTTTCGCCGACCTGGCCGCGCTGATGGAGTTCCACGCCAACAACGCCAATGCGCCGAGCAAACCGGTGGCAGTGATGATGGTCTACAACAACACGCCGGCGGCGGTGCTGGCGCTCAAGAAGTCGGGCATCAAGACACCCGCCGATTTGAGCGGCAAGAAGTTGGGTGCCCCGGTGTTCGACGCTGGCCGCAAGGCGTTTCCGATCTTCGCCAAGGCGAACCACATCACGGGCGTGAACTGGACCGCGATGGACCCACCACTGCGCGAGACCATGTTGGTGCGCGGTGAAGTCGACGCGATCACGGGGTTTTCATTCACTTCCCTGCTCAATATCGAAGCGCGCGGCGTGAAGATGGAGGATGTGGTCGTGCTGCCCTATCCCAGTCATGGCGTCAAGCTGTACGGCAATGTCATCATCGTCGCTGAGGAATTCCTCAAGAAGAACCCCGAAGCCGTGAAGGCGTTCCTGCGCGCCTTCACCAAGGGGATGAAGGACGTGATCGCCGACCCCAAGGCTGGCATCGCGACCGTGAAGGAGCGCGACGGCATCATCAATGAAGAACTCGAATATCGCCGCCTCAAGCTCGCTCTCGATGCCACCGTGCTGACACCGGACGCCAAGGCCGAAGGCTTCGGCAATGCCCTCGGCCCGCGCCTGACCTTGATGGCAAGCCAAGTGTCGGACGCCTTCGCGACGAAGGAGCGCATCAAGGCCGAAGCCGTATGGAACGGCACTTTCCTGCCCAGTGAGGCAGAGCGCGACATCTTCAAGGCGGCAAAGAAGTGAGCCGGGTGCGCGTCAGCGCGCACTGCGGTGATCCCGGCGAAAGCCGGGTTCCATGCAAGCCCGAATGCAAGCCCGGATGCAGGGGATTTCGGCTCGCGCCGGGATAACGGCGCCGATGGGCCTGACCCTTTCCCCTTTCGTCGACTTCCGCAAAGTCTGGCTCGCCTACGACGACGCGCTTCTCGCCAAGCAGCAGTTCGCCGTCGAGGACATCTCGCTGCAAGTCGGCAAAGGCGAGTTCATCGCCATCGTCGGCCCTTCGGGCTGCGGCAAGTCGACCTTCATGAAGCTGACCACCGGCCTGAAGATGCCGAGCCGTGGGTCGATCCACATCGACGGCCGAGCGGTCACCGGTCCGCTCAAGATCAGCGGCATGGCGTTCCAGGCGCCCTCGCTGCTGCCGTGGCGCAGCACGGTGGACAACGTTTTGCTGCCGCTCGAGATCGTCGAGCCGTATCGCTCGCAGTACAAGGCGCGCCGCGGCGAATACCGCGAACGCGCGAGCCGCTTGTTGCGCAGCGTCGGCTTGGGCGGCTACGAAGACAAGTTTCCGTGGCAGCTATCGGGCGGCATGCAGCAGCGCGCGTCGATCTGCCGAGCATTGATCCACGAGCCCAAGATGCTGCTGCTCGACGAGCCCTTCGGCGCGCTCGATGCCTTCACGCGCGAAGAACTGTGGTCCACCCTGAGCGACCTGTGGACGGCGCAGCGTTTCAACGTCGTCCTCGTCACGCACGACTTGCGCGAATCGGTCTTCCTCGCCGACACGGTGTACGTGATGAGCAAGAGCCCGGGCCGGATGGTGGTGCAGCGCAGAATCGATCTGCCGCGCCCGCGCGACCTGGAGATCACCTACACGAGCGCCTTTACCGACATCGTTCACGATCTGCGCGGGCATATCGGTGCGATGCGTGCGCCCAAGGGCGAGGCCGTGAAATGACTCGAACCAACACCGAACGCTGGGCTCCACTGGCTGCACTCTGCGCGATACTGCTCCTGTGGCAAGCAGTGTGCACGGGTTTGTCCGTTCCAGAATACATTTTCCCCGCGCCGCTCACGATCGCCCAGTCTTTGTTCGAGTTTGCGGGTGCTATCGCCAAGGCTGCGTGGAAAACGTTCTGGGTCACGATGCTGGGTTTCGCGATCTCGATCGTCGTGGGCGTCTTGCTTGGATTCCTGGTCGGCAGCTCGCGCCTGGCCTACGCCGCGCTGTACCCGC
>JBAQUQ010000270.1:0-5323 GCA_049297615.1 Burkholderiaceae bacterium
TGACCACCGTCGGCGTCTGCGTGGCATGCGCCACGCCGCCGGTGGACAAGTCTGCGCAGGAGCTTTGCCATCCGACTTGAAATTCAAGTCCAAACCCGTCCGCGGGATGGGGTCAAGTCCAAGTCCAAGTCCAACTCCACTCCAAACACCAGCAGCAACTCCCGCTGCGCCGACCGTGACTCCAGCGACGGAAGCTGCGGCATTCCCAGGGTCACCGTAGGTGGCGGCTTGATTGAGAGTGGTACCGCGCTGTACGCCACCGACTGTGGCCATGAACAGCAAGCCATTCGGGTCGACGCTCGAAACCGGATTCCCCCCGACATAGGCGTAGATTGTTGAGCCCGACGACCATCTGCCATAGGCGAAGGCAATTTCTCTAGATGCGGCGCGGGTTTGCGCGGGGTTGAAGAAGACGACTCTCCTGGTGGGGTGAGAATTTTGCGTAGAGGCGCATTCTGGCTGCGCGCACGCGCGCGGGCAAGGCCGGCGGTCGCCCCCTTCGGTGGTCGTCCTTCTTTAGCTGCTGTCTTTTGCTCGGCGGGGCACGACGCCGGTTCGGGTCAAGGCCGCGCGGCACGCGCGCCCGAAGGGCTTGGCCTTGACGCGCTCGGACTTCAATACGCTGTTGCTGTGCGGTGCAAGCCGACTCTGGCGGCATGGCAAGGCTGCGACGGCCGTGTCAGGCAGGCGGGTCGTTGTGGCCGACCTGCAACCGGCCGAGCCGGATCAGACGCGAGTTGATGGCGCCTGTCGTGCGCTCGTGGGCGCGCACAAGCTCGGCCACGGGCGTGCCGGCGTCGAAGGCAGCAACCAGGCGTTGGTCTTCGTCCTCGGTCCAGGCCTTGCCGGCATTGCCCGGCGCGGCGGCTGCGGGTCGCGCGGGCTTGGCCGCCATCAGCTCCAGCGCCTTGGCCGCGATGAACAGCGCGCGGATGACGTGCGGGCTGCTCAAGGGGCTGTCGTCGCGCAGCACCTCGCCGGTGGCCGGATCGACGCCGCCGGCAAGGACTTCGATGATCTGTTTGGCTTCCGCGGGCGTCATCGGCATTGCCTCCCCAAGCAAGAACGCGAGCAGCACGAAGTATCCGGCAGCGCTGGGGGGCAACAGCACCGGCCGTGCCGGTGCTGGCGGCGCGAGCCGCCAGCACTGAGCAACTACCGCTGCGGCTTGTACAGCCACGGGTAGCCCACCCGTTCGTAATACTCCATCGCATAGCGCCGCTCATCGCTGCCGTTGCTGCTGTAGCCGTCGGCGCGCGGGTTGTCGGCCCAGTTCATGATTTCGGCAAGATCTGCGATGAAGCCGCGCAGCACCACTTCGGGCGGCACGTTGTCGCACCTGCACAGCGCGATGAACTCGGGCGGCAGATCGATGGTGATGCGGTTCTTTTTGCGTGGCATGTCGGTCCTCTTGGGTGTGGTGCCAGGCATTCGGCGAACGCCACTGGCCTGGTCCACGGAGTGCCGCGCGCAGCCGTGTCAAGGCCACGTGCTTGCGCGCGCCCGAAGGGCTTGGCCTTGACGCGGCGAGCACGGCGCTACGCTGGCCAAGCCAGTGGAGGGAGCCAGGGAGCCCCCTTGGGGGGCGGAGGGTGGGCGGGGCGGGGGCCAACACCATGACTGCGCCGCTTGCGGCGCCATGCTTCGATGCCTGCGGTGACGGCGAAGCCGTGACCGGACGAGCTTCGGTATTGGGCGGGCATGGGCTTGTACCCGAGCCGATGCCCGCGCAGGCGCTGCGGGGCGCAAGACATAACGGGGGTTGCCGTGAACCCGCAGGGCGCGGAACGAAGTGGAGCGTTGCCCCACCGAGCGCGCCCTGCGCGCGAATGGGGCAATTCATGGCAACAGCCCGTTATGTTGAATTGCGCCAGCAATTCACCCCGCAGCGCTTGCCAGGTCGCGGCCGGCTCGATGCCGGCTGCGGCCTGTCTCAACGTCCTGCGCGAAGCGCCATGCTTTGACGACGGTCCGATGAGGCACACGGCAGTGACGGCGCGCGGCTTGCTCGAGAGCGCAAACCGCGTGACGGAACGGGGCCACACGCGACGACGCATCCACGTTCAGCGGCGCCGTCAGGCGTCCGCTGCAACAGCGTCGGCGCCGTCAGCGTGATCGTCGTCGCGTTCGGCCGCAATCGCGCCCAGCAGCGCTTCGCGCGCTTCGTCCAGGCTCGGACCACTCACCGGCGGCTCGGTGCCCTCAGCGACGGTTTTGCGGCGCTGCAATCGGCTCGGATGCGTGGCCTTGTGCACCGCGATCAGCTTGTCGATGCTGACGTGGGTGTAGATCTCGGTCGTCTCGATGCTCGCGTGCCCGAGCATCTCCTGGATGAAGCGGATGTCGGCTCCGCCCTCGAGCATGTGCGTCGCGCAAGCGTGGCGCAGCAGGTGCGCGCTGCCCACCTTGTGCACGCCGGCGAACTCCATGTAGCGCTTGACCTTGT
Source organism: Burkholderiaceae bacterium (assembly GCA_049297615.1). Classification (GTDB taxonomy): domain Bacteria; phylum Pseudomonadota; class Gammaproteobacteria; order Burkholderiales; family Burkholderiaceae_C; genus JAEMQF01. Next base: position 2,447 of record JBAQUQ010000270.1, read on the forward strand.
CGGAGACGTAATCGGCTCGCACTGGTTCACCGTAGTCGCTCAGGAATAGCGCTGCGGTGTCGGCGGCAAGCAGTTCGGGGCGAGCCTCGGTGAGGTACTTGTCGAGCCAGGCAACGGCGCGCTCGCCCAGTGGCACGACACGCTCGCGCCCACCCTTGCCGTGGCGTACCCACAGCAAGCCGCGCGTGAGGTCTGCGTCGTAAATCGCGGTGCCCACCAGCTCCATGCGGCGCAGGCCGGTGGCGTACAGCGTTTCGAGCAAAGCGCGGTCGCGCAGGCCTTGCGGCGTGTCGTGTTCGGCCTCGGCCAGGATCGCCTCGACCTCCTGCACCGTGGGGGTCGAGCGTGGTAATCGTTTCGGTTGCCTGGGCAGATCGAGATCGGCCGCGGGGTTCGCGAGGATGTGGTGCTCGCGGCTCAGCCAGCGGAACCAGGTCTTCAAGGGCGCCAGGTACTGGTACTGCATGCCGATCGTCAGCGGCGCGCCGGCGTCTTTGCCGTCAGTTTTGCCGTCACTGCTGCTGCCAGGCTTGCGGTAGTAGAAGAGCCAGCGCTGGTAGCGCTCGAGCATCGGCTTGGTGATCTCGCGCGGATCGTCGATGCTGCGCTCATCCGCCCAGGCGATGAACTTGCGTAAGCCCACGCGCCGCGCACGGATCGTGTCGGCGCTGTAGCCGGTGACCAGCATCCACTCGAAATGCTCTTCCATGTAGCGCATCAGCCGGTTGTGCGCGAGCAGCGCGTCGGCGGTTTTGGGGCGGCGCCCACCGGGCGGTTTGACCGCCAAGCGCTTGCGCGTCTTGATGCGCTGGCCCTTACGCGGCATCGCCGCGCCCTCCTGTGTTGCGCGGCATGTCAGGCCCCGGCAGCAGCAGCGGCTAAAGGAACAACGGCCTGCGGGTACGACGAACGCGAGCGCATGCTCGGCAAGAGGTGCGGTTTCGCGTCGTCGTCGGCATCATCGTCGCCAAGCCGCATGGATGCTGGCTTTGCGGGCGATTCGTCGACCCGACCACCCGCCGACCGAGGGCCGACCGGGGCCCGACCAGGGGCCGACCGCGCGTCGGTTTGCCCCGACCGCGACGCGTCGTAAGCAAGCCTCAAGGCCTCGATGTCGGCCAGTCCGGGGAAGCGCGCGCCTTCGTCGGCGCCGAGCTCGTAGACGAGTTCGTACTCGAAGCCGCCGCTCTTGGTTCTGTGCGCGACCAAGTATTCGAGTTCGACCAGGCGCGCCAGGTGGGTCTTGGTCTGCGTGTCGCCCCAGAGGGTCGCCTCGCGCAAGGCGCGGCGTGTGAAGCGCAGGTCGGCGCGCTTGAGCGCCTGGCGCTTGCCCTCGGCGCGCACGTGACCGTCGATCAGTGCGAGCAGCCGCCTCGTCTGCGGCGGCAACTCGTCCAGGCTGCGGCCGAGCACGTCGTGCGCGATCCGGTTCGCAAGCTCGATGTCGGCCAGCGTGGCCTCGATGTACTCGATGCGCTGGCCCGCTCGCTCGGCCGTCTTTACCGCGCGCTGGTGCTGGTGCACGAAGGCGATCACGTCGATCAGGGTCAGGTACTTCTCGTGATCGCGGCGCAGCCGCGTCGTCTGGTCGGGGAAGGTCAGCCACTGCGCGAACGGGTTGAGCACCTCCAACGGTCGAAGCAGTCGCTGCGCGTTCTGGTGCAGCGCGGTCAAGGCCTGGCGCTCTCGGTGGGCGAACAAGCCGTCGAGCGTGCGCCTGGCGCGCTGGCGCTCGTGGATCGCGCGCGTCTGCTCGCGCCCTTCGTCCACCGCGAGCACGAGGCAGCGGTTCATGAGTTCCTCGTCGAGGTCGCGCGCGGTGGTCGTGAACAGCAGCGCCACCGGCCCTTCGACGCGGTATTGCTGCGTGATGAGGTTGCCGCTCTGTGGATCCTTGCCCGTGCTGGCGATCGTGAGCTCGCCCTCGGACTGCAACAGCTTCAAGGCATAGCTCGCGCGGCTCGCGCCTTCCTCCTCGACGATGGCCAGCGCCTTGTGCTTCAAGTTGGTCTCGCCCATGTAGAACAGGCTCTGCCCGGTCATCGCCGAGTACTTCACCTTCTGCTCCTCGGGCACGAAGGCGAGCACGGCGTCCATGAGGGAGGTTTTGCCGGCGGCGCTGCTGCTCTGGATGACCACACCGAGCGGCTTGTCGAGCATGCGGCTGACTGCGGCCAGGTAGCCCACGAGCTTGTTGGTGGCTTCGCCGACCAGGCCGCACGAAGCGAAGTCGGCCAGGATGCGCTCGATCAGGTCGGTGGACTTGAGCAGTGCGAGCGCGGCGTCGCGCTCGGCATCAATCATCTGGTGCTGCGGCTCGGGCGCGAGCACCTGCGCGATGTTCTCGTCCTGCAACTGCTCGAGCGCGAGCAGCACACGGCCGAGGTCGGCCTTGAGGATGCGTTCGTCGATGGCGGTCTCGGCCGAGGCCTGCGCCACGTAGTGCGCGCGCGCCTTGGCGCCGTACAGGTCGAGCGTGTCGACGTGGAAGGCATCGCCAGCGCCGACGCGCACGTTGACCTTGAGCACGTCCACCGCCAGGTTCTTGGCCAGGCCGCGCACGCGCCAGCGGCGGGCGACCTGGCCCTCGCCGAGAGTCATCGTCACCTCGCGGCCGTGCTCGCTGTCCTTGATCTCGACAGGCAGCTCGCGTGCGCTCGTCGGCATCGGGCTCGCCGGCAACGGCTCGACGGCAGCAGCTAAGGAAGGAAGCGCCTCGGTGTTTTCGATCGAAGCGGGCATCGTCGCTTTAGCCCGAAGTTCCGGAAGCAGACGAGCGAGTTTGTTCTTTGACGACGCGGGTTTGGCGTGAGGGCGGGGTTGCGGCTGCTGCCTACATTCGGATTTGCTTGAGCAGCTCGAACGCGCGCTGTTGCG
>JBAQUQ010000271.1:0-28605 GCA_049297615.1 Burkholderiaceae bacterium
ACACAACAGTGCTTTCGACTTTGGCGAGATCGCGCTGGAAGGGGTCGAGACGGCCAAGTCGTGCGGCAACTTTGAAGTCTTCCTCAACGTCGCAGACACGGGGCGCAGCGCTTCGCTCGCGTGCGAATACAACCCTGACTTGTTCGACTCCGCCAGCATCAAGAGCTGGCTCGGCTACTACCGCGAATTGTTGTCTGGAGTCGCCACGCATCCCGCCACGTGCGTCGCCGAGTTGCCGATGCTTGGGGAGAGGGATCGCGCGCGGGTCCTCTCGGACTGGAACGGAACTACACGGCCCTACCCCACACATGTCGCCGTCCACTCCCTGCTCAGGCAACAGGCCAGACGCACTCCGCAGGCAGTGGCGTTGCGCAGTCGTGCGACGGCGCTGACCTACGCTGAGCTGCAAGCGCGCACGCAGCGTCTGGCGCGCCATTTGCGGTCCCTCGGCATTGCGCGCGGCGCACTGGTGGGTCTGTGCGTGCAGCGCTCGGTGGACATGGTGGTGGCCCAGCTCGCCATTCTCGAATGCGGCGCGGCCTACGTTCCGCTGGACCCGAGCTACCCCGGCGAACGCCTGGCCTACATGGCACAAGACGCCGCGCTGGCGCTGCTGGTGACAGAGTCCTCGCTTGCGGGGGCGCTGGACTGGCCGCGCGCCAAGTCGGTATGGCTCGACCTCGACGCTCAGGCGATCGCCGCCCAGCCCGCAGGCGATCTCGAACCCTCCTTGACGCTCGACGCGCGCCCCGAGGACCCCGCCTACGTCATCTACACCTCAGGCTCCACCGGCAAGCCCAAGGGCGTGGTGGTGCCGCACCGGGCGGTGGTCAACTTCCTCACCAGCATGGCGCGCGAGCCCGGGCTGAGCGAGTCGGACCGGCTGGTCGCGGTGACCACCCTGTCGTTCGACATTGCGGTGCTCGAACTCCTGCTGCCCCTGAGCGTTGGAGCCGAGCTCGTGCTGGCCGGGCGCGTCGACGTGCTGGACGGGCATGCGCTGCGCAGCCTGCTCGCGACCAGCCAGGCCAGCGTGATGCACGCCACGCCGAGCACCTGGCGCATGCTCATCGACGCTGGCTGGCAGGGCACGCCCAGCTTCAAGGCGCTCGTCGGCGGTGAAGCGCTGCCACCTGACCTGGCGCAGCAACTGCTTGGGCGCTGCGCCGAGCTGTGGAACATGTACGGCCCCACCGAGACGACGGTGTGGTCCACCTGCTGGAAGGTGGAGCAACCCGAGGCAGGCATCCGCATCGGCAGGCCCATCGCCAACACCCAGGTGCATGTCCTGGACGAGCGCGGCCAGCTCTGCCCGATCGGTGTCCCTGGAGAAATCTGCATCGCCGGAGCGGGCGTTGCGCTGGGCTATCTGAATCGAGCCGAACTCAGCGCCGAGCGCTTCGTGGCCGACCCGTTCAGCGCGGAGCCCCAGGCCAGGCTATACCGCAGCGGCGACCGCGGACGCTGGCGCCATGACGGGCTGCTCGAGCACCTGGGGCGGCTGGACTTCCAGGTCAAGGTGCGTGGCCATCGTATCGAATTGGGCGAGATCGAATCGAACTTGATGCAGCACCCTCAGGTACGCCGCGCGCTGGTGCTCGTGCGCGAAGACCAACCCGGCGACGTGCGCCTGGTGGCCTACGTGGTGGCCAAGGAGGCAATGCCTGTGGCCAGCGCGCTGCGCGAGCACTTGCGCGTGCACCTGCCCGAATCGATGTTGCCCCAGCACTTTGTGCCGCTCGAGGCAATACCCCTGCTGCCCAATGGCAAGATCGACCGCAAGGCACTGCCGGTGCCGGCGGGGGCGATAGTTCTCGGCGCGGCCGTTGCTCCGCGCGACCCTGTCGAGCAAGGCGTCTGGGAAATCTGGCGTGACGTCCTGAAGCTGGAACGCTTCGGGGTACACGACAATTTCTTCGACCTCGGCGGGCACTCCCTGCTGGCAATGCAGGTCATATCGCGCCTGCGCGTGACTCTAAACGTCGAATTGCCGCTGGTCACCCTGTTTGATTCGCCCACTGTGGCGGGCCTCGCCCGGCAGTCGGTCAGCTCATTGGCCGAGAAATCGGGTGGCCTTGATCCCATTGTTTTGAGGAATCACGCAGACCCCGTACCCTTGTCATCGGTCCAGTTGAGCATATGGCTAGCTGACCACCTGAACGATAGGGGCACGGCGTACAACATGCAGTCCGCACAGCGGCTGAAGGGCCCCCTCGATTTGGCGGCGCTAGAAAGTAGTTTGCAGGCATTGGTTGAGCACCACGACAGCTTGAGGCTCAGCGTAATCGAACGGGCTGGAACCCCGATGCAGGTGGCGCAAAACAATGTCAAGCTCGAACTTCGAAGGCTCGATCTAAGCTCAATCCCCCAACGTGAGCAGCTCGAGGAATTGCACAAGATCTTGCGCACCCATGCAGCCTTGCCATTTGATCTCGCGCGTGCACCACTTGCGCGCGCATATCTGGTCGTTATGGGAGAAGATGATCACGTTCTGCAACTCGTGGTTCACCACATCGTCAGCGACGGCTGGTCCGCAGGAATTCTGCGCAGGGATCTGGCCGACCTGTATTCGGCATTCAGCGAGGGCAGAGCAGCGCCGCGCCCGGCCTCGGGCCCGGGCTTTCTTGACTACGCCCATTGGGAGCAGTCACGCGTCGCGAGGGGGCTGATCGAGCCGCACACGCGCTACTGGATCGCGAAGCTTCGCGGTATCGAACCACTCAACCTACCCGTCGACACCAGCCGTGCCAGGGAAACGCAAGCCGCCGATGCCAGCGTCGAGGCGGCGTTGCCGCGCAACGCAGTGATTGCCCTGAACCGCGTCGCAAAGCGAGCCAACGCAACCATGTTCATGGTCTATCTCGCGGCGTTCAAGTTGTTGCTCATGAGATGGTGTGGCCAAGAGGACGTAGCTGTTGGCACCCCGATTTCGAGACGAGAGCTTCCTGAGCTGGCGCAGATGGTTGGGCCGCTCCTCAATACCGTCGTTCTCCGCACCGACTTGTCTGGAAATCCAAGTTTTACTGAACTGATTGCTCGCGTACGCGCGACGACACTGGATTCGTTCTCGCATCAGGAACAGCCGTTCGACACCTTGGTAGCGGAACTCAATCCCGCGCGCATCGGAGGGCGCAACCCGCTTTTCGACGTGCTCGTCAACTCGATGGAAGAGGTAGTCGGGATTGAGCCGCTCAAAGGGCTAGAGATTGAGCGGGTCGACGTTCGTACCGAGGCAGCTAAGTTTGCTTTGACTCTATACATCATGGGGCAGGCCGATTCCTCGACCTTCGCACTCAACTACCGAACCGATCTGTTTGACCGGGAGCAAATTTGCACTTTGCTCGACCAGTATGTGCACTTGCTGGCGCAAATCGCTGTGCGGGATGATCTACTGATTCGGAGCTATTCACTTGTAACAGACGCCGCGCGCGCGTTGCTTCCAGATCCGACCCAAAAACTCGGTGCTGCCGTACCAGCTCTGATATTCGAGGATTTTCTCGAGCAGGCCAACCGGTTCGCAGACCGCATCGCTGTATCGTCAGAAGCTGGTGTGCTGACGTATGCAGATCTCGAGAGCATATCGCGAGGAGTGGCTCAGTGGCTTATCGACAGTGGCGTATGTAGTGGTGATCGAGTTGTTATATATGCCAACAGAAACATTTCGCTAATTGCTGCAGTGCTTGGCGCGGCACGCGCCGGGGCGATTTTCTCAATCCTGGACTCATTCTACCCTGAGGCTCGAAACTTCGATTGCATTGGTCAGGTTTCTCCGAAAGTTATTCTCGACTGCAGCGAGAAATCAAAACCTATTGCGTTTTCTGGAGTATTGTCAAGATCTATTCCAAGAACACCGGCCCAAATGCTTATCGAGTTCTCGTCGCAGAGGACAAGTCTTCCAATCGTAGATTCGTCCGCAACAGCGTACATTTCATTTACATCAGGAACCTCAGGAAGACAAAAAGGGATTCTGACCAACCATGCTCCGCTGCCGCATTTCGTAAGGTGGCACGCAAAGCAGCATGCACTGGGACCGAATGATCGATTCTCGATGCTCTCAGGAATTTCGCACGATCCGCTCCTGAGAGATATTTTCGTGCCCCTCTCCATTGGTGCAACGCTCTGTATTCCGCGTCAGTCCCAACTGTTGGAGCCAGCGTTATTGGTGAGTTGGCTTCGCGAGTGCGAAATATCAGTCGCCCACCTCACTCCCACGCTGGGTCATATTATTTCCACAGGCGCGGGAATTAGCGTCCATCTCCAAGCATTGAGGAACATATTTTGGGGCGGCGAGGTGCTCACCACTGCCACTATCAGTCGATTTACAGGGATTGCGCCAAACGCATCGCATTTCAACTTCTATGGCGCAACAGAGACGCCGCAGGCCATGGGGTACTACGCGGTTCAGCCGCAAGCCGACGGGCATCAGTTTCCAATTGGGAGAGGCATTCCTCAAACTCAGCTCCTGCTATTGACCGATGCTGGAACCATCGCAGCACCTGAGCACACAGGAGAAATAGTCGTCAGGACTCCTTATCTCTCCAATGGATACCTTAGAGACAGTGAGCTAACCAGGGCCAAGTTCATACAGAATCCGTACTCCGAAGATCCAGCCGATATTTGTTATAGGACTGGAGATTTAGGTCGATTCCGAAGTGATGGCAATATCGTATACATCGGCAGGATCGACGATCAAATCAAAATACGTGGATTCCGGGTCGAGCCAGCGGAAATCGTAAAGATTGCCAAGGAAGTCGGTGGAGTGGACGTTGCAGTTGCCAGAGCGTTCGATGACAAGGTCGGCGGAACAACAATCGGGCTCTTCTACTCGTGCGCCGGCAGCATCGATATTCCGGAGGAAGTAGTACTTTCACGAGTCAGGCAATCCCTTCCGAGCCACATGTGGCCTCGTTTTGTGACCCGCCTGGCGTCATTCCCGGTGTCGCCCAATGGCAAGATCGATCTGAAATCGCTCCAAGCTCCGACCGGCCTTATCTCCAGGGCCAAGGGTGCTCCACCTCGCAACGCGGTTGAACGAGCGATCTGGGACATTTGGACCGAGCTGCTACCCGTCCAGCACTTTGGTGTGCACGACAATTTCTTTGACCTGGGCGGGCATTCCCTACTGGCTGCCAGACTGATGGCACGAATCGGTGAACGATTCACCAAGAAGCTGCCGCTTACGGCTGCGCTGGCGGCGCCGACCATCGGGCAACTCGCGGCACTGTTGGACGAGCCATGTGCTAGTGATTCGCTGGTCCTGATTCGACCAGGGGGTTCAGGAGCGCCAATTTTCTTCGTTCATGACGGCAATGGCGAGACCCTCCTTTATCGCAATCTCGCATTGGCGTTGCATGCCGAACATGCTGTGTACGGATTGCAGCCTCGTTCGGCGCAGGGCCACCCGATGCTGCACACACGAATTCCGGAGATGGCGGCTTACCAGGTCAGCAAGATTCGCAGCGTGCAGCCGCATGGCCCGTACTTGCTGGGCGGTTTGTGCGCCGGTGGGGTCATCGCATTCGAGATCGCGCGGCAACTTCAGACGCAGGGCGAGACGGTCGCCATGTTGGCGTTGATCGACGCGGCAGCAGCGCAGGCATCGGCACCTTCCGCCCGGCTTGCAGCGCGGCGCCTGAAGAGTTTCGCGAGCGTGTACAACAATGACGGATCGATGCCGATCCCGCGCTTCCTGCTCGCGGCGGCAGGGCGCGCCGGACTGAAGGCCAAGAATTTTCTGGCGTTTCAGGCACAGGATTTTTTCCGGAGCACGCGCGACGCGAAGAAATTCAGGCTGTTGCGCGAATCCCTCGACAAGGGCGCGGCGCCACCGAAAGAAGCCGAAGGCCTGACCTCGCAGCAGATTTACTTCTATGCGCGCCGAGACTATGAAGTGCCGCGGCCATTGCACGGTGACGTGTTGTTGTTTCGCGCCACAAGTGGGGGCGGCATGACAGCCGATGCACCCCTGATCGACATGCATGCCGATGCGACGTTCGGGTGGCAAAGGCGTGTCAGCGGGCGCGTCCACGTCTTCGACATTCCGGGCGGCCATTCCAGCATGCTGCAGGAACCCAACGTGAAGGTGCTGGCCGCGCAGCTTCAGTCGTGCATTGATGCAGCACTCGTAAAGGCCAGGACGAATGCGCAACGGGTGGCCGGTGGATTGCCTGCGGCCACGCTCGGCGATGAAGGAGAGCGCCACCGATCAGTGGACGCAACGACCTGATCCGATCCGGCGCGCTTGCGGCGCGCCGCTCGTCATGGCGCAGGGTACCAGTAGGAGGCGTCCGAATCCGGGCTGAAGTAGAACGGGTTCTCCTGGCTCTCCCGCGAGAAAAGCCAGCGGCAACCGGCCGACTCACGCAGCCTCTTGACATTGCTCCACCAGCGCCATATTTCTTGGTTGAAATGCGGGCTGCGCCGGTAGGTGTTGTAGGTGTTGCAGAAGGAGTCGCACATCAGCGCGCGGCACTGCCCGAGACCGAGCGGAGTGTTCTGACTGGAATAGGCAGCCACATAGGCCCAAGCCACTTCCTGCAATGACTTGGCTTGGGTGCTCGTCACACCATCAGGCGCCCAGGCCCCCTGCGGCGAGCGATTGAACACCGCGGCGTAGGTAACGAGGGCCATGTAGTAAACACCGAGCCGGGTCAGGTGCACATCGTCGTTGACGATCCGGTCGACGGTTTCGCGAACGCTCGATGCGCTGACACCGGGAACTCCCGGACCCTGCGTCGCGCGTTCGACCAACTCCGCCAGCGCGGCGCCTGCCGGAAGCGAGGCGATGCGGTCGGCGCGCCCCTCGGCGGCGAGTGAATGGTTGATCCGGGTGGCGATGCATTGCCATATCGGTGAAGCCGCGCGTTCGTAGGCGATCCAGTCTCTCGGGTCGCTCTTGTTGTCGATGCCGAGCCAGGCTTCGTAGAAATAGGTCTGGCCCTGGGAGTTGCCTTCGATGAACCGATCATGGAAGTGGCGCAGGTGGCGAACCGTGTCCGCTTGCGTGAGTGACCAGATGATGACGTGGTTCTCGGCGATGATGAGCGTGTCATAGCGCTCGCCGCCGAGCGTCTGCGGTTCGCGAAGTTCGCGCACGACGTCCATGCCCTGGCCTTCGCGGTTCTTCCCGCTGCGGTAGCCCGGCCAGCCTTGCACTGCTGGGTTGTCGCCGCGGGTGCGCACCTTGATTTGCGATCCGACCACGTTCTGCTGGTTCCAGCGCACCGGTGTGCCCAGGCTTTGCGCGATGGCCGCAAGGTCGTCTGGCAGCGGGTTGTCTGTCAGGCTGTGGCCGGAGATGAAAACCCGTGCCGAATCGCGAGGTGCGACGGGGCGCGGTGCATGAGTCGGTACGGGGCTTCCTGCCTGGGTCATAGAGGTCATCGGATGATCGCGTTGCGCGTCAGGGCTGTCGCCGTGACAGGCGGTCAAGGCTGCGGCCAGCAAGGGTAAGCAGGCCGCGATGTGAAGGGTGTTTCGTTGCATTTCCGCCCAGAGAGGTGTACCACGCAAGTGTGGCCCGAGATGGCTGCGCTGGGGGCGAATCTATGGTCGGCTTCGATGCCTCGGTTGGTTGCTCGTTGCGCAGATAATTCACGGGAATCGCCTTCGCCAGCCGTTCCATGCAAAACAGCGGCGGAAGCTCGCGCGACGATGCGAGGATGCTGCTTGACAATCGAGCACGCCAACGAAGCCATCTCAATTACCGCAACAATGAGCGACAAGACGCCACATGGTGCGGTCGACACCGGCACTGACATTGCGGTGGTCGGCATGGCGGGCCGCTTTCCTGGCGCGCGCAATATCGACGAGTACTGGCACAACCTGCGCGACGGGGTCGAATCGCTGACCACGTTCACCGAGGCTGAACTGCTGGCCGCGGGCGTTGCGCCCGAACAGTTGCGCGATCCGAACTACGTCAAGTCGGGCGCCGTGCTGCCCGACATGGAAATGTTCGACGCTGGGTTTTTCGGCTTCAGCCCGCGCGAAGCGTCGATCATGGATCCGCAGCACCGCCATTTTCTCGAATGCGCCTGGGAGGCGCTGGAAAATGCAGGTCACGTGCCAGAGCGCTTTTCCGGCGCCATCGGCGTGTTCGGCGGCTCTGGGCACAACGCGTACATGCCGTACAACCTGCTGACCAACCCGAAGCTGGTGTCTTCGGTCGGGTTCTTCCTGGTCAGGCACACCGGTAACGACAAGGACTTCCTGACGACACGGGTTTCATACCTGCTGAACCTGACCGGGCCGAGCGTCAACGTCCAGACCGCATGCTCGACCTCGCTCGTCGCGATCCACATGGGCTGCCAGAGTCTGCTCAGCGGCGAGTGCGACATGGCGCTTGCGGGCGGTGTGACCATCGAGCTGCCGCATCGCCACGGGTATCTCTACCAGGAAGGCGAGATCCTCTCGCCCGACGGGCACTGCCGCGCGTTCGACGCGGCCTCGCAAGGCACGGTCTTCGGCAGCGCCGTGGGCATCGTGGTGCTGCGGCGGCTGGCCGATGCGCTGGCCGACGGTGACCACATTCATGCCGTGATCAAGGGCTGCGCCGTCAACAACGATGGAGCCATGAAGGTCGGTTACCTCGCCCCCAGCGTCGACGGCCAGGCGAACGCCATCGCCGAAGCGCTGGCGATCGCGAACGTGCCGCCCGAGACCGTCACCTACGTCGAGACGCATGGAACGGGAACGCCGGTGGGCGACCCGATCGAGATCGCGGCGCTGACTCAGGCCTTCAGGCAAGGCACCGACAGAACCGGGTTCTGTGCCGTGGGTTCGGTGAAGAGCAATATCGGGCACACCGATACCGCTGCCGGAGTGGCCAGCTTCATCAAAGTCGCGCTGGCAATGCAGCATCGCGAGCTGCCTGCATCCTTGCACTTTCACGCACCCAACCCCGCCTGCGACTTCGAGCGCAGCCCGTTCCGTGTGAACGCAGCGCTCACGCCCTGGGCGCCTTCCGGCATGCCGCGTCGTGCGGGCGTGAGTTCGCTCGGTGTCGGTGGCACCAACGCGCATGTCATTCTCGAAGAGGCGCCGCCGGCCGAGCCCTCGGGAGCCTCGCGCTCGTTCCAGTTGCTGCTGCTGTCCGCCAAGACGCCTAAGGCCCTGGAAGCCGGAACCAGCGCGCTGGCCGAGCATCTCGAGAAGCACGCGGATCTGAACTTCGCCGACATCGCGTACACGCTGCAAGTCGGCCGCCAGCCGATGAAGCACCGGCGCTGTCTCGTCGCCCATGACCTCGACGACGCGCTTACGGCTATCCGGGCCGGCGACGCGCAGCGCATCACCACGACGCTGGCAGCCGAGGGCACGCGCAGCGTCGTCTTCATGTTCGCTGGAGGCGGGGCGCAGTACCCCGGCATGGGCGTCGACCTCTATCGCTCGGAGCCGGTCTATCGCAAAGCTGTCGATGAATGCCTGGCGATCCTGGCCAGACGCCTGAAGACGGACTTCAAGGGCCCGATGTTTCCCGCCGTCGGCGACGAGGGCCCCGCGGCACTGCAACTGGAGCGGCCGTCATTGGCGCTGCCCGCGCTGTTCACGACCCAATATGCGCTGGCCAAGCTCTGGATGTCGTGGGGGATCGAGCCGGCGGCGATGATCGGCCACAGCATGGGCGAGTACACGGCGGCGCATCTGGCCGGGGTGTTCAGCTTGGCCGACGCACTGGCCTTGGTCGAGTTGCGAGGCCGCCTGTTCGGGCAACTGCCCGAAGGGGCGATGTTGAGCGTTGCGTTGTCGGAGGCCGAGTTGCGCAGCCTGATGGCGCCGCAGTTATCCATTGCGGCAGTGAATGGGCCGAATCTCACTGTGGCTTCGGGCCCGGTGCAGGCGATCGACGCGCTGCACGAGCTGTTGCAGTCCAGGGAGATCGAATCTGCCCGCGTGCGGATCGCGGTGGCGGCGCATTCGGCCATGTTGGACCCGATCCTGGCGGAGTTCGGCCAGTGCTGTTCGAGCATCACGATGCAGGCGCCGACAAGGCCCTTTGTGTCGAACCTGTCGGGAACCTGGATCACTCCGGCCGAAGCGACGGATCCTCGCTACTGGGTCCGCCACCTGCGCAGTACGGTGCGCTTCGCCGATGGCCTGCAGGTCCTGGTGCAAGACCCGAACCGCGTTCTTCTCGAGGTCGGGCCGGGGCGCACCCTGGCGTCGCTGGCGCGCCAGCACCTTGGGCGGCCCGCCCAGCAGCCGGTTTTCAATTCCTTGCGTCATCCGGACGAGAAGGTGTCCGACGTGGCCTTTGTACTGGGCGTGCTGGGCCGCTTGTGGTCGGTAGGTGTCGCGCTCGACTGGGAGCACTTTCGCGGCACCGAGCGCCGGAAACGCGTGCCGCTGCCGACCTATCGTTTCGACCACCAGCGCCACTGGATCGAACCCGGCAAGGCGGCGGTCTCGGCCCCAGATGCTGATGCAACCGAGCCGCTCGACAAGCGCGCCGACATTGCCGAGTGGTTCTATCAGCCCGTGTGGAAACGTTCCCTTCGCCCCGGCGCCGCGACGCAGCGCCCCCAGGCCGCCGCTTTGCAGCGTCCGCCCCCCGAGGGGGTTGAGGAAACTTCGGGCGGCCGTGCGTTTCCTCAAGACAACGCCAGGGCTCTGGTGTTTTGCGACGACTGTGGATTGGCCGAGCGCCTGATCGAGCAACTCCGCGCCGACGGCTGCGAGGTGTGCACCGTGCGCGCGGGCGAATCGTTTGCGCGCTCCGGCGCTGACGATTTCACGATCGACCCCGGCGCTGCGGCGGACTACGAAACGCTCATCGCGACCCTGAACGCCGAGGGGCGAGCGCCACGCAACATCTTCCACCTGTGGAGCGTCACGGGAAGCAGCGTGTGCACGCCGGGCATCGCCGGCGCCAATCGGTTTATGCGCGTCGGGTTCTACAGCTTGCTGCACTTGGCCCAAGCGATCGGCCGCGAGGACTTCGGTGAACCGATTCGATTGGGCGTCGTGACCGATCACGCCCAGCGCATTGCGCTCGACGGCGGTGTGCTGCCTGCGAAGGCAACCGTGCACGGGCCCTGCAAAGTGATCCCGCGCGAGTTCACGAACATCCGCTGCTGCAGCATCGACGTCAACTTGCCGCCGCGTGGCTCGAGGCACGAACAGCGACTGGTTCGCGACCTGATTGCCGAAGTATCCGCACCGGGCGGCGATGAGGTGCTTGCGTATCGCGCGTCGGAACGCTGGGTGCAGGACTACGAGCCCCTGCGCCTGGAGCTGCCGGCGGGCAAGGCGCCGAGCCTGCGCACCCATGGCGTGTATCTGATCACAGGGGGTCTGGGTGGTGTCGGCCTTGCATTGGCCGAACATCTTGTGATCGAGGCCAAGGCCCGGCTGGTGCTGGTGGCGCGCAGTTCGCTGCCGCCTCGGGAGGACTGGGACTCCTGGCTCGCCCGCAACGACCCGGCCCTGCCGGCGAGCCGGCGCATGCGTCACGTCATGGCTCTCGAAGCCCTTGGCGGCGAAGTGCTGGTGGCGTGCGCCGATGTGACCGATCTGGCGCAGATGCGCGGCGTGATCGAACAGGCTCGGTCCCGCTTCGGTGCGATTCACGGCGTGTTGCATACCGCTGGCGTACTCGACGACGGAGTGATCCAGCTCAAACGCGCAGAGGCGGCCGCGGCGGTACTCGCGCCCAAAGTGCAGGGCACCCTGGTGCTCGAGGAAGCGCTGGGTGGTGCGCCGCTCGACTTTCTGGTCTTGTTCTCTTCGATCAGTTCGTTCGCAGGGCTGGCCGGGCAGGTCGACTACGCGGCGGCGAACGCGTTCCTGGACTGCTATGCGCAGGAGCGAGTCGCACGCGACGGAACGTTCACCGTGGCGGTGAACTGGAGCCAGTGGCAGGACGTGGGCATGGCGGCGGCCCTTGCCCAGCAGTTGGGAATCGGGCATGGTGCCGGCACGCCCTTGGGCCACCCCTTGGTGGAGCGCTGCCTGAAGGACGCCGCCGACGAGCGCGTCTACGCCACCCAGTTCAGCCGGCGCACCCATTGGCTGCTCGACGAACACCGAGTTCGCGGGGGTGACGCGTTGATTCCCGGCACCGGCTATCTCGAGTTGGTGCGCGCTGCGTTTGCCCATCACGGTCAGCCGCGCGTGCTGGAGATGCGCGACGTCACCTTCCTCGCGCCGTTTGCGGTGCACGCCGACGAGCAGAAGGAACTGCTGATCATGATCCGCCGTATCGACGGTGCGGCGAGCCAGTTCGCGCTCACCAGTCGGGTGGGCGGCATCGCCTCGGATGAGGCAGGGTGGAGCGAAAACGTTCGCGGCACGGTGGCGTATGTCGACACCGGTGCGCCCGAACGGCAAGAACTCGCCCGGATTGCGGCGCGCTGCCGAGTGCGATCGCAAGTGTTCGATGGCAGCGAGAAGCCGGCCCATCTGATTTTCGGTCCGCGCTGGAGCAATGTGAAGCGCATCGACTTCGGGCAATCCGAGGCGCTGGTCAGTCTCGAGTTGCCGGCCCCATTCGCCGCCGATCTGGAACGATTCGAGCTGCACCCTGCGCTGATGGACATGGCCACGGCAGGTGCGCAGGCGCTGATGCCCAATTTCGATGAGGGTGAGGACTTCTTCGTTCCCGCCTCGTATGGCGTGGTGAGGATCTTCGCGCCGCTCACGCCGAAGATCTTCAGTCACATTCGTTTCCGCCGCGACGACGGAGTCGCAGAAAATCTGGCGAGCTATGACGTCACCGTGTTCGATGCCGCGGGCACAGTCTTGGTGGATATCGCGCAGTTCACGATGCTGCGCTTGCGCGACAAGTCGCTGCTGGCAGGCGCGGCAGCACCGTCGCGTGTTGCTGCGCTCTCGCAGCGGCCACGAGTGACGGCCAACAACGTCTTATCGGTTGGCCTGCGTGACGGCATTCTGTCCGCCGAAGGCGCGGACGCGCTCGAGCGAATCCTCTCTCTCCAGCCTGGGCCGCAGGTGGTGGTCTCGCCACAGCACCTCGGTCGGTTCATGGCTCGCTTGCGCACGCCGGCGGCGCCGGCAATCACCGATCACGATCACGGCGCTGCGGGCGCGGCGGCTGCCGAACGCGGCGCGGGCTGGAAGGCGCCGGCAACGCCTGCTGAGCAACTGATCGCACAGATGTGGGGCGAGATGCTCGGTGTTGAACACGTCAGTGCGACCGACGATTTTTTCGACCTGGGCGGCCATTCGCTGCTGGCGGTGCAGGTCATCAACAAGCTAAGAAAGCGCACCGGAAAATCGTTGCCACTGACTGCATTGCTGCAGGCCCCGACGGTCGAAACACTCGCTGCACTGATTGAACCGCCCGCCGCGGTCGATCACGCCTCACCGAGTGGCGAACCCTCGCCGCCGGGTTCCCTCGCGGCACAGCCAGTTCCCGCCGTTCAGATGCCTGCCAGCGGCAGCTTGATCCGGATTCGCACGGGTGGCGAGAAGCCGGCGATCTTTTTTGTCCACGACGGCAATGGCGAAACACTGCTGTATCGCACCTT
Organism: Burkholderiaceae bacterium; assembly: GCA_049297615.1. Lineage (GTDB taxonomy): Bacteria > Pseudomonadota > Gammaproteobacteria > Burkholderiales > Burkholderiaceae_C > JAEMQF01. Next base: position 13,488 of record JBAQUQ010000271.1, read on the forward strand.
GGCCTATCTGCTGGACCCTGGCCACGCGGTCTACGGGCTGCAACCCGCCACACGGGGCGATTCATCCTATGTGCACACGCGTATCCGCGACATGGCCTTCGCCCACATCGAGCAAATGCGTGCAGTGCAGCCCAAGGGCCCCTACCTCATCACGGGTCTGTGCGCGGGCGGTGTGATCGGTTTCGAAATGGCGCGCCAGCTTCAGGATCAGGGTGAAACGACGTCGTTTGTCGGGATCATCGACGCGGCCGATGTGGCCGCGCAAGAACGACCGTTTCGACTGGTCCAAGAGCGCCTCGGCCGGCTCATGGGCGTCGTTTCGGCGCACGGCGATGAGCCGGCGTTCAAGCGGTTCGGCACGGCGATCCCGAGGATCATCAAGAAGACAACCAACTTCGCGCGCTACCAAGTCGAGTCCCGCCTGGACACGTTCCGCAATACCAGGAAGGTGAAATCCCTTCGCGGCCGGGACGAGCAAGGCGCGGACGCGCCGATAAGCACGCCCGATCTTTCATTCTTGAAGCTTTACGAAGTGGCACACCGGGAGCACGTGCCGACGGGCGTTTTCAGCAGCGGCATGGTCACCCTGTTCAGGGCCACAAAGGGCGACGGGTCGACAGCTGACATACCGTTCGCCGAGATCTACACCGATGCGGACCTCGGTTGGAGCAAACGCGTGCTGGGTGATTTACGCGTGGTCGACGTGCCCGGTGGCCACTCGAGCGCGCTGCAGGAGCCGCACGTGAGGATGCTTGCTGTGGCGATGCAGCGCTCCATCGACATGGCCATCGCCAAGGCAATCGATGCGGCCGCCGTGTCAGCCGCCGGCGATCACGACCCAAACCCGACCCCACGGAGCACAGCTACGGTCGAATGATGCAAGCTCGAGGTACAAGCAAGGCGATTCAGGACAATGTTCTGGTGGTGATCGTCAATTTTCGGGTCGGGCCGCTCGTAGTTGACTGTCTGAGGTCCCTGAAGCCCGAAGTCGCGGCGCTGCCGGGGACCCGGGTCGTGGTCGTCGATAACTGCTCGAACGATGGGTCTGTCGAACTGATCGCCTCTGCGATTGAAAGCGAAGGCTGGTCCGATTGGGCCGAGTTGCAGCAGTGCGAAGTGAACGGTGGGTTTTCCTGGGGAAACAACCACGCAGTTCGCCCTGTGATTCGGTCGGAACATCCGCCCGCCTATTTCTGGCTTGTGAACCCGGACACCCAGATTCGCGCCGGTGCACTGAGGGCCCTGGTCGACTTCATGAATGGGCACCCTCGAGTTGGCATTGCCGGCAGCAGCCTCGAGACAAGCAACGGAACGCTTTGGCCGTTCGCGTTTAGATTTCCATCGATCTGGAGCGAGTTGGAGAATGGCCTGCGCCTCGGGGTTGTGAGTGCCTTGCTCAAGAGTCGCGTCGTCGCGCGCCGCATGAGCGACCAGCCTGCCCAGGTCGATTGGCTGCCTGGCGCCAGCATGATGATCAGGCGCGAAGTTTTCGATGTCGTCGGTTTGATGGACGAGGACTATTTCCTGTACTTCGAGGAGACCGACTTTTGCCTGCAGGCGCGCAAAGCGGGCTGGCAATGCTGGTATGTGCCGCAAAGCCGCGTCATGCACTTGGCAGGCCAGAGCACCGGCGTAACCGGGAAGCGAACTGTGGCTCGGCGGTTGCCAAAGTACTGGTTCGATTCGCGCAGGCGCTATTTCACCAAGAACCACGGACGCCTTTACGCAGCGCTCACTGACTTGGTCTGGGCTATTTCTTTCCTCGTCTGGCGCGTCCGACGGCGCGTCCAAGGCAAATCGGATCCCGATCCTCCGCATCTGCTGGCCGACTTTCTAGAAAACAGTGCCATCGTCAATGCGGGCATACCGTGCAACCCGGTCGCAGTGGCGTCGAGCCGGGAACTGTCGCGATTCGAGGCCAGGTGAACTCGCCCCACGCGCGGGACCGGGGCCCGGCATTGGGCGCTTCAGCGCCTGAGCAGGAAGTCGGCACCGTGCCGACGAATCATCTTGCGCACCAGCGGTCTTACGGCGCCGCCTGGCACGATAGTCCGGGTATGCAGTTGCCACACGTCGAGCAAAGCGATCAGCCCGATCAGAGAACTATCGACCCAAGTCACCCCCGCTAGATCGATCTGAACGGTCGCGTTCGCGCGCAATCGCCGCGCGATTTCAAGCCTCAGGTGACCAAGTGAACTCGCCGGCCAGCTGCCGTGCAAGAAAAAAATTGTCGTTCGAGCGTCAGCGACGACCTCGAATCTCGCCGGTGCTTCGGGCGCCGCGACAACACGGCGCAGCAGCAGGGACAGTGCGCAAGGCAGCACCCAGGTGAGGACGAGGCGCAGCAGAACCGTGCCATCAAGCAAGTATCGCCGCCAGAGCGCAGGCTCCTGCAAGATGCGCCAGCACCACTCCAGCCCGAGCCTGCGCAATGCATGGGGCGCTCGACGCAGGTTGCCTGCCACGAAGTTCACCACCGCGCCCAGGTGGCTCACGATGGGCGCTTCCAGGCGCGGACGATTGTGTTCGATCCATGCCTGCCCCTTGCTGGCTCCCAGCGCGACGACCAGAAAGTCCGCGCCGCTGGCATTGATGGAGTCGATCTGCGGGTCGCCGCTGAGCTCTTCGATCGACCCGAATCCGGGCGAGTGGAAACCGACGCACCGCAGGCCATCCGGTGCTGCGTTGAGCATGGCGCAAGCGCGCTGTGCGACACCTTGCGGCCCGCCAAAGAAGTACACCTTGAGCGGCTGGCCCTTGCGCGAGCGAAGGTGTTCAAAAAGGTCGGAGCCTGCCACCCTGTGGCGGATTGGAATTCCCATGAGGCGCGCCGCCCATACGATGGGCATGCCGTCGGCGAGGCACAGGTCGCTTCGCAGCACCGAATCGCGAAACGCCGCGTCGCGCAGCGCCGTCACGACGAAATTCACGTTCGGTGTCGACACCAGGCAGGGAACCCGCTTTGCGGCGCAACGATGCAGCTCCTCGCTCGCCTCATCCAAGGTGACAGCGTCGAAAACAAGGCCGAAGAGGCAGTAGACGCTGCGCCCCAGGTCCAGGCGGCTGGCACCTGCGGGCGAATCGACGATGAGCGCGTCTGCGCTCGCCGCATCCGGTGGGCCGGCGCTTTCTTCGCTTTTCCAAGGCGGCAGTTGGACGGTCACGGCAGCTTCGCAGGCATAGGGTTCGCATCTTCACGCAACCACGATTCCGTGGCAGGTGCCGCACGACACGGCGCCGGGCCAATGGCAGCAGGTCGGGGACGACGAGCCGATTCGCGACAATCCGGGACATCATGCGGACAGGTCCGAGCTTCAGCTTCGTCGTCATCGGCGAGCAGTCCCTGCTGATCCAGTGTTGTGAGTTGTTGCTGGCCCGCGGCCACCGAATACTTGCGGTGGCGGCCGAGAACCGGCGAATCGCCGAGTGGTGTTCGCAAAAGGGGGTCGATCGCTTCGGTCATTTCAGCGCGTTGCGCGACGCGCCTGAGGCCGCTGCGTTCGACTACCTGTTGAGCATCACCAACTTGAAGATGCTGCCGGGCTGGTTGCTCGCCCGGTCGAAGAAGATGCCCGTCAACTTTCATGATGGGCCGCTGCCGCGTTATGCGGGTCTGAATGCGCCGGTGTGGGCGTTGATCAATGGTGAAGCGGAGCATGGGATTGCTTGGCATGAAATGACGTCGGGCGCCGATACCGGATCGATCCTCGTCAGTCGCCGATTTGTGCTCGCCGCGGACGAGACGGCATTCAGCCTCAATGCTCGTTGTTATGAGGAAGGCCTCGCAGCATTTTCGGAGCTGATCGAGGGTATCGAAGGTGGGCGATTGTCGCCACAAGCTCAGGACCTCACCCAGCGCAGCTACTTCGCCTTGAACCGCCGGCCCGACGCTGCCGCAGTGCTCGACTGGCGCCTCGATGCGCTTGTGCTGGACCGGCTGGTCAGGGCACTGGACTTTGGCACGTATCCGAATCCGGTGATCCTGCCCAAGCTCGATCTGGGCGCGCGTTTGCTCCTGGTGCGCCGGGCCGAGGTCGTACAGGCGGAACCTGGTCTCGAGCCGGGCACGATTCAGGCCTGCGACGCAGACTCGTTGACGGTGTGCTGCGCCCGATCGGCGCTGCGCATGCGAAATCTCTGCGACATGCAGGGCCGCGCAGTGGACATCGCCGGCCTGATCACGGAACTGGGCCTGAGCGTGGGGCATCGCTTGCCATTGCTGGATGCGAGCTGGGCTGGCGCGCTGTCTGCGCAAGTCGTGGCCCTTTGTCCGCACGAGGCCTTCTGGCACCAACGCCTGCAATGCATGGAGCCGGTGGAGTTGCCCTTCGCGAACCGTGCGAACCCTTCCCCTTCCGCATCGAAGCTCGTCTGGTCGGAGCTTGGCGTCGCGCCGGTCGCCGCTGGTGCGCCCGCTCAGGGGGGCGCCGTCCAGGCGATCGCCACTCTCGCATTGTTGTTTGCCAGGCTGTCCGGCAAGAGCAGCTTTTCGTTTTCCTACGTGCCTTCGGCGATGGCCGCGCTTTCGGGTCGGACGGCCGCATTCTTCGCGCCGGTGGTGCCGCTGCCGGTGGGTGTGCGATTGGACGGCGGCTTCAATCGCTTGCTGGCGGATGTGGGTGCCAGCGTGGCGGAATCCGAACAGAAAGTGAGCTACCTCAGCGATCTCGCGGCCAGGCAAGCGGACATCCGGGCGCTGGCCGACTGCGCTCGATTGCCGATTCGCATCGTTCGGCTCGCCGAGCTCGACGAGGCGGCCGCCCGCAGATTGGCGAATGGCGCTGCGCTGAGCGTCGTTGTGCCCGAGCACGATGGCCGCCTGGGGATCCTCGCCGATGAAAGCAGCATCGACAACGTCGGGTTGGCGCGCCTGCTCGACTGCCTGCGGACACTGCAGGCGCAGATCGCCGAGGGCGACACCTGCGCCGTCGGCGACTACGACCTGCTCAGTTCGGTCGACCGCGAACGGCTGGCGGCGTTCAACAGCGCCGGTGACGATTCGGCGCAGCCCGACCCCGCCGATGTGGGTCTGCACCGGCTGTTCGAGCGACAGGTCATTGCTACGCCGGATCGTGCCGCCTGCATCTTTGAGGGGCACAGCCTCAGCTACCGCCAGCTCAATGAAGCTGCGAACCGCCTTGCCTGCCATTTGCAGCATTGCGGCGTCCAGCGCGGCGATCTCGTCGGTGTGATGGTCGAGCGCTCGCTCGAGATGGTCGTCGCGTTGTATGCCGTGCACAAGGCAGGCGCGGCCTATGTGCCGCTCGATCCGGCCTATCCGCGGCATCGCCTGACCTCGATGATGCAAGACGCCGCGCTGCGCACGGTGATCACGCAGCGGGCGCTGACGGAGTTGGCGAACGTGCCCAATCTCTTGGTCCTGGAAGACATTGCCGGCGCCCTGAACAGCTATCCCGCGACGAACCTTGACGTGGAGGTGCTGCCTTCCGATTTGGCCTATGTCATCTACACCTCGGGCTCGACAGGCAAGCCCAAGGGAGTGATGGTCGAGCACGGCAATGTGCTCAACTTCTTCACCGGCATGGACCGGCGCATCGGCACTGGTGCGGGAGTGTGGTTGGCGGTCACGAGCATCTCGTTCGATATCTCGGTGCTCGAGCTTTTCTGGACGCTCGCGCGCGGCTTCACGGTCGTGCTGCATGGCGGCGCCGCGCGGCAGACGCTGGCGTCGGTGCGCCCCGCCGCTGCCGAAGGCCGCATCGAATTCGGCTTCTTCTACTGGAACGTCGCGAACGACGAGAGTGAATACGATAGGGAGAAGTACCGCCTGTTGCTCGAGGGTGCCAGGTTCGCCGACCGTCATGGCTTCAATTCGGTTTGGACGCCCGAGCGCCACTTCGCCGCGTTCGGCGGCCTGTTTCCCAACCCTGCAGTGACATGCGCGGCCTTGGCCACGATCACAAACAATGTGTCGCTGCGCGCGGGCAGCTGCGTCGTGCCGCTGCACAGTCCGATTCGAATCGCCGAGGAGTGGGCGGTTGTGGACAACCTGTCCAATGGCCGAGTCGGCCTGTCGATCGCCGCCGGCTGGGCGCCTCCCGATTTCGCGATCAAGCCGGAGAACTTTGCCAACGCAAAACAACTGATGTTCGAATCAGCCGAGATCGTGCGCCGCCTGTGGCGTGGTGAGACGGTCGGATTCCCCGGACCTCAGGGTGAGGTGAAGGTTCGCACGCTGCCGCGACCGCTGCAGAAGGAACTGCCGTTGTGGGTCACTACAGCCGGCAACATCGACACCTATGTGCAAGCCGCGAAGATCGGCGCCAATGTGCTGACCCACCTGCTCGGCCAGACGCTCGACGAGGTGGCGCACAAAGTGCGGGCCTATCGCAAGGCATGGTCCGAGGCGGGGCACGAAGGCAAGGGCGTTGTCACCCTGATGCTGCACACCTTCGTCGGGCCCGACGCTGCGACCGTGGAACACGCGGCGCGCCAGCCGCTCAAGGAATACCTCAAGAGCGCCATGTTTCTCGTCAAGTCGGCAGCGTGGCAATTCCCGACTTTCAAGAAACTGTCCGAGGAACAGGGCAGGACGCTCGATGAGTTCTTCGCGCACATCACTGAACAGGACATGGACGCTTTGCTCGAGTTCGCGTTCCAGCGCTACTTCAGCACGAGCGGCCTGTTCGGTACAACGCAATCCTGTCTGGCGATGGTGGAGCGGGTCAAGCTCGCTGACGTCGATGAGATCGCCTGCCTCATTGATTTCGGCATCAAGACCGAGGTGGTGCTGGAGCACCTGCCGTACTTGAACGACCTGCGCGAAGCGGCGCAGCGGGTCGATTCGGCCTCAGCCCGCCGTGACGTCGAGGACCACTCGCTACCCGAGCTATTCAGGCGTCACCAGGTCAGCCATTTTCAGTGCACGCCGTCCATGGCCACCATGCTCGTGTCGGACCCGGCTGCGCGGCCGGGCCTGGCCGCGCTGCGACAGTTGATGGTAGGCGGCGAAGCGCTCGCGCCCGACCTGGCCGATTCCCTGGTCCGCTGTGGCGCCGGCAGTGTCACCAATATGTACGGTCCCACCGAGACGACGATCTGGTCGTCGGTGGGGCAAGTCGGCGGTTCGGGTGCACCTGCGGGGTCCTGCGTATCCGTCGGACGACCGCTGGCCGGTCAAAGCATCTACATCCTGGATGACAGGCAACGGCCTTTGCCGCCCGGCATCGTCGGCGAGCTGGTGATCGGTGGCGCCGGAGTGACGCGCGGATACTGGCGCCAACCCGACCTGAGCGCCGAGCGGTTTCTGCCCGATCCGTTTGCCACCCGACCCGGTGCACGCATGTATCGCACCGGCGACCTGGCTCGCTTCCTGCCGGATGGGCGCATCGAATGCCTGGGACGCGAGGACGAGCAGGTGAAAGTTCGTGGCTACCGGGTCGAACTCGGCGAGATTGAAACGCTGCTGCGGGGTCATGAGGGTGTTCTGGACGCTGTGGCCGCGCTTCGCGAAGACATCCCCGGTGATAAGCGGCTGGTTGCCTATTTGCGCATTGCCCAGGGCCAGGACCTTGACTTTCAACTCTTGAAGGCCAGTCTGCTGCGGCATTTGCCTGAGTACATGGTCCCCACAGCCTACGTCAAGCTGGGGGAATTCCCCCTGACTCCCAACGGCAAGGTCGATCGTCGCGCCTTGCCCGCTGCGACTCCCTTGAACCCCCGGTCCGCCGTCTATGCGGCGCCGAAGGATGATGCGGAAACGATGATCGCCGGCATATGGCAACGCGCGCTGAGACTGGAAATCGTGGGTACGCGCGACAATTTCTTCGATCTCGGCGGCCACTCTCTGCTGGTGGTTCAGGTGCTCAAGGAGTTGCGTGAACGCGTGAGAAAGCCGCTTCAGATGACCGACCTGTTCAAGCACACGACGATCGAGGCATTGGCGCGCTTTGTGAGCGGCGATGCCGAACTACCGGGCGCCATGCAGGCTGCCCAGGATCGAGCGCAGGCTCGCCGCGCCGCCTTGGGTCGGCGACTGCGGCATTAGCGCAACAGATTCGACACTGCGTTTTCGCAACAGCGTGGCCAAGAGGGCCACTGCCATGCTCGAGTTGCCGATGGCCGGGCTGCGTCAGGCCGGGCCCGAACTCGAGACTTTGGCTACTGTTGAAATATCCAGGACAGCCTTTGCGACGACGAACCCCGAATTCTTCGTCGACCCCAAGCCCGACAGGCTCCTGGAGGTGTTCGGACTGCGCGCAGGCGAGCCTGCCGAATTACTGCCGTTGCCAGGCGCGCGATCGCGGGCTGCCTGACCCGGTTCGTAATAAAGCACCCATTGCCTCATGCCGCGGCGATTTCAGGGGCTTGCCGCACCCGACCCAGCGTGCACCTGACCCCCCTGTATGGGGGATAACCTGGGCTGTTGTTCGTGGAATATTTCACGCAGAGTTGCGTAAAGGGAAGGTAGGAACAAACCAGGAGTGATGATGAAAACTTCAACATTCTTTCCGGCACTGGCGGTCGCCGCTGCCGTCACCCTGTTTGCGGCCAGCGCTGCGGCAGATACGGTGGTGTTGGATGCGACGAACTCAACATTCGATTCATTGATCGGAGCGACGTCTGGCACCGTGAACGGCGTGTCCTTCGTGGCGGCGGGCGGTACCGGTACGTTCAGCAGAGGTGCCAGCATAGGCGGCTATACGGGATTCGGTGTTTCCGGCGGCATCATGCAGAATGAAATCGACATCGGGGAAACGATTACTGTGTCGCTGGGGTCGCTTCACACGATCAGGAGTTTTGACGTTGCGTTCTTGTTCAATGGGCCGGAATTTGGGGACGTGAACGAAAGGGTCACGGTGACCGCGTTCAACAGTGTCAACTCGACTTCGCAAACTGCCACATTGACAGCGACGGGCGACAACAGCGCGTTTTGGACCTTCAATAGCCAGACGATTGTGTCTCTTTCTTTGGCGGCAGACGGCTCTGCTGGCGCGTGGCGCGTTTCTGATCCATTCGGGAGCTTCCAGTACGACAGCCTCGTATTCGGGGCCGCGAGCGGGGTTTGCCGGACTACTACTGGCTGTTCTGGCTCGGACTATGCATTGATGGCCGTGACGGTAGCGCCCGAGCCGCAGGTCTTCGCATTGATGCTGGCGGGCTTGGGTGCGGTTGGATTCTTGGCGCGCCGGCGCAGGCTCCAGAACTGAGCATTGCCGCCTGAATCTGGCCCAGCCGATGCTGGGCTTTTGGCTTGCTCGCAGGCGACGCGCACCTGGGAGGTTGAAACTGGTGTGCGGGAATTCTTGAGGGGCAGGTCGAACGGGTCGAGTCCCTTTGCCCTCTTGCGTCGCCGCGAGGTGTGGGTTCCGACCCTATGGGGTTGGGCCGCCTTGTTTCTGGTTGCCTGCGCGTCGCTGGTCGTCTGCGCCCTCGCGGCCTACGATTTCCTCGCACCCAATGCGCCGGCACTTGCCAGACAGGGCAGTGGCGCGCGAATCCTCGTCATCGAGGGCTGGCTCGACGAAACCGAGCTTGACCAAGCCGCCGCCGCATTCCACCGCGGGCGTTACGAACATGTCGTGACGACCGGTGGGCCTATCGAGTCGTGGCACGACTTTCGGGACTGGCACAGTTATCCGGAACGTGCGGCCGATTACTTGCGCGGCCATGGGCTCGAGGGCGTGCCTATCGTGGTGGCCGTGGCACCGGCTTCGGCGCAGGACCGTTCCTTCCTCAGCGCGGTGGTGTTTCGCGAATGGGCGCACAAGACCGGGATCGCGCTCGATGCGGTCGATGTGTTCTCGGCGGGTGTTCACGCGCGCCGCTCGTGGCTGGTGTATCGCCTGGCCCTGGGAAGCAGCGTGCAGGTGGGTGTGCTCGCCGCGCGGCCGAACGGCTACGAGCCCGAGCGCTGGTGGAAGACGAGCGCCGGGGCGAAGACGGTGATCGGCGAAGCCTTGAGCCTGGCTTGGACCAAGTGCTGCTTCTGGCCCGGGCCGCCGGGCTCGCATGAGGAGCGCTGGGCGGTGCCGATGACGCAAAGTGGGCTGCGGCCTGCGTGTCCGACCCGGCGCGACCTTGCGCCGCGCGACGCCTCCTGCCGCTAAGCCGGCGCAGGCGTCGCCCCACACTCGATGGGGCAGCGAGTCCGTTCAACCGCTACACAACTCGTTGGTCAAGTAGACCGCCCACGACTGCCCGTTTGCTGCGGCTTGACTCAATCATCGGTGCGCGGGGATTCCTGAGCGGAACGGGTCGGGTCGGCCTGCTGAACGCTCTATTAGGCCTCCTGCATCCCCGACTCCGGGGATTGTTGCCACAGCCCCTAACGAATAAATTGGACCCACCAAAACATGAGAAGTAGTTCTCACATCGAGCAGCGAAAGATTCTGGCGTGGGGCTAGCTTGTGCTAAGTGCGGCGGCGCCGGCGGGCTGGCTCGATGGGGGACTCAGTGGTCAACGAACAATTTGTCAGGGAAGGATTCGGAATGCCCGTCAACAAGTTTCTCGCCGCCTTCGGCGCAGGCGCCTTGATGCTTTCGGCCACGGCGGTGCAAGCCGTCACGCTGTACAGCGATCTCGCAGCGTGGTCGGTCGCCGTCGGCACGTTCCAGGGGACGGCCGTAGTCGGCGGCGCCAATGGTTCGCAACCGGACTCGATCATTCTCAGCGGCGGGTCGGAGCTTGACGACTTCTGCCCCTGGGTCACAAAGTTCACCGTCGGGCAGGAAATCATCCCCGGCAACCCCGACACAACGGTTCGATGGCCTAACCAACCCGGCTCGAATGGCACAAGCGTGTTCTTTTCGCCGCGACAGTTGTCGATGAGCTTCGAGGGTGGCGTTGTGCTCCAGGCAGGCTATGCGGTAGACGTCAATTCGTTCGGCTTTTTCATCCAGCCAGATGAGCAAGATCTCCTCGATGTGACGTTGACACTCGCCGGCTTTCCCCCCTTGACTCAAACCGTTAACGGTGCCGGTGGTGCCAGGTTCTTCGGTTGGACCGGCCTTGATGAGACAGACCTGACGATATCAGTCAACGCCGTCACTGCTGGTGGAGACGGCTTCTTCTTCGGCCAGTTCTACGAGGGTGCCGTGCGAAACGGCTACGCGTCCAGCCAGTCCTACGAGGGTGCTGCGGTGGTGCCGGAACCAGGGAGCTATGCGTTGATGTTGGCCGGCCTGTCTGCAGTGGGGTTTGTCGTCAGGCGCCGCAGGCCGCTCAATACAGCCTGAGGCGGGAGGGACTGCGCAGCGGAGAACTCCGGCCGTTGTCGAGCTGGGTGCTCGAAGGCAGAATGTCTGCCAAACGGATCTTCGAGTCGGTACCATGGAAGCCTTGTATGAGGAGCCGACATGGCAGCACCTTCCAAGGCCGTGGCCTACATCGAGTTGGAAGACTATCTGGTGCTGGAGAACGCCAGCCGCTACAAGCATGAGTACCTCGATGGCGTGATCTACGCCATTCAGGGTGAGCCCGTGCGGGGCATGGCCGGTGGGAGTGCAGTGCACGCGGACCTCATTCGCAACGCGGGCTTTGCACTTCACGGTGCGCTCAAGGGAACGCCCTGCAGCGTAAAAATGACGGAAATGCGCCTGCGCATCGAAGCCGTCGGCGCCGTGTTCTACCCCGACGTCCTGGTGCACTGCCAGCAAATTGGCAACCCGGCGACGACGATGGAGTTGACGCAGGCGCGTCTCGTCATCGAAGTGCTGTCGCCGACCACCCAACATTTCGACCGCGGCGACAAGTTGAATGCGTATCGTCAGCTCGCTGGTCTGCAACACATCATCTTGTTGTCGAGCCTGGAAGAAGCAGCCTGGGCCTGCCACCGCGTGCCGGCCGACGCGCCATGGTCGCCGCTCGAAGCCTGGCCGCGCGGCACCAGCCTGCGCTTGGAGGGCCTGGGGCTCAGCCTGGCTTGGGACGAGGTTTATGCGGGGGTGGGGCTGCGCTGAAGGCCGGTTGCGCGAGTTGAAGACCAGCACGGTCGAGGGCATCGAAAAGCAACTTGGCCTGAAGGGACTGGCCGGGCTTGGAATATCCGGTCCTCGATCGATGCGGGTATGATTCCAACTTCAGATTCCAATGTGCTCGATCCGTAGAAGGGTGCTCATGCAAGTCACAGAAAAGGGCCAGGTCACCATCCCCAAGCACATCCGCACGGCGGCCGGCGTCTTGCCTGGCAGCGAGGTGGCGTTTGCGCTCGAGGCGGGCAAGATTGTGATCAGCAAGGTTGGCAGCGGCATCAAGACCGACCGTCGGGAGCAGCTTCGCGCCGCAGCAGCCAGGGTGCGCAAGAGCATGAGCCCGGAGTTCAGACAGATGAGCGCGGACGCCATCATGGCGTTCTTGCGGGCGGACACACCGTCCAAGCCGAGCAGGCGTGGCAGTCGTTAGCCTGGCGCATTACGACGGTGCGGCAGGCTTTCTGGTCGACAGTAACGTCTGGATCGACTGCATTGACCCTTCCAGCCCCTGGCATGGTTGGGCAGTCGATCGCCTGCAGGCCTGCAGCGAGCGAGCGCCGCTGCACATCAATCTGGTCATCTATACCGAACTGCTGGTGCCCGAGCCCGACGTGACGGCGCTCGACGCCATGCTCGACGTATTCGAAACCCAGCGAAGTGTCTTGCCCTGGGCTTGCGCCGCATTGGCGGCCAAGGCGTTCGGTCTGTACCGAAAACGCGGCGGTGTGCGCCGGTCGCCATTGCCGGACTTCTATGTCGGCGCGCATGCGGCGGTGTCGAACCTGACGGTGTTGACGCGCGATCGCACGCCGTATCGCAGCCATTTTCCGCGCCTCGAACTGGTGTGTCCGGCTTGAGGATCGCCTTGCCGCCGGCGGCTCTTGCGAAGAGCCCGTGAACACACTGCCTGATTTACGCAGTTGTAGATCGCCTGCCGCGCAGGGGTTCGACTGAAATCGCTCTGCGCTGGCGCTGGAATCTACGGCGCTGAGTCCAGAGACATCAACCGCTCCAGCAATCGTGCCACGTGCACCGCTTCGCGCTGCGCGCCGTCGGCGATCTGGTGCCGGCAACTCGTGCCGTCGGCGACGATGATCGAATCGGCGCCTTGGCGCACTGCCGGCAACAAGTTGGCCTCGGCCATCTGCATCGATATCTCGTAGTGGGCGGCCTCGTAGCCGAAGCTGCCGGCCATGCCGCAGCAACTGCTCTCGATCAGCTCGGGCCTGGCATCCGGGATCTGGCGCAGTACGTCGAGCACCGTGGCCACGGCGCCGAAGGCCTTTTGATGGCAGTGGCCGTGCAACAGGATGGGTCGATCGACTGGCTTGAATTTCAGCGCAAAGCGCCCGGCCTTGGCTTCGCGCGCGATGAACTCTTCGAACAACAGAGCCTGCCGCGCGACGACTTCGGCGCCTTCTCCCAAACCCATCACCAGGGCCTCGTCGCGCAGCGTCAAAAGACATGACGGCTCCAATCCGACGATGGGCACGCCGGCCTGTGCCAAGGGCAGCAGGGCATCGATCAAGGCACTGGCCTTTGCCTTTGCCTGGCTGACCATGCCGGAGGCGAGAAAGGTTCGACCGCAACAATGCTGACCTGAGCGCTTGGAAAGAGTGTGCAAGGCATAACCCGCGGCCTTCAGCACACGCGCGGCGGCGATGGCGTTTTCGCTCTCGAAATAGCCGTTGAACGTGTCGACGAACAACAAAGCCGTCTTCGCGCCGCGCCGCGCTGCGCCAATCGTGGCGTCGCGGCTCGAGAACATCGATGGATCATGGGCCCGCCAAAACGTATCGGCACGCCATTTCGGCAAGCGGCGCCTGGCCGACAGGCCGAACAGCTTTTCGCTCAGCCACGCCGCGCCGGGCAGGCTGTCGCGCAGGTTCGCGAGCCATGGCACGCGGCTCACTGCGGTGGCGTAGTCGGGCAAATGCGCGACGAGCCGGTCTTTGAACGTGTGGCCATGCCGTGCCTTGTAGTGGGCGAGGAACTCGATCTTCATCTTCGCCATGTCCACGCCGGTCGGGCAATCGCGCTTGCAGCCCTTGCAACTCACGCACAGGGCAAAGGTGTCGAACATCGCTTCGCTGGTGAACGCGTCGGTGCCGAGCTGGCCGGAAAGCGCCAGGCGCAGCGTGTTCGCTCGTCCGCGTGTCAGATGCTGTTCGTCGCGTGTGACGCGGTAGCTCGGGCACATCGTTCCCGCGTCGAACTTGCGGCAGTGGCCGTTGTTGTTGCACATCTCGACGGCCTTGGTGAATCCGCCGGTCACGTCCCCACCGCTGCCCGCGGGCGAAGTGACTTCAGTCACCGGATCCGCCTGCACGTTCCACGCCGACCAGTCGAGCACAGGTTGAAGCCGAATGCGCAGATACGGCTTGGGCGATTCCGGCGGCGCAAAACGCAGCAGGGACGCATCGTCCATCTTCGGCGGATCGACGATCTTGCCGGGGTTGAACAGGTTGATGGGGTCGAGCCTGTTCTTGATCGCGCGAAACGCCTCGTTCAGCTTCGGGCCGAACTGCCAGGCGATCCACTCGCCGCGGCACAGGCCGTCGCCGTGCTCGCCGCTGTAGGCACCGCGAAACTTGCGCACCAGGACCGAAGCTTCCTCGGCGATGGTGCGCATCTTGGCCGCCCCGCCGCCAGGCCCACCGACCCGCATGTCGAGGATCGGCCGCACGTGCAAGGTGCCCACCGACGCATGGGCATACCAGGTGCCGCGTGTGCCATGCCGCGCAAACACTTCGGTCAGCGCGTCGGTGTAGTCGGCCAGGTGTTCGAGCGGCACGGCGCAGTCTTCGATGAAACTCACCGGCTTGCCGTCGCCCTTCAGGCTCATCATGATGTTCAGGCCTGCCTTGCGCACCTCCCACAGATTCTTTTGCGCGGCGTCTTGCGTCATCTCGACCACGCTGCCGGGCAGGCCCAGATCGCCCATCAGCTCACCGAGTTGTTTCAACTTCGGCAGAATCTCGGCTGCCGATTCGCCGCTGAACTCGACGAGCAATATCGCCGCCGGTTTGCCGATCAGCGCCGCCTCTATCGTCGCCCTGAAAGCCGGATTCGCCTGGCTCAACTCGATCATCGTGCGATCGACCAACTCCACGGCCGTGGGGGTGAGTTTGACGATGTGCTGCGCCGCCTGCATCGCCGCGCGAAACGTCGGGAAGTTGACGAC
>JBAQUQ010000272.1:0-3600 GCA_049297615.1 Burkholderiaceae bacterium
GGCCTGGGCCATGGCGCGCTTCTTCAGCGCTTCGCTGGCTTCGTCGCGCAGCGCGGCTTCGCGGCGCTTGAGCATGCGTTCGCGCACATAACTTTGAAACGACATCGTGCTCATGCCCAGCGCGCCCACGTCCTGCGCGACGCTGCGCGACGCTTCACCGTGCGCGCCGTGCATGGCCGGTGCGATCGGTGCGCTGTAGGCCAGAGGCTCGACGCGGGGCGCGGCCACAGGCGCCTGGCGCACCCCGGGTGCGGCGGCGGCGACGCGCTCGAACTGCTCCAGGCTGCCCGGGGCCATCGCCAGGACTTCGATGCCTTCGAAGCAAGGCTTGGTGGACAGCACGACGGCGTCTTCGCCGAACGCCTGGCGCACCGCGGCGAGTGCCTCGCGCGAGCTCCGCGCGGTGAATCGTTTGACGTTCATGGGGTGCCTCTCATCAGTTCATGACCGACTTCAGTTGCCAGACCACTCATGCTGCGGCTCCAATCACACTGCCGATTCGAATCGAATGCGTCTCGGGAATCTCGCTGTGGCTGAGCACGCGCAGGCGCGGTGCAGCGCGTTTGAGCAATCTGGCCATCGGCGCGCGGATCACGTCGGGAACGAGCAGGCACGCCGGATGACCCAGATCTTCCTGACGCCGCGCCGAGTCGGCGGCGCTGCGCGTCAGCGTTTCCGCCACGCCGGGGTCGAGCGCAGCGCCGTGCGGTGAATTCAGCGCCTGCGCGACCAGGCGCTCCAGCTCCGGCGCGAGCGCAATCACGTCGAGTTCGCGCACCGGCCCGTAGATTTGCTGGACGATGCCGGGCGCCAGGTGCACGCGGATGCGTCGCGCCAGTTCCACCGGGTCGGTCACGGTGGCCGCATGTTCGGCCAGGCTTTCGACGATGGAGCGCATGTCGCGGATGTGCACGCCTTCCTCCAACAACAGTTGCAGGACTTTTTGCAAAGGCGCGATCCCCACCATCTTGGGCACGACGTCCTCGATCAATTTCGGTGCCAACTTGTTCACGTGTTCCACCAGTTGCTGGGTCTCGACGCGGCCGAGCAACTTGGCCGCGTGGAGCTGCATCAAGTGTGAAAGATGGGTGGCGACGACGGTCGAGCAATCAACGACGGTAAACCCGGCCATTTGGGCGACTTCACGCTGCGTTTCCTCGATCCACACCGCCGGCAGCCCGAAAGCGGGGTCAGTGGTGGCGCTGCCGATCAGGCGCTGCGTCGCATGGCCCGGGTTGATGGCGAGAAACATCCCGGCAAAGGCTTCCGCCTCGCCGACCACGGCGCCGCGCAGCGTCAATCGGTACATGCTGGGCTTGAGCTCGAGGTTGTCGCGGATATGCACCGGCGGGGGCAGGAAGCCCACGTCCTGCGCGAATTTCTTGCGCACGCCCTTGATGCGCGACAGCAAGTCGCCCTCACGCGATTTGTCCACCAGGGCGATCAAGCGGTAGCCCACTTCCAGGCCGAGCGTGTCCACCGGCACCAGGTCGTCCCAACTCGCTTCGCCGTTGCCGGGGTTCACTTCGGCGCTGGGCAATGGCACGGCGGCGGCGCGGCGCTGGCGCTCGCGCAACAGATACGCCGCGTAAGCCATCGCCGAGGCGATGACGCCGAACACCAGGTGCGGCATTCCCGGAATCATGCCCAGCACGCCGATCACGCCCGAGGTGATGGCCAGCGAGCGCGGCGAATCGAAGACCTGGGCGGCGATCTGCTGGCCGACATCGCGCTCCTTGCCGACGCGCGACACGACCATCGCCGCCGCCACCGAGATCAGCATCGCCGGGATCTGCGCGACGAGTGCGTCGCCCACCGCGAGCAGGATATAGCTGTCGGCCGCGGCGCCCGCCGACAAGCCATGCTGCACCATGCCGATGATCAAGCCGCCGATGATGTTGATGACGAGGATGAGCATGCCGGCAAGCGCGTCGCCGCGAACGAACTTGGAGGCGCCGTCCATCGAACCGAAGAACTCGGCCTCTTCGCCGACCTCGGCGCGGCGCTGCTTCGCCTGCTTTTCGTCGATCAGGCCGGCGTTCATATCGGCGTCGATCGCCATCTGCTTGCCCGGCATCGCATCGAGCGTGAAGCGCGCGCCGACTTCGGCGATGCGCTCGGCGCCCTTCGTGACGACGACGAAGTTGATGACGACGAGGATCGCAAACACGATCAGTCCGACCGCGAAATTGCCGCCGATCAGGAAGTGGCCGAAGGATTCGATCACCGTGCCCGCCGCCCCCGGCCCGGTGTGACCCTGGAGCAGCACGACGCGCGTGGAAGCCACATTGAGCGACAGCCGCATCAGCGTCGTCAACAAGATCACCGTGGGGAAAGCCGCGAAGTCCAGCGGCCGGATCATGTAGGCCGCAACGATCATCACCATCAGCGCCATCGCGATGTTGAAGGTGAACAGCAGGTCCAGCGCCAGTGGCGGCAGGGGCAGGACCATCATCGCGAGCACGAGAACGATGAACAGCGGCGCGAGCAGCGCCTTGATGGCCGAGGTGTTCGGGCCGAGCAGGCGTTGCAAGGCTTGGAGCAGGGGGCTCATTCAATAGCCTTTGTCATCCCGGCGCACGCCGGGATCCACTGCGGCTTCATCGCACAGCCTCAGGTTGAGCAACATCACGCCCATGCTGCGGGTCGAGCTCGGCGGGAATGTCCAGCACCGGCAATTCGCCCGGCGCAGCGCCTTGGCCCGCGAGCGAAGCGCGCAATTGATAGACGTAGGCCAGCACCTGGGCGACGGCGGCGAACAGCGCGGCCGGCACCTCGCGGTCGATCTGCGCGTGGGCGTACAAAGCACGCGCCAGCGCAGGCGACTCCAGCACCGGCACGGCGGCGCCGCGCGCCACGTCGCGAATCCGCAGGGCCAAAGCGTCGGCCCCCTTGGCCACGACGGTCGGTGCGCGCATTCGACTTTCCTCGTACTTCAAGGCCACGGCGTAGTGGGTCGGGTTCATCACCACCAGGTCGGCCTTGGGCACGGCGGCCAACATGCGCCGTTGGCCGAATTCGCGCATGCGCGCCTTGAGACGCCCCTTGACCTCGGGACTGCCCTCGGCTTCCTTGTGCTCCTGGCGCGCCTCCTGGGTGCTCATCTTGAGGCGCTTCGCATGCCAATGGCGTTGCAACGGCGCATCGATCGCGGCGAACAGCGCCAGCGTCACCACCAGGATCAGCACGCCGCCGAGCACGGTGCGGCCTGCCTGGCCCAGCGCCGCCGGCAGGGGCAGGGCCAGCAGGGCGCTGAAGCCATCCGCTTGATTGAACAGGTAGAACGCACCACTGGCGCCGATGATCAGGGCCAGCAAGCTGGCCTTGAGCGCATCGACGAGTTGCGCCTGCGAAAACATTCGCGGCAATCCGGTCAAGGGATTGAGCTTGCTGAGTTTGGGCAGCAAGGGCTTCAGGGTCCAGTTCCAGCCGCCCAGCCCCAGGCTCGCGGCCATCGCCGCCGTCGCCATCAGCGCGCCCGCCGGCACCACCACCCACAGCAGGACCTGGGCCCATTCGGCCATGCTCTGCGTCATCGAGGCCGGGTCGCTCGCCGCACCGGGGCGCAGGCGCAGCGCATTGGCCAGGACCTGCTGCAAC
>JBAQUQ010000273.1:0-7928 GCA_049297615.1 Burkholderiaceae bacterium
CCAAGTCTTCGCGCCACGTATAGGACACCCGAAGTTGCTTGGGTGTGAAGCGCACGTGCTGCACCATGTCGGCGGCGATGCGCCCGGCCTCACCCCCCTCGAGATGGGCAATCGCCTGCTCCAGTGCAAAGTCGGCCAACCAGCCTGGCACCGTGAGGCTGCCGATGCGAAGTTCGTCGACGCGCGGCAGGCCGGTGGTTTCGCGCAATTGGGCGTCGATGTTGAGCCAGGCGCCGAAAGGGCTGCGCTCGACTCGGGCGCTGGCTTGCCACGACGCGCCTGCGTTGCGCAGCACGAGGCGGCTCGACGCCTGTCCGAGGCGCTGGGCCGCCTGGGTCAGGAGCACATCCAGATCGGCCTGGGAAAGCGCCACCTGGCGTGGCGCACCTGCCTTGCCCTTGCGCGGGTCATGGCGTTTCAGGAAGCGTTGCGCGCGCTGCACGTCGGCGACGCTGACTTGCGGACCGGGCGCCAGCAGTGGCACATCGTCGAAGGCGAGCCACACGACGGCCAGCACGGCGAGCAGCAGGACCATGAGCGTGGCGAACAGCGTCTTGACGAGCAACTTCATGGTGCGCATCGTGCCACGCGAGGGCGAGCGCAAAGTGCCGAATGTCGACGATTCCTGCTGACGAATCGAAGTTTCGACACGCCGCCCGGTGCTTGGGCCGAATTGGATACAGTGGGTGCCATGAATGACGAAACCACCCCGGTTGCGATTCGCGAAGTCGGCCTGCGTGACGGCCTGCAAAGCATTGCGCGCATCCTTGCGACCGAAAACAAGATGGAGTGGATCCGCGACGCCTACGCGGCGGGTCAGCGCGAGATCGAAGTCGGCTCGATGGTCCCCGCGCGACTCCTGCCGCAACTGGCCGACACCGCCGAGCTCGTGGCCTATGCCAAGACCTTGCCCGACCTCACGGTCTCGGTTCTCGTGCCCAATCTGAAAGGCGCAGAACGCGCCATCGAGAGTGGCGCGCATGCCTTGCTCGTGCCGCTGTCGGCAAGCCACGCGCACAGCCTGGCGAACTTGCGCAAGGCGCCTGACGACGTGGTGCAGGAGATCGCGCGCATCCGGCAAGCGCGCGACGCGGCCGGTTCTTCGTGCCTGATCGAAGTCGGCATGAGCACGGCATTCGGCTGCACGATCCAGGGGCGCGTCGAGGTCTCGGAAGTTCTGCGCTTGTTACGCGCCGTGCTCGCTGCCGGGGTGGATCGGGTGGGCCTGGCCGATACCGTGGGTTACGCCGACCCACTGATGGTGAGCCGCCTGTTCGAGCAATGCATCAGCATCGCCGGCGAGCGCCTGAGCTGCGGCCACTTTCACGACACGCGCGGCCTGGGGCTGGCCAACGTCTATGCGGCTTGGTGCACGGGAGTGCGCCGCTTCGACGCCTGCCTGGCCGGCATCGGCGGCTGCCCGCACTCGCCGGGTGCGAGCGGCAACGTCAGTACGGAAGACCTTGCGTATCTGTTTGCCAGCATGGGCGTGGCCACGGGCGTGGACTTCGACGCCTTGATGAGCTTGCGCGCCAAGCTGGCGCAGTGGCTCGAGGGCGAGGCGCTGTATGGAGCGATCTGGCGCGCCGGATTGCCCAGGACGATGCAGCCTCTCGGGCTCTGAGCGCACCGGGGGGCCAGACCGGCGGCTCGGGAGGCCTCAGCCGTGTCGCGCCTTCGAATCCTGCGGCGCGTCGGTCCTGTCGATCAGGCCGTAGTCGCGAATCACAGCCGCCACGCGCAATCGATAGTCCTCGAAGATGTGTTCACGCCCGGCCGCTTGAGCGCGCCGATGGGGTTCGAGATTGCGCCAACGCCGCAGCGCCTCCTCGTCTCGCCAGATCGACAGGGACAAGAGCTTGCCCGGCTGGCTGAGGCTCTCGAATCGTTCGATCGAGACAAAACCATCGGCCTCTTGCAGATGGCGCCCCAGGTCGGCGGCAGCACCCAGGTAGGCATCGCGTTGACCCTGGCGCGGCACGACTTCGAAGATCACGGCAATCATCGCTTGACCTCTCAGCAGTGGCCCTGGCGCGCGACACGGCGCTGGTGGCCTGCAAGCTGAGTCTAAGATGCAGTGATGCAAAGTGCTAGCGCCGCGGCCCAGCCCCTGTCCGGCCTGAGGGTCGTCGAATTCACGCACATGGTGATGGGCCCGACCTGCGGCATGGTGCTGGCCGACATGGGCGCCGAGGTCATCAAGGTCGAGCCGCTCGAGGGCGATCGCACACGAACCTTGCTCGGCGCCGGCACCGGCTTTTTTCCGATGTTCAACCGCAACAAGAAGAGCATCGCGATCGACCTGCAAAGGCCTGAAGGCGCGGCCGTGGCGCGCAAGCTCGCGGCGAGCGCCGATATCGTCGCCGAGAACTTCAAGCCCGGCACGATGAGCAAATACGGGCTCGACTACGAGTCCTTGTCCAAAGTCAACCAGGGCCTGATCTATGTGGCGCACAAGGGTTTTCTGCCCGGCCCCTACGAACACCGCACGGCGCTGGACGAAGTGGTGCAGATGATGGGCGGCCTGGCCTATATGACGGGCCGCCCGGGCGACCCGCTGCGCGCCGGCAGCAGTGTGAACGACATCATGGGCGGGATGTTCGGCGCGATCGGCGCCCTGGGTGCCCTGGTGCAACGCTCGATCACCGGCAAGGGCATGGAGGTGCAGGCGGCCCTGTTCGAGAACAACGTGTTTCTCGTCGGCCAGCACATGCTGCAGTACGCGATGACGGGCAAAGCCGCGGCGCCGATGCCTGCGCGTGTCAGCCCCTGGGCGGTGTACGACGTGTTCACGGTCAAGGACGGCGAGCAGATTTTTCTGGGCGCCGTCAGTGATTCGCAGTGGCTGGCGTTTTGCGATTGTCTGGGCTTTGCCGATCTCAAAGCCGAGCCCGCCTACGCGACCAACAACCAGCGCGTCGAGAAGCGCGAGCCCTTGCTGAAGGCTTTGCGCGAACGCCTCGCCCATCGCAGCGCCGCCGACCTGACCCGGCTCATGGAAGACGCGGGCCTGCCGTTCGCGCCGATCAGCAAACCCGAAGAGTTGTACGACGACCCGCACTTGCTCGGCACCGGGGGCCTGGCCGACATCCGCCTGCCCGATGGCGCGAACGCCGGCCGGACAGTGAAGACGACGCTGTTCCCGATCACACTCGCCGGCCAGCGCCTGGGGGTACGCCTCGATCCACCGAAATGCGGCGAGCACACCGATCAATTGCTCGCTGCACTGGGCTATTCGAACGAGCAGGTCGCCGCGCTGCGCGAGCAGGCGGCGGTGGCATGATGGCAGCGTGGTAGACACTCGCACCGGAACCGTTGAACTGCGTCGTCCCGGCGCAAGTCGGGACCCCACCGCTGACTCAGCCCTCGGCCAGCGCCGCGCTTCCCTTGGTTCAGCATGACATCAGAAGCGGTGCGCTGTGTAGGGCATCACCCGGTGCTGCCCGGCCGGCTGATTGCGCCAAACGATTGCATGTGCCGGCCCGCTCGCACTGAGGTGCATCGTTTCGTGCGCCTTGATGTGCGGGTCAGACAGCAATCTTGCGCAGCGCACGCGGTGGAAGCTCGGCGAGCGCCGCCAGGATGGTCGGTATCGCGGGCGCCAGGTCCTCTATCCGGTTGCTGCGTGCAACCACGATAAGGATGGACATCGGAAGCGTCGCCAAATTTTGCTGGTACTCCATGCCCTTGTCCGCAGTCAGCAATACATCGAACTCGTCGGCGGCGAGCGCGAGAAGCTTGCCGTTCTCGGCGCTGGCCCAACCTCGCCGTTGAACTGTCGTTGCCGTGTGGCCTACCAACAGCGGGCCGAGCCGACCGGGGACTGACTCGTCAAGCAGGATCCGCATCGAGGACGAGAGCGGCTTTGGCGTCCTCGAGTACCTGCACTGCAAGGTTCCGGCTGACCGAAGGGAAGTCCTCGAGGAAAACCTCCAACGGATCGCCAGCTTCGAGGTGCTCGAACAAGATGCGCACCGGGACGCGTGTTCCGACAAAAACAGGTGTCCCGCCAAGAATCTCGGGGTCGGAGATGACGCGCGGCGACTTCATGTGTTACTCCGGGTGCGTGCAGAGGCCGAGTTTAGCGCTGGGAACCCAGTGCGGATGTCTGTTGATCCCCAACGCGAAGAGTTGATATGGCTTCTTTCTGTCAAGAGGTAGTTCTGTTCAACGAGGTCTGTGCCTGAAGGTTTTGGGCAGGCGGCCCGGGTGCGAAGCTCCATCCGCGCAGCGGCTATTCCTCGTAGGGCACTACCCGGTCTTGTTCCGCCGGGTCATTGCGCGACACGATGGCGCGTGCCGCTTCCGTCGTGCTCAGATTGATCGCCTCGTGCGGCGTGTCCGGCGGGATGAACAAAAAAGTCGCCCGCTTCGCTGACGACCGACTGCGCCGACACCGTGCACGGCCCCGGCCTGCGTTATTCGCGCGGCGCGGCGTGCAGCCCCTTGAAAGCGCCGCTCCCGCACCTATCTCTGGAGGGAACCGGCCGGTCAAGGTTTGCGGCCGGTGCCAACCGTGAACGGAGGACTGCCATGTACGTATCAATGCTGAACTATCCATCGAGTCTGTTCGGACAATTCGAGCGCCTGCGCCGCGACATCGACGACGCTTTCGGCGTCTCGGGCCTTCCGAGCAGCATTCGTTCGGTGACGCCGGGCACCTGGCCGGCCGTCAATGTCGGGCGCACGCCCAGCAGCGTGGAGATCTACGCCTTCGCGCCTGGACTGGACTCATCGAAGATCGAGGTCACGCTCGACCGCGGCGTCTTGCGCATCGCCGGGGAGCGCGCTTCGGGCTTTCCCGTGGACGACCCCAAGCTCAACGTCTACACCCGCGAGCGCGGCACGGGCAGCTTCGTGCGGGCGATCGCCTTGCCCGACGACGTGGACCCCGAACACGTCAATGCCAGTTACCGCGACGGCGTGCTGCAGGTGAGCGTGGCGCGCCGCGAATCGGCCCAACCCAAGCGCATCACGGTGCAGTGAGGCGAGCGACATCCAAGGAGAACCCATCATGAGCGACAACAAGCAATTGACCCAGACTGCCTCTGAAAAGGAACTGCAGCGCGCGGCACTGCCCGACGTGGACGTGTTCGAGAACGACTCGGGCATCACATTGCTGGCCGATATGCCGGGCGTGAACAAGGACAATCTGGAGCTCAGGATCGACGGCGACTCGCTGTTGATCGAGGGCGGTGTGCAGCCGCAAACGCCGGGCGGCCTGGAAGCGGTCTACGCCGAAGTGCGCGTTCCGCGCTATCGCCGCGCGTTCACGCTCAGCCGCGAACTCGACACGACGAAGATCGAAGCCAATCTGACGGACGGCGTGCTCACGCTGCGCATCCCCAAGCAGGTCTATGCGCAGCCGCGGCGGATCGCCGTGCAATCGAGCTGAGCTTCATTGCCGGCCATCCCTGGCGGCGCATGGTTCGCCCGCGGATGGCCGTTTCCGGCGGCGGCGCTGCAGCGCCGCGCGGCCCAGCCCGATCAACAGGGCTGCAGGCCGTTGCGGCGTTTCGCCGCATCGGCCTGCGGCGATGCCATGAAGTCGAGCAATGCGCGCACCGCATCGGCCTGGGTCGAACTCACCGACACGCCCGCTGAAAACCTGGTCACGATCTGAATCTCCGGCGGCAGTGGGCCGAGCACGGCAATGCCGCTCAGATGCATCAATTCGCTGAGTTGTTGAAACCCGAGATCGACTTCGCTCTTGGCAAGCAAGTCACCGACCGGCACGCCGGGCGGCGCCTGCACGATGCGCTCCTTGATCGTCTGGGCGATTCCCCAACGTTCGAACAATTGCGCCAAATGCACGCCGCTCGGACCCGTGGAATAACCGAGCTTGCGCGCGCCGAGCACGGCGCGCTTGACGGCTTCTTCCGAACCGACGTCAGGCTGCGGCGCACCGGCTCGCACGGCGATGGCCACGCCCGACTCGACCAAGTCGACACGGCTCGCAGCGACGATTCTCCCGGCCTGGATCAAGCGATCGATGGCATCGGCGGCCAGCACCACGGCGTCGAACGCCTCGCCCATCTGCACGCGTTTGGCGGCATCGACGCCCCCGACCGATTCGACGGCCACTTCTTGTGCGCACTGGCCACGGTACTGGGCGACGAGGTCGGCCAGCAGCTGGCGCGTCGCCATCGACGAAATGATCCTGATCGTGCTCGACATGCCTTCGCCCGGGTCGATTTACAGCGCAGTGTCGCGCAGCAGTCGCACCGTGTCGCGGATCAAATGCCCGGAGATGCTGAAGCGCGGCGGAATGCCGGGCAGGGCGTCGATGTCGTACCAGAACGCGGCTTCAATCTCTGCGGCCTGCGGCACGATCTCACCGCTGACCCAACGCGCCGTGTACGCGACCATCAGGCTGTTCGGGAACGGCCAGCTCTGGCTGCCGTAGTAGCGCAGGTCGGCGACCTGGACCCCCACCTCTTCGGCCACCTCGCGGTGGATGCAATCCTCGAGTGATTCACCGGCCTCGACGAATCCGGCCAAGGCACTGAAAATGCCCGGCGCGTAGTGCGGCGAGCGCGCCAGCAGCAATTCACGGCCACGCCACACCAGGGTCATCATGGCCGGCGTGACGCGCGGGTAGGCGACATGCTTGCACGCGGGGCAAGAGCGAGCACGGTCGCTGACGTGCAGTTCGGTGGGTGTGCCGCAGGCGCCGCAAAAGCGGTGCGTGCGGTCCCACTCGAGCACCTGGGAAGCGCGGCCCGCCACGGCGCTCAGCGGCGCGGGCAGGTTCATCATCGCCGCACGCAGCGGCACGGCGCGCCAGCCGGCAGGGGGCTCGGCGACGCGCAAGGCCCAGCAATCGATTCCGTCGAGACGGCCCAGGTAATGGCGCGCGCTCGCGGCCACCAGAAACGCAGACGGGTGGCTGGGCTGCAAGCTCGACACCTCGTCTTGCGGCAGCAGCAGCCTGCCCTCGAAAAAAGCCAGGCTCCAGGCCTGTTCCGTGCTGCTGGCTGGCGCCTGGACGGCGGGTACGAACTGCATGTGAGTCGCTAGAGGGTGTCCTTGCCGGAGCCGCCGTGCCAAGCGGCCTCAGCGAGAACTCTAACCGCGAAACGCACACGGCCGCAGATGCCACACCGTTCAATCGGCACAGAATTCGATGCTGGTGCCTGCCCCCTTGTCGACTCGCCTGAGGTCGTTATGAGACGAATTTCGCTTGGCTTGATTCTGCTGTGCGCTGTGCTTGCCGGTTGCGGCGGAGGAAGCGGCGCTCCAGCATCGAATTCCACGGCGGGCCCGCTGCTGTGGAACCAGGGCAGTTGGGACAACGGCACCTGGCAATAGACATTCACCGAAGAAGGGAGATGACGCATGAGGAAGTCCGCTCTTGCCTTCGTGCTTTGCATCGCCGCCGGCGCGACGATTGCGCAAACCACGGTTCCGAATTCGTTCACGGCGGGCACTCCCGCCAATGCCTCCCAGGTCAATCAGAATTTCCAGGCGCTCGCCAACGCCATCGACCAGGGCATTACGGGCTACGAGATCGTCAAACAGAACCATGTTTCCAGCGCGCAGACATCCGGGCCGGCACCGACTTTCACGGCGAGTTGCTCGGCGGGCAAGCGTGTCCTGGGTGGGGGCTTCAAGGGACAGAATTTGGGGGCGCCAGGTGCCAATGGCGGAGTCGGCATGGTCATCGTGCTGTCGAGTCAGCCGGGCGGCCCAGCCGGCCAGGCGCAGGACACCCAGTGGCAGGTGCAGGTTTTCAACAACACGACCACGAACCAGGACATCGTCGTCACGGCCATCTGCGGCAAAGCGACGCCCTAGGATGAAACTGGCCACCTCGAGTTGCGTCAGGACTGCAACAGCGCGCGTGATGCTGCTTTCGGCCCAGAGGCGTCTGTGCGCGTAATCTCAACCGGCCTGCGTCGTGGCGGCAGGGCGGCGGCGGTGCCCCC
>JBAQUQ010000274.1:0-35696 GCA_049297615.1 Burkholderiaceae bacterium
GGGCCATAGTGTGAAGGCGCCGATGGTCGGAACGTTCTACCGCTCGGCCAGCCCAGGCGGGAAGCCGCTGGTCGAAGTGGGCTCGATGGTGAAGGAAGGCGAGCCGATCTGCATCATTGAAGCGATGAAGATCATGAACGAGATCGAGGCCGACAAGGCCGGCACGATCAAGAGCATCTTGTGCGAAAACGGTCAGGCGGTGGAGTTCGGCCAGCCCTTGTTCGTCATCGAATAGGGCGCCATGTTCAAGAAGATCCTCATCGCGAATCGCGGAGTTCGCGCGCCAGCGCGGGCGAAGCCACATTGCGCTGCGGGCGCAGCCCGCCAGGGCGATTGAGCCGAGGCACCATGTTCAAGAAGATTCTCATCGCCAATCGAGGCGAAATTGCACTGCGCATCCAGCGCGCGTGTCGCGAAATGGGCATCAAGTCGGTCGTCGTCTACTCCGAGGCCGATCGCGACGCGAAATACGTGAAACTGGCCGACGAAGCGGTTTGCATCGGGCCGGCGGCCTCCGCGCACAGCTACCTCAATATGCCGGCGATCATCTCGACGGCCGAGGTGACCGACGCCGAGGCCATCCACCCCGGCTACGGCTTCCTGTCGGAAAACGCCGACTTCGCCGAACGCGTTGAGCGCAGCGGCTTCACCTTCATCGGTCCGACGCCGGAGGCGATCCGCACCATGGGCGACAAGGTCGCGGCCAAGCAGGCCATGATCAAGGCCGGCGTGCCCTGCGTGCCGGGCTCGGACGACGCGCTGCCCGACGACCCGAAGGAAACCATTCGCCAAGCGCGCGCGATCGGCTACCCCGTCATCATCAAGGCGTCGGGCGGTGGCGGCGGGCGCGGCATGCGCGTCGTGCACACCGAAGCCGCACTCATCCATGCGGTGCAGACGACACGCGCCGAAGCCGGCGCGGCGTTCGGCAACCCGTCGGTCTACATGGAAAAGTTCCTGGAGAACCCGCGCCACATCGAAATCCAGGTGCTCGCCGACGAGCACAAGAACGCCGTCTGGCTCGGCGAGCGCGACTGCTCGATGCAGCGCCGCCACCAGAAAATCATCGAAGAGGCGCCGGCTCCCGGCATTGCCCGGCGCGCCATCGAAAAAGTCGGGGAGCGCTGCACTGCGGCGTGCAAACGCATCGCTTACCGCGGCGCGGGCACGTTCGAGTTTCTCTACGAGGGCGGCGAGTTCTACTTCATCGAGATGAACACGCGGGTGCAGGTGGAACACCCGGTGACCGAGATGGTGACGGGCGTCGACATCGTGCAGATGCAGATTCGGGTCGCGGCCGGAGAAAAATTGCCGTTCACGCAGCGCAACATCCAGGTACGCGGCCACGCCATCGAATGCCGCATCAATGCCGAGGACCCCTACAAGTTCACGCCCTCGCCAGGGCGCATCACGATGTGGCACCCACCGGGTGGGCCAGGGGTGCGCGTCGATTCACACGCCTACACCAATTATTTCGTCCCTCCGCACTACGACTCGATGATCGGCAAGATCATCGTGCACGGCGACACGCGCGACCAGGCGCTGGCACGCATGCGCATTGCGCTGTCGGAGACTGTCGTCGAAGGCATTCTGACGAATATCCCGCTGCACCGCGAACTGATGGTCGACGCCAAGTTCGTCGAGGGCGGCACCAGCATCCACTACCTCGAAGGCTGGATGGGCCAGCATAAGCGCTGAGCGCTTCTGGTGTGCCAGTGACCGCAGCCGATGTTCGAAGTGTCCTTCCTGGCACCCCAGGACTGCGTCGAGCGCAGCTCGCAGGCCCTGATCGATGAACTCGGCGCGCTGTCGGTCTGCGTGCAGGACGCCGACGCCGATGGCGGTGCCGAGCAGGCGCTGTTCGCCGAACCCGGCCTTCCGGTGACCGACGCGGGATGGAATCGGTCGGCACTGACGGCACTGTTCCACGCCGAAGCCGATGCGACCCGAGCCGCGACCTGGTTGCTCGCCCAGGAGGGTTGCCTGGAGTTGCAATCCATCGCCGAAGTGCCGAACTGCGACTGGGTCCGGCTCACACAGGCGCAGTTCATGCCCCATCAAATCGCGCCGGGCTTCTGGATTGTGCCGAGTTGGCATGAGCCGCCCCGGGACGCACAGCGCGTCATCAGGCTCGACCCCGGCCAGGCCTTTGGCACCGGCACCCACCCCACGACACGCATGTGCCTGCGCTGGATCGCGCGCCATGCGTCCAGTGATGCACCGTGGCGCCGCGTCCTGGACTACGGTTGCGGCTCGGGCATCCTGGCGATCGCCGCTGCCCTGCATGGCGCTCGCGGCGTCGACGCCATCGATATCGACGCGATTGCCGTCGGCGCCACGCGAGCGAATGCGCAAGACAATGGCGTCGGCGTGGCCGTGCACGCCGATGCCCCCGAAGGCGCGCAAGGCGTTTATGAACTCGTCCTGGCCAACATCCTGGCGGCGCCTCTGAAGCTGCTCGCGCCCTTGCTCGCTGCGTTTGTCGAACCGGGCGGCAGCCTGGTCCTGGCGGGCATCCTGGAGCGCCAAGGCGCCGAGCTGGCCCAGGCCTACTCGCCTTGGCTTGCCCTCGAAGTGAGCGACGCCGAAGACGGCTGGATCCTGATGACGGCGCAGCGCCGCATGGCATGATCTCTCCATGAGTCTGGCCACCTCTTGCACAGCCTGCGGCACTGTCTTTCGCGTCGTGCAGGATCAGCTCAAAGTCTCACAGGGCTGGGTGCGCTGCGGGCGTTGCAACGAGGTGTTCAACGCGCTCGAGGGTTTGTTCGATCTGGACCGCGACTCGGCACCGGGTTCGTTGGCGGGCACTCTGGGTGAACCCTCGAGGCATGATGAACCGGTGCGCGTGGCCACAGCCGCAGCGATCGCCGCGCCTGCCGTGACCCTGCCGCGCACAGCCGCACGCGCTCCCGAGGCCACGCAGGGGTTCGATCCCGGCAATGAGAGGCAGGACCCGTCACTCGTCGAGCGGCTGGGCGCCGAATTGTTTCCCGAGCGTCACGGCATCACGGGTGCGGACACGAACAGCCGCTTCACTGCGGTCCCATCCACCGGATTCGACGCCTCGCGCTACGACGCCGAGCCGCCCACCCAGGACGTGGCGCCTTTGAGCTTGCACGACTCCGAAATGCCGGTTGACGACGGCGAAGCGCTGGACCACGACACGTCTGTCGCACCGGAGTTTCTGCGCCAGGCCGAGGCGTCGGAGCGCTGGCATCGGCCCTGGGTGCGCGGCTTGTTGTCGCTGCTGGCGCTGGCACTGCTGGCAACGCTGGCCCTGCAGGTCGCTCATCATTGGCGCGACCCGATCGCCGCGCGCTGGCCGCTGACCCTGCCCCTGCTGGCCCAATGGTGCACTCTGGCGCAATGTACGATCGAAGCGCCGCGGCGCATCGACGACATCGCCGTGCAAAGCACGAGCTTCGCGCGCGCCCCAGGCGCCAATCAGTTTCGCGTCTCGGTGGTATTGCGCAACCGCGGCGCGCTCGCCCTGGCCATGCCCTGGGTCGACCTGAGTTTGACCGATGCGAGCGGCATCCTGCTCGCGCGCAAGGCGTTGTCGCCACAGGACTTTCGCGTCGCGCGTGCAGTGCTGGAACCTGCTGGCGAAGCGCAGTTGCAACTCCTGCTCGCCGCGGGAACGCCGCTCGTCACCGGCTATACCGTGGAGATCTTCTACCCGTGACGCGGATGCGCTGGAGTCCCCGGCAGGCTCTCGGGCCGAAACCGCGTTTGCATCGCTTTACCCCCCACCCTTGGGAGCCTTCATGGCGGCATTGATTTGCGGTTCGCTCGCGTTCGACACCATCACCACCTTCCCGGGCCGATTTGCGCAGCAGATCCTGCCCGAGCAAGTGCACATCCTGAACGTCTCGTTCCTGGTGCCCACGCTGCGCCGCGAATTCGGCGGCTGCGCTGGCAACATCGCCTACACCTTGGCGGCGCTGGGCGGCGAACCGCTCGTGATGGCGGCAATCGGCCAGGACGGCCAGGCTTATCTGGAGCGGCTGCGCTCCTGGGGCGCAAGCACGGAGTTCGTTCGCACCGTGGCCGACAGCTATACCGCCCAGGCGATCATCATCACCGACCAAGACAACAACCAGATCACCGCCTTCCATCCCGGGGCCATGCAATCAGCGCACCAGATCGCGGTGCCGGAGCGCGCCGACCTGGACCTTGCCATTGTCTCGCCCGACGGGCGCGACGCGATGCTGGTGCACGCCGCACAACTCGCCGCGGCGGGGGTGCCGTTCATCTTCGATCCGGGTCAGCAATTGCCGATGTTCGACGGCGCCGAGCTGCGGGCCTTCGTGGCGCAGGCGAGTTGGGTCGCGATGAACGACTATGAAGCGCGCATGTTGTGCGAGCGCACCGGCCACACGCTGGAATCGCTGTCGCGCATGCCCCTGCGCGGCGTGGTCGTCACCTTGGGCGCCCAGGGCTGCGAAATCTGGCAGCAAGGCGTGCGCACCCTGCTCGGTGGCGTGCCCGCGCGCGAAGTGCTCGACCCCACCGGCTGCGGCGACGCGTTTCGCGCCGCCTTGCTCTATGGCTTGCAACGCGGCTGGCCGCTCCCGCGCTGCGCGGCCCTGGGCAATCGCATCGGTGCGCTGAAGATCGCCTGCCGCGGCGGGCAGAACCACAAGCTGGACGGGATCGACCTCGAGCTTTGAGTCAGGGCCGGGTCGCTCCCGAATCGACGCGCCGCAGTGGCACCTGCGTCGCCCTTGGAGTCGCTTGGGGCGGATCAACACGTTCAGGCACCCTGCTCAGTGCGGGCGCAGCCCGGCTGCGCTGACGCGCCGCGTCGAGCTTCTCGCACAACTCGGCGACGCCCTCGAGGATGCGGTGCGACTGGCGATGCAAGGTGTCGGGGTTGACGCCGATGAGGTTGCCCAGGGCTTGCGCGCGCAAACCCCTGTGCTTGCGCCACAGGCCCAGCTCGTCGGCAGCGCTGCCCGGCACGACGCCGGTGACGATGGCGTCGGGGTCGGCGGCGAGCACCGCCTCTTCGCCGATGGCCGGTGTCAAGGCGCCCAGCTCGGCGAAGATGTTGCGTGCGCCGCAGAGCGTGAGCGCCTGACCGATCATGTGGGTGCCATTGATCGTCAGCAGGGGCTGCGGCCAGATTTGATAGAACACGCGCACTTCGCTGCGCTGCGCGTAGCGCTGGCGCAAGGCCGCTACGGCCGCATCGAAACGCTGTGCCTGTTGATCGGCGAGGGCATCCCGGCCGGTGAGTCGGCCCAGGCGGCGCAGAGTGCTGGAGATGTCTGCCAACTCGCGCGACTCGCTGAGGTAAATCGGCAGGCCCAAGGCAGCCAAACGCTGCAATTGCTGGGCTGAGTTGCCGCTTCGCCAGGCGACGATGAGGTCGGGCCGCAGCATGACGATGCGTTCCAGGTCGAGCTGTGCACTGTCGCCAACCTGGGGCAGTTGGCGCGCCTGGCTCGGATAGTCGCTGTAGGCGACGACACCGACGATTTGCGCGCCGGCGCCGACCGCGAACAATTGTTCCGTGAGGTGTGGCGCGAGACTGACGATGCGCATTGCGGGCGCGGCCAGCGCAATCGATTCGCCCGCGTCGTCCTGAATATTCATGGCCGCGGCTTGTGCCCCTGGTCCGGACAGAAACGAACCGCACAGGGCCAGGGCGAGCACCGCAATCACAGGCGTGCAGGCCAGACGCGTTCGGCGCACGACTTGCCAGGTCGCACACTGGAGTCGCTGCGTGCTGCGCGCTCCGGCATTTGCCCGGAGACGCCAAGGGTCCCTTCGTGGCCGGGCGCGCTCGGGCGGGTTCATACCGGAACGAACAGCGTTTGCGCGCCGACGTTGACGCGCATGACGGTGTGGCCGAAGGCCTGGCTCAGAGCCTCTTGCGTCATCACTTCGTCCACCGGCCCGAACCGTGGCTTCGCAGCGCCGCCGAGCAATAGCACATGGGTCGCGAAGCGGCGCGCCAGGTTGAGGTCGTGGATCGACAGCATCACCGCCTTGCCGTCGCGCCGTGCCAGCTGCGCAAGATGCTCGAGCACGCTGATCTGGTGTTTCAGGTCGAGGTGCGCCAGCGGCTCGTCGAGCAAGAGCAGCAAGGGGTCTTGCGCCAGCAAAGCGGCGATGCCGACTCGCTGGCGCTCGCCACCCGACAGCGTGAGCACGTCCGATTGCGCGAGCCCTTCGAGGTCGACGCTGCGCAGCGCCTGCAGCGCCAGGCCTCGATCCACATCGCAACCCCACGCCCAGCGCTGCAGGTGCGGGTGGCGTCCCATCATGACCACGTCCAGCGCAGTCGCGCTGAAGGCGTCGTGCAAGGCCTGCGGCAACAGGCCACGCAGGCGCGCAGCCTGCGCCAGAGGCCAGGCGGAGAGCGACCGCCCTTGCAGTTCGACGTAGCCCGCGTCCGGCCTGCGCAAGCCGGCGAGCGTGTGCAGCAGACTTGTCTTGCCGCTGCCGTTGGCGCCGATGACGCACCAGGTCTGGCCACGCTGGACTTTCAGCGACAGGCCCTCGATCAAGCTGCGTGAGCCGGCGCGCACCCGCATGTCACGAGTGGCGAGCAATGGGCAAGCTGTTTGCTCCAATGCACCGTTCATCGCGGCGCGCCTCGTTGCAGCAACAGGAACAGAAACGTCGGCACACCGAACAGGGCCGTGAGGACGCCCACCGGCAATTGCTGGGGGGCGACAAGACTGCGCGCCGCCGTGTCGGCGAGGACCAGCAAGATGCCGCCACCCAGGGCACAGGCCGGCAACAGGATGCGCTGGTCGTTGCCGAGCAAGAGGCGCAACGCGTGCGGAACCACCAAGCCGACGAAGCCGATGCTGCCGGCCGTCGTGACCGCAACCGCCGTCGCGAGCGAGGCGAGCAGATAGACTTTACGCCGCAGCGCTGCAGCGTCGACGCCCAGGGTGTGTGCAATCGCCACGCCGCGCAACAGCACATTGAGTTCGCGCGCCAGCGGCAACGTAGCCAGCAGCAGCAAAGCCAGCGTGGCGAGTGGCCAGAGCGGCGATGCCACGCCGCTCAAGTCGCCACTGAGCCAGAACAGCATGCCGCGCAGGTGCGCCTGGGGGGCGTGCAGCAGCAGCAGGGCGATCAGGGCCGACCACAGCGCGGCAAACATCACACCGGTGAGAAGCAGGCGCGGCGCGGTCTCGCTGGAACTACCCGAGAGTGAGTGGCGCGCCAAGTCGCGCTGCGCGAGTCCGAACACGAGAACGATCGACAACATGGCCCCGCCGAACGCGCCGAATTGCACCCAGGCGGCTCCCAGACCGAGCAGCATCGCCAGCAGCGCTCCCACCGCGGCGCCGCCCGACGTGCCGAGCACATAGGGGTCGGCAAGGGGGTTGCGCAGCAACACTTGCAACAGGGCCCCGGCCATCGCGAGCAATCCACCGGTTGCGAAAGCGGCCAACCCGCGCGGCAGGCGCAGGCCATACAGCACATCGGCGTTCGCACTGGCGTCAGGTTGCAGCAGCAGGCGCAACAGCTCGGGCAATGCGATCGGGCTGCTGCCCACACTCAGGGCCACCAGCAGCGCCAGCAGCGAGAGCAAGACCAGTACCCCCCAGATGCGCCCTGCCCGGATCATCGTGCGCCATCCTCGCAGCGTATCGCCGGATGCTCTTCTAGGGCGCCGCATACTGAAGCGCCACGAACACATTGCGCGACGGGGTGTTGTAGCCCTGCGCGAGTTCATAGCGCCGGTCGCCGGCGTTGTTCAGACGTGCAAGCACGCTGACGTGCGGCGTGATGGCATAGGCCGCGTGCACATTGAACACACTGTAGCCGCCCATGCGCGACCCTGAAGTGTTGCTCGCAACGTCGAAGCGCGCACCGCTGATCAGCCATTCGAGACCCATGCGCCACGGACCCGGCGTGGCGGTGACGCTCGCGCTGCCGTGCTGGCGCGCCCGGCGCGCCAGTCGATTCCCGGTTTCGCTGTCGGTCGCTTCTTGGCGAGTGACTTCGCCGCGTGCCACCCATGGCGTTTGCACGACGGCAGCGCTCAAGGTGGCCCCGTATATGCGAGCCCGGTTGACATTGATCACGGTGGAGAAAGTCGGATCGATTGCAATCAAGTCGTGCACCCGGTTCTCGAACAACACCAATGCACCCTGCAATGCGCCGTTGTCGAAATTGGCTGCGACTTCGGCGCTGCGCGAACGCTCCGATTTGAGCTGCGGATTGCCCGAGAAACCAAAACTGGAGGGATAGTACAAATCGTTGAAGCTCGGCGCCTTGAACGCATTGCCCACGCCCACTGAGCCGCGCCACTGCGGCGTGAAGCGATAGCCATAGGCCAGGTTGCCGGTTGTGTGGGCGCCGAATTGCGAGTTGTCGTCGACGCGCAATGCCGACTGCCACAGATGCGAGTTCAGCGTTGCCGAGTAGGCGCCGAAGACCGCAGCGACGTTTCGCGAGGTCTGGTTGTAAGCGGTATCGCTGCCGACCCGCTCGCGTCGCATTTCCGCTCCTGTTACGGCGAGACCGCCCAGGGCGTCGATGTCGTTCTGCCAGCTCAATTGGTCATGGTCGGTGCGGAACAGGCCGGCACAGTTGCCGGTGATCGCGCTGTCATCGGTGCCCCGCGCCATTCGCAGGGCACTTCGCCAACCGGCGGCAAGGCGGTTGCGGCTTTCGAGCGAGAACGTCGCGAGGCGTTGCCGATTCACGTCGTCATTGCCCGGCCCGCAGTCGAAAGAGGTGCTGCCTTGGCTGTGCAGGAGTCGGCCCACGACGCTTTGGCCGCTCGCCCATTCGTGTTCGAGCGCAACGCCGAGGTTGGTGTTGCGATACGGGTCGTCGTCGGCGTTGAAGGACAAAGCATTGCCCTGGTTGGTCGCCGAAAAGGCTCGCGATTCGCCATACGCCGCTTGCAAGGAAAGCCGGCTTGCACCGAACTCGCGCCCCAACCCGACAGAAGCTTCACGGCCACGCCAACTGCCCACGCCCACACGAGCCTCGGTTCGCGCGCCGTTGCGCGTGAAGATTTGAATCACGCCGCCGATGGCGTCAGCGCCATACAGGCTGCTCGCCGCACCGCGCACGATCTCGATGCGTTCGATTTGCGCCAGCGCAATGTTCTCCCACGCATTCAGGCCGGCAGTGGCCGAATTGATGCGCACGCCGTCGATCAACAGCACGACATGATTGGCGTTCGATCCACGCATGAAGATCGACGACACCTGGCCAGGCCCGCCGTTGGACGCGATCTCCACGCCGCCGTGCAAGCGCAACACTTCGGCCAGCGTGCTCGCCCCGGCGTCGCGAATGGCCTGCGCATCGATGACGCGCACGTCGGCCAGGGTGTTGGCCAGGGCTTGGGCGCTGCGCGCGGCGGTCACGACGACGCCCGGCAATTGCGTCGACTCGGCAGCGCGCGCCGTGAAGGCAATCAGAGAAAGTGCAAGAAGGCCTGGAGCGCAAAGCGCGGCAGGCCGATAGGGAAACGCGTGCATCGAAGCAACTCCATGCAGCAAGCGTCCCCGCAGGCTGCGTCGGTGGCAAATGCCGGCGCGGGTACGCACCGGCGGCGGTGCATGCAGGCCGGTATCCGGGCTCGCAGGTCGACTCCTCAATGAGGCGCCGCAGCTCGATCGCCTTCCCACGGGTGGAGTTCCCGCAGTGGCTTCGTGATTGAGCCTTCACCTGCTTACCGGTGCGGGGGCAGCGCAGGCCTGGCTGCCCGTCAAGGCAGCGTCACCTGCTTCCCGTTTAACGCCCGGCCGGGAGGCCGGACGCACCTGAAGCGGGTTGATGATAGCCGGCCGCAGGGTGCGCCCGGGCCAAGAACACGCATCCCGGCGCAGGCCGGGATTCCGCCCTGACCAACCGTCTGGCCGAAGGCGCTACATAACCATCTGTGCCAGCTCGCCCTTCGCGTAACGCTTGGCGACGTCGGTCAACGGCATCGCCTTGATCTTGCCCGCCTGACCTTCGCAGCCGAACTGCTGGTAGCGTTGTTTGCAGATCCCCTTGGCAGCTTCGCGCGCCGGCTTGAGGTAGTCGCGCGGGTCGAACTTGTCGGGGTTTTGCGCCATGTACTTGCGGATCGCCCCGGTCATCGCCAGGCGAATGTCGGTATCGATATTGATCTTTCGAACACCGTGTTTGATGGCTTCCTGGATTTCTTCAACAGGCACGCCATAGGTCTCTTTCATCTTGCCGCCGTATTGGCGAATCTCTTCCAGCAAGTCCTGAGGCACGCTGGAGGAGCCGTGCATCACGAGGTGGGTGTTCGGAATGCGGCGGTGGATTTCCTTGATGCGGTTGATGGCCAGAATGTCGCCCGTGGGCTTGCGGCTGAATTTGTAGGCGCCGTGGCTCGTGCCGATGGCGATGGCCAGGGCGTCGAGTTGAGTCTTCTTGACGAAGTCTGCCGCCTGTTCGGGGTCGGTGAGCAATTGCTCCATCGTCATCGTCGCTTCCGTCCCGTGGCCGTCTTCCTTGTCGCCGCGCATCGTCTCCAGCGAGCCCAGGCAACCGAGTTCGCCCTCGACGGTGACGCCCAGCACGTGGGCCATGGCGACCACTTTGCGCGTCACATCGACGTTGTAGTCGTAACTCGCGATCGACTTGCCGTCAGCCTGCAGCGAACCGTCCATCATCACCGAGCTGAAACCCAGCTTGATGGCGCCGGCACATACGTCGGGGCTCTGGCCATGGTCCTGGTGCATCACGAGCGGCACGCTCGGCCAGCTCTCGAGGGCCGCCTGGATCAGGTGTTTGATGAAGGGCTCGCCGGCATACTTGCGAGCACCCGCACTGGCCTGCAGGATGACCGGTGCGCCCACCTCCGCGGCAGCGCTCATGACGGCCTGCACCTGCTCCAGATTGTTGACGTTGAAGGCCGGGATGCCATAGCCGTTTTCGGCGGCGTGGTCCAGGAGTTGACGCATCGAAACGATTGGCATGGCGGACTCTCCTCGAGTGATTGAAGCGCCTGGCGGCGCGCAGGGCTGCGCTGTAACGCCGATGGGACCGTGGATTGTAGTCAGCGTGGGTGGGCCCAGTGAACTCGGGTTCAGGTGACGCGCCCGATCGCGAAGCCTTGCGCCGCCATCGCCGCGATGATGCGCTCCAGATGCTCGATGCCGCGTGTCTGCACCACGACTTCGATCTGCACGCGCTCGACCGACAGCGAGCTGAATGCACGCTGGTGCCTGACCTCATCGATGTTCGCGCCGAGCTGGCCCAGCGCGCTGCAGACTTCGGCCAGGGCGCCGGGTACGTCGCGAACGTCGACGCGCAATCGCGCCAGGCGCGCTGAGCGCACCATGGCGCGTTGAATGATTTCGGCCAGCACGAGGGGTTCGATATTGCCGCCCGACAGCACCACGCCGACGCGCTTCCCGGCGAAACGCGAACCGTGCCGCAGCAGGGCGGCCAGGCCCACGGCGCCTGCGCCTTCGACCACTGTCTTTTCGATCTCGATGAGCAAGACGATCGCCTGCTCGATGTCGTCCTCGCCCACCAGCAGTACGTCGTCGACATGACTGCGGATGATGGGCAGGGTCAAGGCACCGGGGTGCTTGACGGCAATGCCGTCGGCGATCGTCGCCTGGCCGCTTTCACGGTCGCCCCCGCGCATGGCATTCCACACGGCGGGGAAGCGCTCCGTCTGGACGCCGATGACCTCGACACGGTGTCGATGCGCCCGGGCCGCCACCGCCATGCCGCTGATCAAGCCGCCGCCGCCCACAGGAATGAGCAAGGTATCGATGCTCGGCTGCTGCGCCAGCATCTCGCGCGCCAGCGTGCCCTGGCCCGCGGCGACGGCCAGATCGTCGAAGGGGTGAACGACCAACAAGCCGCGCTGCTCGGCAAGCTGCAAGCCGTGCCGTCGCGCGTCGTCGAAAGTCTCGCCTTCGAGCACCACGTCGGCACCGAAGCGGCGTGTGTTTTCGACTTTTACGGCGGACGCGAAGCGCGGCATCACCACCGTGGTGGGGATGCCCAGACGCTGCGTGTGATAGGCCACGGCCTGAGCATGGTTGCCCGCCGAGACCGTGAGCACGCCATGACCGCGTTCGGCGTCGCTCAACATCGCAATCCGGTTCAAGGCACCGCGCTCCTTGAATGAGGCGGTGAACTGCTGGTTCTCGAATTTCAGAAAGACTTCGCAGCCGGCCATCTTGCCCAGCGTGCGCGAGGGCAGGCAGGGCGTCTCGAGCACCTGAGTGTGCAGCCGGCGCGCCGCCGCAGCGATATCTTCAAGGGCGAGCGATGCGCTCATCGAAGTCCGGCCTTCAGGCGACGCGGCACACTTTGAGCATATTCGTGCCGCCGGGATGCCCCATCGGTTCGCCGCAAGTGATGGCGTAAGTGTCGCCGGACTTGAGCACGCCTTTTTCGACGAGCAGCGCCTCGGCGCTCGCCAGCGCCTGGTCGCGGTCGCGAAACGCCGGCATCAACAGCGGCCGCACATTACGGTACAGCGCCATCTTGCGCTGCGCCATGAGTTGAGACGTCAAGCCGTAGATGGGCACCTTGATGTTGTGGCGGCTCATCCACAGCGCCGTCGAGCCTGATTCGGTGAGCGCGAGAATCGCTTTGCAACCCAGGTGATGTGCCGTGAACAGCGCGCCCATCGCGATCGACTGGTCGATGCGGCCAAAACGCTTGTTGGTGAAGTCGGTTTCAATCGTCGCGTCGTCGGCGTTTTCGGCTTCGAGCGAAATTGCGTCCATCTGCTGGATCGTCTCGACCGGGTACTTGCCCGTCGCCGTCTCGGCACTCAGCATCACCGCGTCGGTGCCGTCGAGTACGGCATTGGCCACGTCGCTGACTTCGGCACGCGTGGGTACGGGGTTGACGATCATCGACTCCATCATTTGCGTGGCCGTGATGACCACCTTGTCGAGTTCGCGCGCCCGGCGGATCATGCGCTTTTGCAGCGCCGGAA
This sequence comes from Burkholderiaceae bacterium, assembly GCA_049297615.1. Taxonomy (GTDB): domain Bacteria; phylum Pseudomonadota; class Gammaproteobacteria; order Burkholderiales; family Burkholderiaceae_C; genus JAEMQF01. The sequence goes on from JBAQUQ010000274.1 coordinate 12,917, forward strand.
CGGCCGCGTTGCCGACTTCGATGGAGAGATCGCCGCGCGCGACCATGATGCCGTCGGAGGCGCGCAGGATTTCGTCAAGGGCGGGAATCGCCTCGACGCGCTCGATCTTCGCAATCAAGCCCGGCTTGTGGCGCTGCCCCTCCCCGGCCACATTGGCGAGCTGGCGCGCCATTTCCATGTCGGTCGCACTCTTTGGAAAACTCACCGCCAGGTACTCACACTGAAAGCTCATGGCCGTCTTGATGTCGTCCATGTCTTTGGCCGTCAGCGCCGGCGCAGTGAGGCCACCGCCCGCTCTATTGATACCCTTGTTGTTGGACAGTTCGCCGCCCGCCACGACGGTGGTGTGAACCTGCTCGCCATGCACCGCGTCGACGCTGAGTTTGAGCAAGCCGTCGTTGAGCAGCAGGGTGTCGCCGGCTTTCACGTCGCGCGGCAGGTTCTTGTAGTCCAAGCCGACGCGGCCGTTGTCGCCGAGCTCGGTGCTGGCGCCGTCGAGAATGAATTTCTGGCCGGCTTCCAGAAAGGTCTTGCCGCCCTCGAATTTGCCGACGCGGATCTTGGGTCCTTGCAGGTCGACCATGATCGCCACTTCCCTGCCGGCGCGCGCCGCCACCTCACGCACCAGCGTCGCGCGGGCGACGTGGTCATGCGCCGTGCCGTGCGAGAAGTTCAGACGCACGACGTCGACGCCGGCGCGAATCATGCGTTCGAGAACTTCGGGCGAACTCGACGCGGGGCCGAGAGTCGCAACGATCTTGGTGGCGCGAGGCATGGTGATCTCCGAGAAAGCTCTTTTGTCGTCGGCCGCGGGCTGGCCACTTGTCGGCCGCCGATTCAACGGTGCGCATTGTGGACTCGCCGCGGTACTGCGGCCGGCGCCGAGCGTGAACGATTCACCGAGGCGCGGCTTGGGCGGCACGCCGGCTGAGAATCTCGAGCGCCGGCAGGGTCTTGCCCTCCAACACTTCGAGAAACGCGCCGCCCCCGGTGGAGATGTAGCCGATCTTGTCCTCGATGCCGTACTTGGCAATCGCCGCCAGTGTGTCGCCGCCACCGGCGATGGAAAAGGCGCTCGACGCGGCGATCGCGCGCGCGACGGTTTCGGTTCCGTGCGCAAAGGCGTCGAATTCGAACACGCCCATTGGGCCGTTCCAGACAATCGTTCCCGCAGCCTTCAATTGTTCGGCCAAGAGCGCAGCAGTCTCAGGGCCTATATCGAGTATCAGGTCGTCATCGGCCACCTCCGCGACGCGCTTGAGCGTCGCCGCGGCGTCGCACTTGAAGGCCTTGGCGGTCACCACGTCCAGCGGAATCGGCACCGCCGCGCCGCGTGCGCGCATCGCATCGATGACCGCCTTGGCCTCGTCGACCAGGCCCGCCTCAGCCAGGCTGTTGCCGATATTCAGGCCACTGGCCAGCATGAAGGTGTTGGCGATGCCGCCCCCGACGATGAGCCCGTCGACCTTCGCTGCAAGGCTTTGCAGGATCGTCAATTTGGTGCTGACCTTGCTGCCTGCGACGATGGCGAACAAGGGCCGCTTCGGATTTGCCAAGGCCCTGTGGATGGCGTCGATCTCGGCGGCGAGCAAGGGCCCGGCACACGCCAATTTGGCGAACTCGGCGATGCCATAGGTGCTGGCCTCGGCACGGTGTGCGGTGCCGAAGGCGTCGTGCACGAAGATGTCGCACAGGGCAGCAAGTCGGCGCGACAGCTCTTGCGTGTTCTTTTTCTCGCCTTTGTTGACACGGCAGTTCTCGAGCAGCACGACTTGCCCCGGCTGCACCGCGACGCCATCGACCCAGTTCGCGAGCAAGGGCACGTCGCGCCCCAGTAGTTCGGCCAAACGCCGCGCCACCGGTGCGAGTGAATCGGCAGGAGCCAGCTGGCCTTCGGTGGGCCGGCCGAGGTGCGACGTCACCATCACCGCAGCACCGGCCTGCAAGGCCATTTGAATGCACGGCACCGAGGCGCGAATCCGCGTGTCCTCGGTGATGCGACCCGCCGCGTCGAGCGGCACGTTCAGGTCCGCGCGAATGAAAACACGTTGAGCGGCAACCTGGCCGGAGGCGATGAGGTCAGTGAAGCGAATGACGTCCATGGGGGCGATTGTCGCTGCACCCGGCCCGGGGAACCGGGCCGGCCGGGCCGAGTCGCGCAAGCGCGCCGTCTTGCGAAATCAGCGAACCAAGTTCTGCGCCATCTCGAGCAGGCGCGCCACACGTTCTTCGGTGGCCGGGTGTGTCGAGAACAGGCCACGCAAGCCGCCGCCCGACAAGGGGTTCATGATCATCATCTGGGCCGTTTCCGGGTGGCGTTCCGCGGCTTGCATCGGAATGCCCTGCGCATAGCGCTGGATCTTCTGCAAGGCACTGGCCAGTGCCTGCGGGTCACCCGAAATTTCCGCGCCGCCGCGATCCGCCTCGAACTCGCGCGCGCGGCTGATCGCCATCTGGATCAGGCTCGCCGCGAGCGGCGCGAGCAGCATCACCAAAATGCCGGCAATCGGATTCGTGGAGCGACCTTCGCTATTTCGGCCCCCGAAGAACATCGCGAAATTGGCGAGCATCGAAATCGCGCCGGCCATGGTCGCGCTCACCGTGCTGATGAGAATGTCGCGGTGCTTGACGTGCGCCAGTTCATGCGCCATCACGCCGCGCAGCTCGCGCTCAGTAAGCACTTGCAGAATGCCCGTCGTAGCGGCGACCGCGGCGTGCTCGGGGTTGCGCCCGGTGGCAAAGGCGTTGGGCGCGTCTTCCTGGATCAGGTAGACGCGCGGCATCGGCAGTGCAGCGCGTTGCGCGAGATCACGGACCATGCGGTAGAACTGCGGTGCCGAGGTTTCATCGACCTCTTGCGCGTTGTACATCTTCAGCACTATCTTGTCGGAAAACCAGTAACTGAAGAAGTTCATTCCCAGAGCGACGACCAGCGCGAGCATCATCCCCTGCTGGCCGCCGAGCACCGAGCCGATGGCCATGAACAGCGCCGTGATGGCGGCCATCAGGATGGCGGTTTTCATCAGATTGAACATGTGCGGATTCCCTCCAGTTTCGGGCTGGGCGTAGATGCGGGCGGCTTGGCGAAGTTCAACGGGTTCGTGCTGCGAAACGCATTCCCGCTCGCAAGCTCACTTGCAGCGCTTGCCCGGCCAGGAATGCCTGTGCCGGCAGGCGCTTGCCGCCGCCGCGCTGCAATTCGGTCAGACGCAACGCGCCCGTGCCGCAGGCCACGGCCACACCGGCGGGCTCCACGGCGAGAATCTCGCCGGGCAACCCCTGCACGACCGGCGCAGAGCCGGGCGCACCGATCAGCTCTGCGCGCCAGCACTTCAGAACCTCTGCGCCGAGCAGCGCGCTGGCGCCTGGAGTCGGATCGAAGGCGCGAATTCGCCGCTCGATTGTCTGCGCGGTTTCGCTCCAGTCGATCGGCGCTTCGGCCTTGTCGACTTTGCGTGCGTAGGCGACACCGGCATCGGGCTGAGGCACACGCACCAGGCTGCCTTGCCGAGCCCACCCCAAGGCCTGGACGAGCAAGCGCCCACCCAGGGGCGCGAGTCGATTCAGCAAGCTAGCGCCCGTTTCGCCGGGCGATATCTCGATCGACTGCGCGGCCAGAATATCGCCCGTGTCAAGGCCTGTGTCCATCTGCATGATCGTGATGCCGGTGTGGGTATCGCCGGCTTCGATGGCACGCTGGATCGGCGCGGCGCCGCGCCAGCGCGGCAGCAGCGAAGCGTGGACGTTCAAGCAACCGAAGCGCGGCAACTCGAGCACCCAGGTCGGCAGCAGCATGCCGTACGCGGCGACGACGATCGCGTCGGGCCGCGCGGCAAGCAGGCTCTGGCGCGCCCGCTGCGCGTCGGCAGGAAACTTGCCGTCCAGGCGCAGGCTGCGCGGCTGCGCAACCTGCAGGCCTTGCTCGAGCGCATAGGCCTTCACCGGGCTGGCATGAAGCTTCAAGCCGCGCCCGGCCGGCCGATCGGGCTGCGTGAGGACGAGCACCACCTCAAAGCCGGCACTTTGCGTCGAAAGCAGCGACTGGAGCGCAAACTCCGGAGTTCCGGCGAAGACAACTCGCATGGCGTTCTCGCAAGATTTTGGCGTCCGTCAAGGGCGACATCAGGCGCGACGCTCGTCGCGCGACCTCTTCAGCATCTTGCTGCGAATTCGATTGCGCTTGAGCGGGCTCAGGTACTCGACGAAGACCTTTCCCAGCAGGTGGTCCATTTCATGCTGCACGCACACGGCGAGCAAGCCACTCGCCTCGAACTGCACGGTTTCTCCAGCTCGGTTGAGCGCGCGTACCGTCACCTGGGCGTGGCGCTGCACCTTGTCGTAGATGTCAGGCACCGACAAACAGCCCTCGTCGATGAAGCTCCACTCCAGACTGCGCGCCAGCAAGACAGGGTTGATCAGTACATGGGGCCGGTTCAAGCTGGGCGCGGTGTCGACGACGATCACCTGCTCGTGCACATCGACTTGGGTTGCTGCCAAGCCGACGCCCTCGGCCGAGTACATCGTCTCGAGCATGTCGTCCACCAGACGCCGCACACGCGCATCGACGACGGCCACGGGCCGCGCCACCGTGTGCAGCCGTGGGTCGGGAAAGCGAAGGATGTTCAACAGGGCCATGAAGTTCGAATTGCTTGGCGGGCGGGTCAGCGCGCGCAGCCGCGCGTCCTTGGAACGAAGGGGTCGTGCCGTGACAGGTCTCACGCCTGCTCACCACGCCGCCTGACTTTCGTTGCGATATCAATGGTTTAGGGGCAGAATCTGTGAAATCGATTGAGGATTTTGGCGGATCGCCCTGGTTCGCGGTTGGTCCGGCCGGTTAACCTTGTTGAGCGGGCTGTTTGGCCCGCATTTGCGGAGACTCCCTGACATGATGCGACGCAACGACTTCGCCGCTCGAATGCGCCATGCCTCCCTGGCCGCATCCACGCTTGCGCTGCTGGCAACCGTACTGAGCGCCGCGAGCGCTGTCGCCGTCGATTATCCGATCACGCCGCAGCAGCGCAGCACGGCGCAACAAGTGGCGCAGGCTGGTGTCGCGTTGTCGGACCTCGCGCCCAATGCGCCCGACACCTATACCGTCAAGACCGGCGACACGCTCTGGGATATCTCTTCTCTCTTTCTGAAGAGTCCGTGGCGCTGGCCCGAACTGTGGGGCATGAATCTCGAGCAAGTGCGCAACCCGCACCTGATCTATCCGGGGCAAGTGTTGTTCCTCGACAAGGCCGATGGTCGCGCGCAGCTGCGTCTGGCCCAGCCCGTCGGTGCTGCAGGCAGCAGCGCCGACGGCGCCACAGTGAAGCTGTCGCCGAAAATTCGCTCGCAACGCAACGATGTCGGCCCGATCGCGTCGATTCCGTTTCACCTGATCGAACCGTTCTTGAACGAGGCGGTGATCTTCGGCGCCAATGAACTGGAAACCGCGCCGCGCATCGTCGCATCACAAGAAGGACGCGTCAAATTGGGGCGCGGCGATACGGCTTATGTGCGCGGGCCGTTGGAAGAGCAATATCGCGACTACCGGGTGTTTCGCGAGCCCAAGCCCTTGCTCGACCCGCGCACCAAGGAACTGCTCGGCTACGAGGCGACCTATGTCGGCACTGCCCAGTACGTTCTGCCCGGCGCAGACCGCAATCTGATCGACGACACGCCGCAGATCATTCCGGCGACGTTCACCTTGACCACGTTGCGCCTCGAAGCGGGCATCGGCGACCGCTTGGCGATCGTGCCGCCGCGCGAGTTCAGCAACTACAGCCCACGCGCGCCGCTTTCGCCGATCGCCGGGCAGATCGCATCGATCTACGGCGACGGAATCTACGCCGGCCAGAACCAGATCGTGGCGCTCAACAAGGGCCTGCGCGACGGACTCGAACGCGGCCATGTGCTTGCACTGTGGCGCGACGGCAGTTCCGTCATCGACACCACCGACAGGGCGCGGCCGAGGATCAAATTGCCCGACGAGCGCCATGGCATGCTTTTCGTGTTTCGCGTTTTCGAGCGCATGTCGTACGCCTTGATCCTGTCGGTGCAAGAGCCGGTCAAGATCGGCGACAAGTTCACCCAGCCCTGACTCGCCCGCGTCGCTCAATGGCGTGATTGACCGCGACGAACTCGCCGCCTGGCTGCGGCTTCTGGAAACACCTGGTGTCGGGCGCGAGCGCGCGCGCAAGCTGTTGAGCGCATTCGGCTCACCCGAGGCGGTATTTCGCGCCTCCGCAACAGCGCGAAGCGCCGTCGTGGGGAGCGCGGCGGCGCAGGCGCTCGCCGAGCCGCATGAAACACTCGCCGCGCTGATCGCCAATACGATTGAGTGGCTGCACGCCGCGCCGCATTCGCGAAGCACGATCGCCCTGGGCGACCCGCTCTACCCTGCGGCACTGTTGGAAACCGCCGATCCGCCATTGTTGATGTATGCGCAGGGACGCCTTGCCCAGCTGCAAGCGCCCAGCCTGGCCATCGTCGGCAGCCGCAACCCGACGCACCAGGGGATGGACAATGCGCGAGTCTTTGCCGAACACCTCAGTCAGTGCGGCCTGGTCGTCGTTTCAGGTTTAGCGCTGGGAATCGATGGCGCGGCGCATGAAGGTGCATTGAACGGCCCGGGAGGTACTGTGGCTGTTGTGGGCACCGGGCTCGATCAGGTCTACCCCAGGCGCAACGCAGCACTTGCGCAACGCATCGCTGAACAAGGTCTGCTACTGAGCGAATACTGCCTGGGCACTGCGCCACTGCCGGCGAATTTTCCGATTCGCAACCGCATCATCGCCGGATTGACGCGCGGCACCCTGGTCGTCGAGGCCGCGCTGCAATCGGGCTCGCTCATCACAGCGCGGCTGGCCGCCGAAGCCGGCCGCGACGTCTACGCCATTCCAGGATCGATTCATGCGCCGCAATCGCGCGGTTGTCACGCCTTGATCAAGCAAGGTGCCAAGCTCGTCGATTCAGCGCAGGACGTCTTGGAAGACCTGCGCGTCGCGCGCATCGCCGGTGCGCCGAGCCCGGCGCAACAGGCCCCGCTCGCGCCGACCGACCCGCTACTCGATGCGCTCGGCTACGACCCGGTTGGCCTCGAGGCGCTGGTGGCCCGCACGGGTTGGTCGGCGGCTCAACTGAATATGCGCCTGCTCGATCTCGAGCTCGACGGGCAAGTCGCGCGCCTGCCCGGCCAGCTGTTTCAGCGGGTCAGTCAGGGCTGACTGCGCCCGAACACAGCGCAGAAGTCGCTGCGGTATAGTCGTCTGCATGTTCGACGTGCTGGTCTACCTGTACGAAAACTACTGGCGCGCCGAGGCTTGCCCGGGCGCGGAGCAGCTCACCCGCAAACTGAGCTCGGTCGGATTCGAACCCGACGAGATCCGCGAGGCGCTGGCATGGCTGAACGAGTTGACGCTGGCCGCTCATGCACATGTCGGCGCGCAGACCGCGCACAGCCTTCGCGTCTACACGGCCGAAGAACAAGACCACCTCGGTGAAGCGTCGATCGGCTTCATCAATTTCCTCGAGACGGCCGGACTGTTGCCGCCGCCGATGCGCGAAATGGTCATCGATCGTGCCAACGCGGTCGGCGCGACGCCGCTCGAACTCGAAGACTTGAAAATCATCGTCCTGATGGTCTTCTGGAGCCTGGGCCAAGAGCCCGACGCGCTGATCCTCGACGAATTGTTCGTCGACGCCGAAAAACGGCTCATTCACTGAAACCGAACTAGTCCGAACTTTGACCCCCTGATCCGGCCGTAGCCCAGCATTCATGCGGGTTGCGGTCTTTTTCTTGCTTCAACATGTAGCCATGTAATATGGCCTGACTCTCTTGCAATGTGCATGGATCTTGGCTATGCTGTGCGTCCATGTACATCGAGTCCGTCCCGAACCGCAACTCTCCGCCCGCCGTCCTGCTGCGCGAGTCCTATCGCGAGGACGGCAAGGTACGCAAGCGCACGCTGGCCAACCTGTCGTGCTTGGGGCACGAGGTGATCGAGGGCCTGAAGGTGCTGCTGCGCGGAGGCGTGGCCGTACCCAGTGCCGCAGAGGTCTTCACCGTGGAGCGCAGCCTGCCCCACGGCCACGTCGCCGCCGTGCTGGGCAGCGCGCGGGGCTGTGGCGCCTGGGTGTGGTTCGGCTCGGCGCCCGAGCCCTTGCAACCGCTCCTGCTAGCGATGTTGGTGGCCCGCGTCATCGAGCCCGCCTCCAAGCTGGCCACACATCGCCAATTGCACGACGACACGGCCAGCACCTCGTTGGGTCGGGTGCTGGGCGTGGGCCAGTGCAGTGCCGATGAACTGTACCGCGCGCTGGATTGGCTGCACGAGGCGCAGCCGGCGATTGAGCGGCGCTTGGCGCGCCAGCACTTGTCTGGCGCCACGCTGGTGCTGTACGACCTCACCTCCACCTGGCTGACCGGGCGGTGCTGCGAGTTGGCCGCGCGCGGGCACTCGCGCGACGGCAAGCGCGAAGACCCGCAGATCGTCTTTGGCTTGATCTGCTCGGCTGAGGGTTGCCCGATCGCCGTGGAGGTGTTCAAGGGCAATAGGGCCGACCCGGCCACGGTGGGCGCGCAGGTCGCCAAGCTCAAGGAGCGCTTTGGCATCGAGCACCTGGCCTGGGTGGGCGACCGCGGCATGCTGACCTCGGCGCGCATCGAGCAGCTGCTCAAGCCCCAGGGCATGGATTGGGTGAGCTCGCTGCGCGCCCCGCAGATCATGCAGCTCGCCGAGGAACACGGGCCGTTTCAGCCCTCGCTGTTCGACCAGCGCAATCTGCTGGAGCTGAGCAGCCGGCACTTCCCCGGCGAGCGCCTGGTGGTGTGTCGAAATCCGCTGTTGGCCGAGGAACGTGCGCGCAAGCGGCTGGAGTTGCTCGCGGCCACTGAGCTCGATCTGGCCAAGGTCGTGGCGGCCACGCAGCGCACGCGCCACCCGCTACGCGGCCAGGACGCGATCGCCTTGCGCGTGGGCCGCGTGATCGGGCGCTTCCACATGGCCAAGCATTTCGAGCTGTCGATCACAAGCTCGACGCTGGCCTACCAGCGCAAGACCGAAGCCATCGCTGCAGAGGCGGCGCTGGATGGGCTGTACGTGATCCGCACCAGCTTGGGCGCGAATGCACTCGATGCCGGGGCGACGGTGGCGGCCTATAAGAGCCTGGCCCATGTGGAGCGCGCCTTCCGCTCGATCAAGACGGTCGATCTGAACGTCCGCCCGGTGTTCCTCTACAGCGAGGCTCGGGTGCGCGCCCACGTCTTCCTGTGCATGCTGGCCTACTACGTGGAGTGGCACATGCGCGAGCGCTTGAAGCCTATGCTGTTCGATGACGAGCACTTGGTTGAGGCCAGCGCCACCCGGGCTTCTCCGGTGGCCAAGGCGGTGCGCTCTGAGCACGCCAAGGCCAAGGATGCGAGCAAGACGGCCGACGATGGCTTGCCGCTGCACAGCTTCAGAACCTTGCTCAAGGATCTGGGAACACTGGCCTACAACATCACCCACACCAGCCTCAACTCCGAGGCCAAGATCGTGCTGACGACGCGGCCCACGCCGCTGCAAACCAAAACCTTCGAACTGCTCGCGCTGAACCCGGCTTGTACCCAGTAGCCACCCCCCACCAGAACAAAATGTTCAAGCGGGACGGGCACTTATGTCTCGGGGCTCTCCAAAGTTCGGACTAGTTCAGCAGCCTGCCCGGGTCACCGTCGAGCTTGGCCAAGGCGTTGCGCGTGGCGCGCACTGTGAGCGACTCGTCCTGCGCCGGAACCAGCAGCCCTGCCTGAAGGAACGCCGCCAGCCGATGCTGCTGGAACAGAACTCCCCGGCCCTGCGGCGAAACGAACAGCGCGAGTTGCTTGCGCAAGCCCAGCCACGACAGCTGCACCGCTTCGTTGCGATCGCGGTAGTCGAGCATGTACCAGTTTCCCACCTGGAGCTCGCGCGCCCAGGCCAGCATCGCCGGCGTAGGCAGCGAACCACCTTCGCCCACCACCTCGAGTTCGGAACTCTCGTGGCCCGACAGGTCGAGCACCATGGCTTCGTCGATTTCCACGTCGTCGGCTTCGGGAAGCAGTTCTTCCAGCGTCTCCAGCCGCGCCATCAGTTCGACCAGACGCTCGTGCGGAATCGCCGCCGCCTTGGCAGTGAACGCCGCAGCCAAGGAATCATTCAGGCGCTGGATGTGTTCGTCTTGCTTGTCGTCGGAAATGCCGGCCTGTTCCATGCCGTCGCGCAGCGCCTTGAGCAGAGGGGGGAGGCGGCGAATCACTTCAGCGCGTTCCTCACGCGACACTTTCGCGCCAGCCGACCAAATGAGGTCGGCGGCGGCACGCTTCATCGCCTTGGTCGAATCGCCCTGCGGTCCGAACTTGAAAGCGGTCATCGCGAGCACGTCGGCCCAGACCTGAAACAGGAACTCGCGCACGCCGTCCTGGACCGGCATTTCGTTGAGCATCTTGCGCAGTTCGATCGTGTACTGAATCGCCATGATTTCGCGCTGCTCGACCTGCTGCGCGAGCGACACTCCACGCTTGGAGGCTTCGTTCTCGTTCTTGAAATAGTGCTCGAGAAAACGTTCAAACTCCGTCAGCACGGTCTGGAAGACGCGTCGCCCCGTGTCGGGGTAGGCCTCGACGACCTGCACCACGCGTTTGATTTCTTTCTCCAGAACGTCGCCGACGGCACGCGCAGTGGCGTCGAAACCCATCACGCAGGCGCCCATCCGGTCGATGAGGCGCCGCGCCGGGTGGTCCACCGTGGCGAAGAAATCGGGCTCGCCCACCGCCACCCGAAGCACCGGCATCTGCAATCTGGCGAACCAGACGCGCACCGCGGCCGGAATGCGCTCTTCCGTCAAGATGCTCTGGAAAAGCAGGGCCACGATTTCGATCGTGGCGCGCTCGACCTGAGTGCTAGCCGCCTGCTTGAGAACCTGCTTGCGCTGGTTCAGTTCTTCGAGCATGACCAGCGTGTTGACGGGCGGCGCACCGCCGGCGCCGGGTGCGCCCGAGAAGCGCCGTGCGATGCCGGTCTGCGCGTCGGCGATCGCTGCGTTCAAGGTCGCCGAAGCTCGTGCGCGATGCACAGGCGAGGTGACGACGAAATCGGGCAGCTGTCGGCCCACCAGCTTGTTGAGTTTGCCCAAGACTTCGTTGGCATGGTCGCTGCCTCGCACCAGCACCCCGGTGTTCGTGAGCAGGCGCGTTTCTTCCGCGACCGCGCCCCTTCCGCCTGTGGCCACCGAGAAGCCCGACGGCGAGAAGCCCGTGCCGCTGGCGCCGGGCGCACCTTGCGACGGCGTATTGCGATTGCGCCGCAGAAACGGGCGCAGGTCGACGTCGGGTTGCACGTTGTTTTGCAGTAACCAGCGGTTGATCTCGTGGTAGCCCTCTTCGCAAAAATGCGAAAACTCTTCGTGCAGGACGACCTGCAACGCACGCCAACACTCCAGGCTGAGGCCGGCAGCGCGCCACGCGCCGGTCACGACACGCGCCAGCACATGCGGGCGCAGCACGTCGTTGCTGTCGAGCTCTTCGCGCGCTTCCAGCGTGTTGATCCGCCCGCGCAAGTCGGTGAACTCCCATGAGGCGCGGTCCATCATCGCCAGGGCGAGGCGCGAACTGAGGATTTCGTTTTCGATCGTCACGTCGTCGACCAGGCTGAGCCGTGCCTTGGGCGTGCGCACGCCGGGCATGGGCAGATCGCCCGGTCGAGTCGCGGCGACGACACCGCTTTGCAGCGCGCCGCGCAATGTCGTCGTCATGCCTTGCAACCAAAACGAACTGAGCCGCTGCAAGTCTTGCACTGCGTCACGCCGACGCGCCACCACCGCGGGCTCGGCGACCTGACTCAACAGGACACGCGCTGCCTGATCGACGCTGTGCACGACACCCGGTATGCCCCTGACGAGCCCCTCGGCATAGGTTCGGCGAGCCTGTTGCGCAATGGACGTCGGGTTGGCCAATGTCGCCATGGATGGGTGTATGCGCTGCTGTCGATCCAGCTATGGACTCTACACCACGGCCCCGGCGTTCGGGTCGTCCGGATCGCCTTCACGAGGGCTTGCCTTGACCATGTCTTCACGCGTCACGCCGAGCCACATCGCGATCGCCGCGGCGACAAACACCGACGAGTAAATGCCGAACAAGATGCCGATCGTCAAGGCCACGGCGAAGTAATGCAGGGTCGGCCCGCCGAACATCAACATCGACAACACCATCATCTGCGTGCTGCCGTGCGTGATGATGGTGCGGCTGATCGTGCTCGTGATCGCGTGGTCGATCACGGCGCGCGTGTCCATCTTGCGCCAGCGGCGAAACGCCTCGCGAATCCGGTCGAAAATCACGACCGACTCGTTCACGGAATAACCCAGCACGGCGAGCACAGCGGCCAGCACCGACAGCGAAAACTCCCACTGGAAGTAGGCGAAGAATCCGAGAATGATGATCACGTCGTGCAGGTTCGCGACGATCGCTGCCACCGAGAACTTCCACTCGAAGCGAAATGCCAAATACAGCATGATGCCCACGATCACGAAGGCCAGGGCCTTCGCCCCGTCCTCGGCGAGTTCTCTGCCGACCTGCGGGCCGACAAACTCGCTGCGCTGCAAGCGCACCGGTTCCTCCACCGCAGAACTGCCCGGCGCTGTGCCACTGGCCGCGGCAGCGCCGTCGCAGACTTGCTTGGAGATCGCCTCACCCTGAGGCGTAACCATTTGCTTGGGGACGATCTTGCCGCCCTGCTCACTGCACAACGCGGCAAAGACGAGACTCACGACTTCCGTTTGTTTCACGTCGCCGCGCACCGGCAGGCGAATCAGTACGTCGCGCGAGCTGCCGAAGTTCTGTACTTGTACCTCGCCGAATTTCAAACCCTCGACGACGCCGCGCACTTTGGCCACGTCGGCAGCCTGTGCATAGCCGACTTCGATGACCGTACCGCCCGTGAATTCGATCGAGAAATGCAGGCCGCGCGTGGCCAGGAAGAACACCGCCGCCAAAAACGTCAGCAGCGAGACGATGTTGAACGCCAGGGCATGGCGCATGAACGGGATGTCGCGATTGATGCGAAAGAACTCCATGGTGGGGTCTCGGTTACTTTCGATTCATCTCGAATGACACAACGCGGTTTCAGCTCTGCGCCGGAACATCGGCCTTGGCGGCCTGGGGCTTCCAGACCTGTCCGATGGACACGCCCTTGAGCTTCTTCTGGCGCCCGTACCACAGATTCACCAAGCCGCGCGAGAACAGCACGGCCGAGAACATCGACGTCGTGATGCCCAGGCAGTGCACGACCGCGAACCCCTTCACCGGGCCCGAGCCGAAGGCGAACAGCGCCAGGCCGGCGATCAGCGTCGTCACGTTCGAATCCAGAATCGTTCCCCAGGCACGTTCATAGCCGGTGTGGATCGCCGCTTGAGGCGACGCTCCACCGCGCAACTCTTCGCGCACGCGCTCGTTGATCAAGACGTTCGAGTCGATCGCCATGCCCAGCGTCAGGGCTATTGCCGCGATGCCCGGCAACGACAACGTCGCCTGCAGCATCGACAGCACCGCCACCAGCAACAGCAGGTTGAACGCGAGCGCGAGTGTCGAGAACATGCCGAACAACATGTAGTAGGCACACATGAACAGCGCGATCGCGGCGAAGCCGTAGATCACGCTGTTGAATCCCTTGTCGATGTTTTCCTTGCCCAGGCTCGGGCCGATCGTCTTTTCTTCGATGATCTCCATCGGCGCGGCCAGGGAACCGGCGCGCAGCAACAGCGCCGTATCGTTTGCCTCCACCGTCGTCATGCGTCCGGAAATTTGCACGCGCCCGCCGCCGATTTCGCTGCGGATGACGGGCGCCGTGACGACTTCACCCTTGCCCTTTTCGAACAGCAGGATCGCCATGCGCTTGCCCACGTTCTCGCGCGTCACGTCCTTGAAGACGCGCGTGCCCTTCGCGTCCAGGGACAGGTGCACGGCCGGTTCTTGCGTCTGGTTGTCGAAACCCGCTTGCGCGTCAGTGAGGTTCTCGCCGGTGAGGATGACCTGGCGCTTGACGATCAAGGGTGAGCCGCCGCGCTCCACATAACGCTCGGTGCCGAACGGCACAGGCCCGCTCCCGCCGGCGGCCGCTGCGGCCTGGACGCTGTCGTCGACGAGGCGCACTTCGAGTGTCGCGGTGCGGCCGATGATGTCTTTGGCCTTCGCTGTGTCCTGCACGCCGGGCAGTTGCACGACGACGCGGTCTTGCCCCTGCTGCTGGATCACCGGTTCGGCGACGCCGAGTTCGTTGACCCGGTTGTGCAGCGTCGTGATGTTCTGCTTGAGGGCGGTGTCTTGCACCAGGCGTGCCGCCTCTGGCTTGAGAACGCCGCTGAGCAGGAAATCGCCGCCGTCCTGGGCCTCTTGCCACACCAGGTCCGGCAACTGTTCCGACAAGAGGTTGCGCGCGGCGGTGGCGGTCTCGCGGTCGCGCAATCGCACGACGACGCTGTGGCCTTCGCGCACGATGCCGGCATGGCGCACGTTCTTATCGCGCAGCAGCGAGCGAACGTCGCCGCTCAATGACTCGGCCTTCTTCGTCAGCGCAGCCTTCATATCGACCTGCATCAGGAAATACACCCCGCCGCGCAGGTCAAGACCCAGATACATCGGCAAGGCGTGCAGCGCTTTCAACCAGGCCGGCGAACGCGGCAGCAAGTTGAGCGCAACGATATAGGCCGGCTCGTTCGGGTCCGGGTTGAGCGCTTTGGCGATCGCGTCTTTGGCTTTGCTTTGCGTGTCGAGATCACCGAAGCGCGCCTTGATCGATGCGCCTTCGAACTGCACGAAGTCGGCCTGCAAGCCGGCTGTCTTTAAGGCCTGTTCGACGCGGGCCGTCGTGCCAGCGTCGAGCTTGAGCGTGACCTTGGCGCTGCTCACCTGCACGGCGGGCGCTTCGCCGTAAAAATTCGGCAGGGTGTAGGTCAAGCCGATCAGCAGGGCAAAGCCCAGGATCGCGTACTTCCAAATGGGATAGCGGTTCATCGCGCCTTTCTCGCCAGGCCCGGCCTGCACGCCGCCCAGGCCGAACACCCGGCGCGAACCTGCGGCACGGCTGAGCCGGCCGAATTGCAAGACTATTTGACGGTGCCCTTGGGCAGGACCTGGACGATGGCGCTGCGTTGCACCTGAACCTCGACTCCGCCCGTCACCTCGACGTGCAAGTAACTCTCACCCAGCTTGGTCACCTTGCCCAGCAAGCCGCCGGCGGTGACGACTTCGTCGCCCTTGGCCAGCGCTTCGATCAAGGCCTTGTGTTCTTTCTGGCGCTTCATCTGCGGGCGGATCATCACGAAATACAGCACCACGAACATGAGCACCAGCGGCAACATCGTGCCCAGGCTGCCGAACATGCCCTCGGCGCCTCCGGTGGGCGCCGGGGCAGCCTGTGCGTAGGCTTGGGAAATGAACACTTGGAATTCCTCATAGACGCGCAGCGCGATAGCCGCTGCGAAAGCGGGCGATTGTATGCCGCGCCCAGGAGCCAGCCACGTTCCCGCAGCCAAGCCTATCGGGGCAGGAGCCGGGATATCCCTCGGACAGTTGGAAGGCTGCCGTGAGGCGCTGGGTCCAAGGTAACGGCCAGTCGCTGTTGCCCATGTTTGAGTTGCTCGAAGGAGCGCAAGCTCGAAGGCGTCGAGTTGCTGGCCATCTACATCGACGAGCAGAGCAAGGCGATCCTGGGCGCGGCCTGTCCGCGTGTCGGCAGCAAATAGAACTGTCCGGTTTGATAGCAAATCCCCCAGGCACGTCCGCGTTGACGCAGCTTCAGGCCGCGTAACGTGTCAGCCACGTGGTTGCAATTGTCGATAGGACATCGCCCCGCCTCGGGCAGGAGTCAGTTGCGTATCGATGGGGATGCTTGCTTACCCTCCCGCCCTTTCTCCCTCCACCCACCCCCCAGATTGCATCGTTGACTGACTGGCCCTCATAAGGCTCTACTATCCGTGTGCAAATCTTCAGGACTGCGTCTTCTCCAGCATCGCCTGAGCGCCCGCAGAGTCGTGCGCGCGTGCGACGGCACGGTTCGCTGCGTACAAATTCACTGCTGGCAGGGTTGGCTATTGCTGCGCACCCCGCGTTGATGGCACAGATCTACGTCGGCGCGCCTGCTGACGACTCTGGTGTCGTCTTGTCGAATTTTCGCTCCGACGCGACGCCGACATTGCTCGTCGCCGATCCCGCCCTGGCAATTGCATCGGCTGCGGTTCACGTGCCGCCGGACAAAGTCCCAGCGGCACCGGCGAGCTTGACGCTCCCGGTCGCGCCTACGGAATTGCAGCGCGTGATCGACGACGTGGCAGCGCATCTGCACGTCGAGCGCGAGCTGCTGCACGCGATCATCGCCGCGGAATCGCGCTACGACAGTCGCGCAGTGTCACCAAAAGGTGCCATCGGGCTGATGCAATTGATGCCTGCCACCGCCGCGCGCTTCGGTGCGAGCGATCCTTATGTGCCTCGTCAAAACGTGCTCGCCGGCGCGAGCTACATCAAGTGGCTGATGGCGTTGTTCAAGAACGACCTGGAACTCGTGCTAGCGGCGTACAACGCTGGCGAACAAGCAGTGCTCAAGGCGGGAGGCCGGATTCCGCCCTACCCCGAAACCCAGGCCTACGTTCCACGCGTGTTGGCCTATCTGCGCTGCGCCAGGAGTGCTGCGTGCAAGCCCACCCAGTGGACTGTAACGTTTAAATAGGAAGTCTCATTGCACCATTGGACTTCGAGTCCAAGGCGGCTGAGGTGATCGGCCCGTACTTGAATCCAGCCAAAACCCGTGAAGTGGAGTGGAAGTACTTCGACCCATCGCGTCGCATTGCTTCCGCTTCAAGAGTTACGTTCCACTAGGACTGCACTGCGACCCAGTCGGAGCGCCTTGGCCGACGACAGTCAGCACAAACCTTGATCTGCCCACAGGGGGTGGGACCCGCTGTTTGATCGAGGCTTGGCCCTTTGCTTGCCGCGACTGTGCTTGAGCAGCGGACGGTGTACCCCCCCTCCCCCCAGGGGTGTCATCCCTAGGCTTAGGGGTTACACCCCAATCCCTCATACGCCAAACTCGATTCATCAGAACCGGTGCGTGCGGCCGGCTCATCGCCACATTGAATGACTGACAAGGTTCGAATCGATGTTTCGGTACTTACTCGGGATGCAGACAGGTCGCTCCAGACCAAGAGTCGTTCGAGGCTCGAATGGCTTCACACTTCTGGAACTGCTGGTCGTGATCGTCATCATCGGAT
Organism: Burkholderiaceae bacterium; assembly: GCA_049297615.1. Classification (GTDB taxonomy): domain Bacteria; phylum Pseudomonadota; class Gammaproteobacteria; order Burkholderiales; family Burkholderiaceae_C; genus JAEMQF01. The sequence goes on from JBAQUQ010000274.1 coordinate 30,176, forward strand.
TGCTTGCCGGGCTCGTGGCTCCGCGCTACTTCGATCAGGTCAGCAAGTCCAACACCAAGATCGCCAGGGCGCAGATCGACGCACTGGAGAAGGCGCTGGACCAGTACCGGCTCGACGTGGGTAGATACCCGACCACGGAATACGGACTGGCCGCGCTGAACGCGAAGCCGCAAAACATTGAAAAGTGGGCCGGTCCCTACCTCAAGAAGGACGTTCCGCTGGATCCCTGGGGGCTTGCCTACCTCTACAAGTCCCCAGGCGAGCACGGGGAATACGACCTGCTTTCCCTCGGCCTCGATGGCCAGCCCGGCGGCACGGGTGAAGCCGCTGACGTCACCTCCTGGACGCGCTGAGCGCCGCACCCGGTCCCATCTCGTGAACACGTACGAACTCGTCGTCCGAACCAGTACTGGCATGCTGCAGAGCGTCCAGGTTTTGGCGGGCGATCCAGCCGGTGCGCGCGACGAGGCGGGCCGTGCCGGCTGGCAAGTGCTCAGTTGCGAACCCATCGCGCCACGGAACAATGCGGCATCGCCTCGAAAGCGCTCGGGACGGCCCCTGGACATCGCGACCTTCGCGCATGAATTGGCCACTCTGCTCGACGCCGGTCTGTCCGTCTTGCAGGCGCTGAACACGATCGCGCAAGGTTCCAACGCATCGATCGTCGGATCCAGGCTTTCGGCCGTTGCGCTCGCCGTGTCGGAAGGGATGGCGCTATCCGCCGCCATGGAACGCCAAAGCGGGAGCTTTCCAGCGCTGCTCGTGGCCACCATCCGCGCCAGCGAACAGACCGGCAACCTGAGCCGATCGCTGCTGCGCTATGCCGAACATCAACAAGGCCTCAAGGCATTGCGCGACAAGGTGTCGAGCGCTGCCGTCTATCCGCTTCTGTTGTTGGTGCTCGGCGGGCTGGTGGTCGTGTTTCTGCTCGGCGTCGTTGTGCCCAAGTTCGCGACGCTCATCGAAGGCACGCACAAGGAATTGCCGTGGACTTCGCAGATCTTGATGTCCTGGGGCCGCCTCGTTGCCGAGCACGCTGGCACGACTGCCGCAAGCGCCCTGGCCTTGACCATCGGCGTGCTCGCCGGTGTGCGCCACCTCTTCGCCACGGGCGGGCGGGCGCGCTGGGTTGAAGCCCTGCCCGTCATCGGACCGACGATCCGCGAGTTTCGCCACGCGCAGCTTTATCGCACGACCGGCATGCTGCTCGCGGGTGGTATCCCCGTCTCCAAGGCTCTGCTGCTGAGCGTCTCACTGCTGGGCACCGAAGACAGACTGCAACTCGAGCGTGCGGTGGCGCTGATCCATGAGGGTCGCTCACTCAGTCACGCGCTCGAATCCGCAGGACTTGCCGACGTTGCATCAGCCGGCATGCTGGCCGTTGCCGAGCGAACCGGTGCCATGGCAGCGATGCTCGATCGCATCGCGCAGTTCAAGGAGGCGCGCCTGCAGCGTTCGGTCGATTGGACGAGCCGCCTCATCGAGCCCGCGCTAATGATCTTCATCGGCCTGGTCATCGGCGCGATCGTGGTGCTGATGTACTTGCCCATCTTCGACCTCGCATCGAGTCTGCAATGAGCGCCAATGCAATGCCCAGTTCAATGCCGGCGCCAGCGCGCGTGCTCGACGCAAGCCTGGTCGCCGAAGCCATAGCGCGCGTGCCGGCGGGGAATCGCATCGCCTGGCTGGCAGAGCAGACCGGCCAGGCCGATGACGGGTTCGCGCAGCGCGCGGCCGGTCACTTCGGGATGACCGCGGCCGACATGTCGACCCTGCGGCGCATCCTGCCGACGTTCGAGCACATCTCGTTCGCGGAATGCCAACGCCGCGGCTGCATTGTCGGGCACCTTGACGAAGCGAACGAACTCACAGTCGTGCTGACCGACCCGACCGATCGTCGCCTAAAGCAATGGCTGGACGCGCGCCTGCGTGGCCTGCCGCTGCATTATGTGCTTGCCACACGCGCCGACGTGCATGCCTTTCTCGCCAAGGCCGAGAAGGCAGTGCGTGCCATGGATGGCATCAAGGTCGTTCGCAGCGCCGCGGCCGAAGCCGGCGAACAGGGCCTGGCTTTGTCGATTTCCAACATCGACGCCACCCAGAGCCAGGTCGTGCGGCTGGTCGACTCGACGCTGTACGACGCGCTGCGCACCGGCGCGAGCGATATTCACCTGGAGACGCACCCGAACGGCATGGTCATCAAGTACCGGCTCGACGGCGTGCTGGAGATCGTCAAGCACATCGACAGCGTCGACATCGCCCAGCAGGCGATCTCCCGGATCAAGGTCGTTTCAGAACTCGACATCGCCGAGCGCCGGATTCCGCAGGACGGGCGCTTCAAGGTCATGAGCGACGGACGCGACATCGACTTCCGAGTTTCGATCATGCCGAGTCTGTTCGGCGAGGACGCAGTGCTGCGGGTCCTCGACCGCAAGCACCTCACCGGCCAGTTCAAGGCGTTGACGCTCGACACGCTCGGCTTCGCGCCCAAGGTGCTGGAGTTCATCCGTGGCGCCGCACAACTTCCCTACGGTCTCCTGCTCGTGACCGGCCCTACCGGCAGCGGCAAGACGACGACGCTGTACGCCGCTCTGTCTGAAATCAACACCGGGCTGGACAAGATCGTCACCATCGAAGACCCGATCGAGTACCAATTGCCCGGCGTGCTGCAAATTCCAGTGAACGAGAAGAAGGGCTTGACCTTCGCGCGCGGCCTGCGCTCGATCCTGCGCCACGACCCCGACAAGATCATGGTGGGCGAAATTCGCGACGCCGAAACCGCCCAGATCGCGGTCCAAGCGGCGCTCACAGGCCACCAGGTCTTCACGACCGTGCACGCGAACAACGTGTTCGACGTGATCGGCCGTTTCGCCAACATGGGTGTGGACAGCTACAGCCTGGTGGCGGCGCTTAACGGTATCGTGGCGCAGCGCCTGGTGCGACTCAATTGCCCGGAGTGCGCCGCGCCGGTGAGCATCGAGACCGAGTTCGTGCAGCGCAGCGGGCTGCGCGCCGAGCAGGTCGAGGCGGCGACGTTTCGGCGCGGCATGGGCTGCGCCCATTGCCGGGGCACCGGCTACAAGGGGCGCCAGGCGATCGCCGAAACGCTGCGCATGAGCGACACCTTGCGCGACCACTTGGTGCAGCGCGCGCCGTTGTCGCAAATTCGCCAGTCCGCGCGCGCCGACGGGTTCCACAGCTTGCGCGACGCGGCGGTCGCGCTGGCCTGCCGCGGCGACACCACTCTCGAGGAGATCAATCGTGTCACGCCTGTCGAGTAAGTCTCTGAGGCTCGAGATCGGGCCTGAGCGGCTGCGCGTCGCGCTGCTGGGTCGATGGCCACGCCGTCATGTGCGCGCGGCGGTCGAGCGCAGCTGGCGCGGCGTTTCAGCCTCGGAGGAGCCCGGCTCGGCGGCGGCTGAGCCGCACTCGGCTATCTCAGCGGCCCTGCACGGTGCCATCGCCGAGCTCGCCGAGAAGGGTTCCCTCGCCGGCATGGCGCTCGACGTGGTCCTGCCCGACACGCTGGCCCATTTCGACATTGCGCAGGGTCGCTTCGGCGCGCACGGTGAACCACAGCTCAGGGCTATCGCCGCTGCCTGCGTGAAGGAACTGCTCGACGAACAGAGCGGGCAATACGAGATCCGCTTTCAACTGCAGTCGGACGAGCAGCACCTGCTGTTGTGCGCCGTGCCGATCGGCATGCTGAACACGATACGCGCCGCTGCAGCGCAGGCCGACCTGCGCATTCGCAGCATCGAACCGCTGTTTGCTAGGCAGTGGAACCGCCATGGCGGCGCCCTGCGACGTGGGCTTGGCGTGTTTGCAGTGGGTGACGATGGATACGCAACGATCGCTCTGGTCCGCCATGGCGTCGTGCAGGCCTTGAGCAGCGGCAGTTGCTGCGACCCCTCGGAGGAAGCGCACGCGCCGTCAGCCGATGGCGATCGTCTGCCGACCGAGGCCGGCGTCGATCAGGTCGTGTCGCCGTGCCGGCTCGACGCGAAGGTGAACCGCCTGCTCGCCAGCCTGGGCGTCGACGCGGCAGAGCTCAAGCGCCTCGTCGCCATCGACGGCAGCTGTTTCGCCCAATTGTCGCCTCGCTGGACGGTGCTTCGGGACGTAGGAGTCAGCACATGAACCGCCATCTGCTGCAGCTCGACTTCGCGCAGGCAGCGCCGCGCGCGCCGAGGCTCGGGTTGTTCCTGCTCGTGGCCGGAACGGTACTGATGCTGATTTGCCTGACCCAGTTTGCCGACGCCCTGGCAGCCAAGGCGTCGTACCGCGAAGCGCTCGCCGAATTGGACGCGCCTCGCTCCGTGGAGCAGGCCAAATCGCCGCCCCAGGAGACCCGCGACCCGCGCAACGCGTCGCGCAGCCTTGCGACTCGCCAGGTGTCGCAGTCGCTGCTGAGCCCATGGGCGGAGCTGTTGCAAGCACTTGAGACCGCGCCGCGCGGCAGCGTCGCGCTGCTATCGATCGAGCCGTCGGCCCTGAAGCGCACGGTGCGAATCACTGCCGAGGCGCGTACGGCGCAGGACATGCTCGAGCATCTGAAGATGCTGCAGAGCGATCCGCGCCTTGCAGATGTGACGCTTGTTACGCACGAGCGCCAGGTGCGGGTTCCCGGCGAACCATGGCGCTACCAGATCCAGGGGGCATGGTGAGAGAGAGCGCGCTGTATACATCCTTGCGTCGCTGGGGCAAGACCGCCCAACGGCGCCTGGGCTGGGCGGGCATAACCGGGACCGCCTTGCTGATTGCAGCCGTGACGCTGGCGGCAGTTGCGCCGGCGCTCGAGCAGGCTGCGCAGGACACGCGTGCCGCACTGGAACGCAAGCGTCTCGAGCTCAGCCAGGCGCCACTTCCCGCGCCGCAGCCACCGACGCAGCAAGAATTGACCCAGCGCTTTGTCGAGGACTTTCCGAGCTTCGATCAGAACGCGAGCGACATGCAGCGCCTGTTTGCGAGCGCCGACCACGCCATCGTCCACCTGCTCAAGGGCGACTACGCCCTCAAGTCCGAGACCGGCTCACCGTTCATCACCTATACCGTCACGTTGCCGATGCACGAATCCTACGAAGCGCTAAAGGCTTTCTCGGCGAACGTGCTGCGCGATATGCCGCACGCCGCACTCGACGAACTGCGCATGACGAGGACCGAATCGACCGCTGCCGACCTCAATGCCACGGTTCGCTTCACCTTCGCCTACCGGCGGCCCTGAGAGAGTCGGCATGAACAAGGGCTGGCAGATCCTCTTGATCGTGACGTTCGGGGTCGGCAGCTTCTATGCCGCTGCCAATTGGTCACGCCAAGGCAACTCGACTGGTGGCGCGGGCAGCAACGCCATCGTGGAATCCGTCACCCCGCGTGCGGTGCCGCGCCCGCCTGCCGATGCGCTAGCGACGTCGGAGCAGACCCTGAGCTCGCTGCCGCTGGCCCGCAGCGGCGCCATTCCGAAGACCGGCGGCAATGCCTTCGCCAGGTTGAGTTGGGTCCCGCAGGCGCCACCCCCACCACC
>JBAQUQ010000275.1:0-26626 GCA_049297615.1 Burkholderiaceae bacterium
CCTCACCGCTGCGCAGATGGACCAGAGCTTGCCGATTGAATGCGCGCGCCGCGTGCTCGGCACTGCGCGTGCGCCGCGCGAGTTGCTGCATGGCTGCCGCATCGAGGCCGGCGCTGAGCAAATCGGCCTGGGCGATATGGCTTTCTGCGCGCAGGTCGAGCAGTTCGATTCGGCTGTCGGCGTCCAGGCCGCTCGAGCCCAGCGCCGTGCTGGCCAGCGTTATCGCCTGCGCATGCTGGCCCGCCCAGGCCAGGTCGCTGACTTCATCGGCCGGCCGCAACCCCAGGCGCACGCTGGCCGGCACCGCGCGCCTGCGCGCGATTCGATTCGAGGGCTTTACGCCTGGCATGGCCAGCGAGTCTAGCCTTGGCGTGCGCGGCACCGCCTTGCCCGTGCGGAACCGCAGGGGTGCGGTGGGAGGCGATGTTCTGACGCGCCATCGGCCCACCTTGCGGGCTTAGCGGCCTGTGCGCAGCTCGAAAGCGCGGCACTTCGCGCCCAGCCTATAATCGCGCCTTTGTCGAAAACAGACCTCCCTTCCAAGGACCGAGGATCCAGCAGCCAATGACTACGATTCGCGTCAAAGAAAACGAGCCCTTCGATGTCGCCTTGCGGCGCTTCAAACGCACCATCGAAAAAATCGGCCTGCTGACCGACCTGCGGGCACGCGAGTTCTACGAAAAACCCACTGCCGAACGCAAACGCAAGAAGGCAGCTGCGATCAAGCGCCACTTCAAGCGCGTGCGCAGCATGCAGTTGCCGAAGAAACTGTTCTGAGCCAGGGCGCGAGGCGCCTGCCCGCTGCCAGCCCGCAATGTGCGGGCTTTGTTGTTTAAGGGTGCGCAGGAAATCGGAGTCGACGATGAGCCTCAAAGACCGGATCACACAAGACATGAAGATCGCCATGCGTGCCAAGGACGCGCCGCGCCTGCTGACGATCCGCGGCTTGCTGGCCGCGCTGAAGCAGAGGGAAGTGGATGAGCGCATCGTGCTCAGCGACGCCGACGTGATCGCCATCGTCGACAGGTCGATCAAGCAGCGCAAGGAGTCCATTTCGCAGTTCGGCGCTGCCGGCCGCACCGATTTGGTGGACAAGGAAAGCGCCGAACTGCTCGTGCTCGAAGGCTACTTGCCGCAACGCCTGGACGCAGCACAGATCGACGCCGAAGTCGCTGCCGTGGTCGCGGCGCTTGCCGCCGAGCTGGGGCGCGCGGCCGGCGCGGCGGACATGGGCAAGGTGATGGCCGCGCTGAAAGCCAAGCTCGCCGGACAGGCTGAAATGGCTTTGCTGTCTGCCGCTGTCAAGAAGGCGCTGAGTCAATAAACTCGCATCCCCGACCTTACCCGAGCCCGCCTCATGAACGCGCCCGCCATCCAGCAACTCAGCGCCGACTTGTGCGTGGCCGGCCAGCTCGACCCGCCCGCCATGGCATGGGCGGCTCAGGCCGGCTTCAAGAGCGTTGTGAACAACCGGCCTGATTTCGAAGGCGGCCCGGATCAACCGACGAACGCGTCCGTCGAAGCCGCAGCGCGCGCCGCGGGTCTGGTCTACGCGTTCTTGCCGGTGCAGGGCAGCTACCAATCCCCCGAGGAAATCGCGCGCTTCGGCGAACTCGTGGCCAGCCTGCCCAAGCCGATCCTGGCTTTTTGCCGTACCGGCACGCGCTCGGGCAAGCTGTATCGCGCCGCAGCGGGCTGAGAAGCTCGCCCGGTCGCCACCGATAGGGCTTACACCGCCCCGCAGGGCCGGAGTGCTTGCCTAGAATCGGCCGGCTCTTCGAGCTCGCTGTGCGGCGCAAGCGCCGCGCCAACGCCATCTTGAATACGCAACCTCGCGTGGAGACAACGTGACTGCCCTGCTTCGATTTTCTCGTGGCATCGACAAGATGAGCGAGTTCATAGGTCACTGGCTGTGTTGGCTCGTGCTGTTCGCCGTGCTGATCAGCGCGGGCAATGCCGTCAGCCGCAAAGCGTTCAACGCCAGTTCGAACGCCTTCCTCGAGATTCAGTGGTACTTGTTCGCCGCTGTGTTCCTGCTCGCCGCGGGCTACACGCTGATGCGCCAGGAGCACGTCAAGATCGACGTCGTCTCGGGGAGGTTTTCCAAGCGCACCCAGATCTGGATCGACATCATCGGCATCACCCTGTTCCTGATTCCCTTCGTCATCGTCATCATCAAGCTGGCCATGCCCCTGGTGACCAATGCCTACGTCACTGGCGAGGTGTCATCGAACGCCGGCGGCCTGATCCGCTGGCCGGTGTTCGCCCTGCTGCCGCTGGGCCTGGCGTTGCTGGGCATCCAGGCCGTCTCGGAGCTGATCAAGCGCGTCGCCTTTCTCAAAGGCCTCGTGCCCGACCCGACGAAGAAGCGACAAACCAAGACGGCCGAAGAGGAACTCGCCGAATTGCTGCAGAAGGAAATTGCGGCGCGCGAGGCGGCGGCTTCGGGGGGGAGGAAATGATCGAATTCCTCACCGCCAACATGGCACCGATCATGTTCGCGTCCCTGATCGTGTTCCTGCTGTTCGGGTATGCCGTGACGTTCTCGCTCGCCGCCTGCGGCCTGTTCTTCGGCGTGGTGGGCATCGAACTGGGCATCATCCAGCCGGCCTTCCTGCAGAGCCTGCCGCTGCGCATGTTCGGCATCATGCAAAACGACACCCTGCTCGCCGTGCCGTTTTTCACCTTCATGGGCCTGATCCTCGAGCGCAGCGGCATGGCCGAAGACCTGCTCGACACGATCGGCCAACTGTTCGGGCCGATCCGCGGCGGCCTGGCCTATGCGGTGATCCTGGTGGGCGCGATGTTGGCCGCCACCACGGGCGTTGTCGCGGCCTCGGTCATCTCGATGGGCTTGATCTCGCTGCCCATCATGCTGCGCTACGGTTATGACCGGCGCGTCGCCACCGGCGCGATCGCGGCGTCGGGAACGCTCGCGCAGATCATTCCGCCCTCGCTCGTGCTCATCATCCTGGCTGATCAGTTGGGACGCAGCGTGGGCGACCTGTACAAGGGGGCGTTCATTCCAGGCTTCGTGCTGACCGCGCTTTACGTTGGCTACATCGTGCTGGTCAGCACGTTTCGGCCGCATTACGCGCCGGCCCTGCCCACTGAGGCGCGCACGATCCGCGAAGACGACGGCGCCCCCGGGCTGCGCTCCTTGGGCGTCTTGGCGGGGTTGTCGGTGGCCCTGGCGGTGCTGTTCGCCAAGTCGCGCCCGTCGACGGTTCCCACCGATGAATTGATCGTCACTTCGATGTGCGTCGGCGTGGGCGTCGCATTCGCGGCGGCCGTGGTCAACAAGGTGCTCAAACTGCACCTGCTGTCGCGCATGGCTGAAAGCGTGACCTTTGTGCTGATCCCGCCCCTGGCCCTGATCTTCCTCGTGCTGGGCACCATCTTCCTGGGCATCGCCACGCCGACCGAAGGCGGCGCCATGGGCTCGGTGGGGGCCCTGACGATGGCCATCGCGCGCAGGCGCCTGAACCTCAAGCTGCTGCGCCAGGCCATGGATTCGACGATGAAGCTGTCGTGCTTCGTGCTTTTCATCCTGATCGGCGCGACCGTGTTCAGCCTGGCCTTCCAGGGCGTGGACGGTCAGAAATGGGTCGAGCACCTGCTGACCGGTTTGCCGGGCGGGCAACTGGGCTTCCTGATCGTCGTGAACATCTTGATCTTCGTTCTGGCGTTCTTTCTCGACTTCTTCGAGTTGTCGTTCATCATCATCCCCCTGGTCGGTCCGGTGGCGGAAAAACTCGGCATCGACCTGGTGTGGTTCGGCGTCCTGCTGGCGGTGAACATGCAGACCTCGTTCATGCACCCGCCGTTCGGCTTTGCGCTGTTCTATCTGCGCAGCGTGGCGCCGCACGACGACTACACCGACAGGCTCACGGGCAAGCGCATCGGCAAGGTCACGATCGAGCAGATCTACTGGGGAGCCGTGCCCTTTGTCATCATCCAGGTCGTGATGGTGGCGCTGATCATCGCCTTCCCGGCCTTGGTGTCCAGTGGCATGGCCAAGGACGAGAAGATCGACCTGGACAAGGCGTTTCAGCAATTGCAGGTCACGCCGCGAGAATCGGTCAACGCGCCCGGGCCCGGAGCTTCGCCGGCAGGTGGCGATGCGGCTGATGCCAAGGAAGACCCGATGAAAGGCCTGCTCGAGTCGATGTCGAAAGATCAAGCGAAGAAGCCTTGACGCAACAAACCCCGCCGTGGCGGGGTTGTCGTGACTGCTGCGCGAAAGCGGCCCGGCAAACGCCGGCCGCCCGTCTTACAGCTTTTGCGCCTGCATGAAGTCGTCGAAGGCCGCTTCGCTGAAACGGAACCACAGGTTCGCGTCGCGGCGATAGGTTGCGTAATCTTCGTAGATCTTCTTCCACGCCGGGTTCGTGGCGCTGAGTTCGGAGTAGACCTCCTGAGACGCCTTGAACGCGGCTTCCATCACGTCTTTGGGGAAGCGGTGCAGCTTCACACCGGCACTGACCAGGGTCTTCAACGACGCCGAGTTGCGGTAGTCGTACTTGCCCAGCATGTCGAGGTGCGAGAACGCCGAGGCCGATTCGATCATCGCCTTGTACTCGCTCGGGAGTGCCTCGTAGGCCTTTTGGTTGACGTAGAGCGACAGCTGCGGGCCGCCTTCCCACCAGCCCGGGTAGTAATAGTTCGGCGCGACCTTGTAGAAGCCGAGCTTGTAGTCGTCGTAGGGGCCCACCCATTCAGCCGCGTCGATGGTTCCCTTCTCGAGCGCCTGGTAGATCTCGCCGCCGGGAATGTTCTGTGGCACGACGCCGATGCGCTCAGCCACCTTGCCGCCGAAACCGCCGACGCGGAACTTCAAGCCCTTGAGATCGGCCACCGATTTGATTTCCTTGCGGTACCAGCCGCCCATCTGTGCGCCGGTATTGCCCATCGGGAAATTGACGATGCCGACCTTGGCGTAGAACTCGCGCAGCAGCTTCAGGCCATTGCCTTCGTACATCCACGCCGCCATCTGGCGCGCATTCAAGCCGAACGGAATGGCGCAGTCCAGGGCATAAGTCGGGTCCTTGCCGAAGAAATAATACGGCGCGGTGTTCGCCATCTCGACGGTGGCATTGCTCACCGCGTCGAGCACACCGAAGGCAGGAACCAATTCACCGGCCGCGTGCGTGGTGATGACGAATTTTCCGCCCGACATGTCGCTCACCCTCTTGGCGAACACGTCGCAAACGCCGAACAGTGTGTCGAGCGACTTCGGGAAACTCGAAGCGATGCGCCAGCGAATGTTCGTTTGCGCATGCACGATCGCCGGCGCGGCGCCAGCGGCCAGCACGCCGGCAAGGCCTGTCTTGCGGATAAAGGAACGACGTTCCATGCTCGATCTCCTGTGAAAATTCCGGTGAAAAAGGCGGGAATACCTGCGACGCGGGGCATTCTAAAAGTAGGGGACAACCCGAATCCCCGGTGTTTACCCGCGTTCTTCCAGGCAAGCGATTGTACACTTATATTTGTACAAATTTTCCTGGCGGCGGGCGCATCGCGACGCTGCGCCCGCGCGCGCGATGGGCCCCTTATTGCCCGGCGATCTTCATGCGATCGATCAGCACCGAGCCCACGCTCTTGGAGCCCTGGTTGTACACGTCGGCACCGACGGCGCCAATTCGCCTGAACATCTCGCGCAGGTTGCCGGCGATCGTGACCTCATGCACCGGATATTGGATCCGCCCGCCCTCGACCCAGAAGCCCGCTGCACCGCGTGAATAGTCTCCCGTCACGTAGTTCACGCCCTGGCCCATGAGCTCGATCACGAACAGGCCGCGCCCGAGTTTTCGCAGCATCTCCGGCAAGTCGTCGCCCGGCGCAGTGAGGCGGCTCGTCAGCGTCAGGTTTTGCGAGCCTCCGGCGTGGCCCGTCGTGCGCAAGCCGAGCTTGCGCGCCGAGTAGGTGGACAAGAAGTACGCTTGCACGACGCCTTCGCGCACCACATCGCGTGCCTTTGTGACCACGCCTTCGTCGTCGAACGGCGTGCTGCCCTTGCCACGCGGCAGGTGCGGGTCTTCGCGAATGTCGATATGCGGGCTCAAGACCTGCTGGCCCAGGCTGTCCAGCAGAAAGCTCGACTTGCGGTACAGCGCGCCACCGCTCGTGGCCTGAACGTAGGCGCCCAGCAAGCCCGCGGCGAGCGTCGATTCGAACAGCACCGGCACGTCGCAGGTGGGAATGCGCCGCGCATTCAGCCGCGACAAAGCGCGCTGCGCAGCGTAACGACCCACCGCTTCGGGTGCGGCGAGCGCCTTGGGCGAACGCATCGACGAATACCACGCGTCGCGCTGCATGTCGGCGCCCTTGCCCGGGCCCGAGGCGATGGGTGCGACCGACAGCGAATGGCGCGAACTCGCATAACCGCCGCGAAAGCCGCGGCTGTTGCCGGCGAAGAAATGCGACTGCTGCGCCGAGATGCCCGCGCCGTCCGAGTTGGTGATGCGCTTGTCTGTGCTCAGGGCTGCGGCCTCGCAGCGCTGCGCGATGTCGCGCGCGTCTTCGGCGTGGATAGCCCAGGGGTGGAACAGGTCGAGGTCACGCTCGGCGGCCGCACCGAGCGCCAGGTCTTCCTGCTCTGGCAGGCCGGCGGCGACGTCTTCGGCGGTGAAGCGCGCGATGTCGTGCGCGGCACGCACGGTTTGCTCGAGCGCCGCGCGTGAAAAGTCCGACGTGCTCGCGTTGCCGCGGCGCTGGCCGGAATAAACCGTCACGCTCAGCGATTTGTCGCGATTGCGCTCGACGTTTTCAGTTTCGCCCTTGCGCACCGAGACCGACAGGCCCACGCCTTCTGACACCTCGGCTGCGGCGTCGCTGGCGCCGATCTCGGCGGCAAACGCCAGCGTATCCTCGACGAGTTGCTGGAAGTGCTCGCGCCGAAACGCAAAGCCCTGGTTCTTGTCGATGACGCTTGGCTTGGAGTCTGGCATGGGCAAGGGCCGCGGTGTTGCAGGAGCGGGCGCGCTTCCTGAACGATGGCGGCGAGCCCGCGGCTATGATAACGAGCAGCATGGTTCCCCCGCAGCAATCATCCGTCCGCGGCACCGGATCGGGCCTCGACGAAAGCGCCTTGGGCAATGCGCCGCAAAGCCCTGTGAGTGAACCGGAGCGCCCCAGCAAGACCCGGCGCAAGCAGGCCTCGCACGACTTGCAGGCGCTGGGCGTGGCTCTTGTCGAGTTGCCGGACCATCGCCTGCAGGAGTTGGCGATACCCGACCGCCTGCTCGAGGCCCTGCTCGCGTACAAGGGCACGCGCAGCCACGAGGGCAGGCGGCGCCAGATGCAATATGTCGGCAAATTGATTCGCGGCGTAGACCCCCGACCTTTGTTCGAAGCAGTGGCGGCCGTGCAGATCGGCCACACCCGCGAATCGCTCGCCTTGCACCAGGCCGAGCGCTGGCGCGCCGAATTGCTGGCCAGCGATGACGCGCTGACGCGATTTGCCGCCGAACACGCGAACGCCGACGTCCAGCAGTTGCGCGCCGTGATTCGCAATGCACGCAAAGACGCTGCGCAGGTTCCCGAAAAGCGCAGCGGGCGTTTTTTTCGCGAGCTGTTCCGACTCGTCAAGGAACAGGCGCCGAGAGGCACCCTCTAGGAGTCAGTCGGGCTCCTGGGCAGACAAGGACACGCCATGAGTGAATTCGACCCCGTCAAGATCGGCCTCGTTTCGGTCAGCGACCGCGCCTCCAGCGGCATTTACGAAGACCAGGGCATCCCGGCGATGAAGGCCTGGCTGACACGCGCGCTGCGCAACCCGCTCACCTGGGAAACGCGCCTAGTTCCCGACGAGCAGGCCCAGATCGAAGACGCCTTGCGCGTGTTGGCCGACAAGGAGCACTGCAGCCTGATCCTCACCACCGGCGGCACCGGCCCTGCGCTGCGCGATGTGACACCTGAGGCCACCTTGAAAGTGGCCACCAAGGTGCTGCCGGGATTCGGTGAGCAGATGCGCCAGATCAGCCTGCACTTCGTCGCCACGGCGATCCTTTCGCGCCAGGTGGCGGTCGTGCGCGACAAGAGCTTGATCGTCAACCTGCCCGGCCAACCCAAGGCGATTGCGCAAACGCTGGAGGGCCTGCCCAAGCACACGCCGCCGGTGCACGGGATCTTCGCCGCCGTGCCCTATTGCGTCGACCTGATCGCGGGCCCGTACATCGAGACCGACCCTGCCGTGTGCCGCGCCTTCAGGCCGGAATCGGGATTGCGCCAAAAAAGCCCCTGAGGCTTGGCGCGGCCTGCCTCACGGGGCGATCAAGGCCCGCGCGCACGCCGCGGCGCTGGACCAGGCCCATTGGAAGTTGTAGCCGCCCAGCCAGCCGGTCACGTCGACCACTTCACCGATGAAATACAGCCCCGGGCAATGCCGGCTCTGCATGGTGCGTGAACTCAACTCACGCGTGTCCACGCCGCCGGCGGTGACTTCGGCCTTGCGATAGCCCTCGCTGCCGCTGGGCGTGAGTTGCCAGCGTTGCATGCGATCGGCGAGCCGGCGCAGGTCGCGGTCTCGCTGTTGCGGCATCGGCGTCGCCGCGCTCGCCGAATCGGCGCGCAACCAGACCTGGGCAAGCCGCGCCGGAACGAGGCTCGCCAGCTCATTGGCGAGTCGGCGCTGCGATGTCGACTTGGCGCGCAGCAGGGTCTCGGCCATATCGAGGCCCGGGGCCAAGTCGATGTGCAGTGCCTGGCGGGCGCGCCAGTAGGTTGAAATCTGCAGAACGGCCGGACCGCTCAGGCCACGGTGCGTGAACAGCAAGTCTTCGACGAACGCGCCGCGGCGCGTGGCTTCACCTGTGGCCACGCCGACCTCGAGGCTCAGCCCCGCGAGGGAAGAAAATTCCGCCCACTCGTTCGGCTCGAAGACCAGGGGCACGAGGGCCGGGCGGGTTTCGACGATGGCGTGCCCGAACTGCCGCGCCAGCCGGTAGCCGAAATCGCTGGCGCCGATCTTCGGGATCGACAGGCCGCCGGTGGCGACGATCACGCGCTGGGCCGCCACCGCGCCACGATCGGTATCGAGTTCGAACCCCGAGGCTGCACAGCGCACGGCTTGCACGCTGCAGGGCTGCCAGCGCAGCACGCCACCGGCGGCGCATTCGGCCAGCAAGGCCGCGACGATCTGTTCGCTCGATCCGTCACAGAACAACTGGCCACGGTGTTTCTCATGCCAGGCGATGGCGTGGCTTTGCACGAGCGTTATGAAGTCCTGCGGTGTGTAGCGCGCAAGCGCCGAGCGACAAAACTGCGGGTTGGCGGACAGGAAATTCGCCGGCCCCGTCAGGAGATTCGTGAAATTGCAGCGCCCACCGCCTGAGATACGAATCTTCTCGGCCACCTTCTGGGCATGATCGATGAGAACGACGCGCCGGCCGCCCTGGCCGGCCATTGCCGCGCACAGCAGCCCCGCGGCGCCGGCGCCGATGACGGCCGCGTCGAATGTCTGCAATGTCGGGGGCTACTTGACGAGCCTGCTCAAGCGCTCGGCGTCGAAATGTTCTGCCCTCTGCGCGTCGTCGGGCACGCAGTCGGCGGTGGGCAATTCGCGCGAGCGCACCGAGAGTTTTGCGATCGCCTGCCACAACAACGCGATCTGGTGCTCGTGGCCCGAAGCGTTGTCGATCAAACCTTTCATCGCCTGCGCGATGGGGTCGTCACCCTGGGTGATGCCGTAGGCCGAGAATCCCATCCTGGCGGCGGCTTCTTCGCGTTTCGCGTCGCCCTCGGCCTGGATGATTCGCGCCGGATTGCCCACCGCCGTCGCCCCCGGCGGCACCGGCTTGAGCACGACGGTATTGGAGCCGATCCGCGCGTCGTCGCCGACCGTGAAGCCGCCCAGCACTTGCGAATTGGCGCCGACGATCACGCCGCGCCCCAGCGTGGGGTGGCGTTTCACGCCCTTGGCGAGCGACGTGCCGCCGAGCGTGACACCCTGGTAGATCGTGCAGTCATCGCCGACCTCGGCGGTCTCGCCGATGACGACGCCCATGCCATGGTCGATGAAGACGCGCCGCCCCATCTTGGCGCCCGGGTGGATTTCGATGCCCGAGACAAAGCGGCCCACGTGCGAAATGAAGCGGCCCAGCCAGAACCAGCCGTGCTTCCAACACAGGTGCGCGCGGCGGTGCAAGACGAGGGCGTGCAGGCCCGGATAGCAGGTCAGCACTTCCCACTTCGAGCGCGCCGCCGGGTCGCGCTCGACGATGCAGGCGATGTCTTCTTTCAGGCGCTCGAACATGGTCTCGGGGCTTGCATCAGTGCGCACCAGTTTAGCCCTGCGCCGATAACCCCGCAGCGCGTGCCTGGATCAGGGGCCAGGCGAACAACGCTCCTGCACGGCCTTGGCGATACCGCGCAAGATGTGCACTTCCTCTTGCGTCAACTGCGCGCGGTTGAGCAGGCGGTTCAGGCGCGGCAGCAATTTCTTCGGCGCCGCCGGGTCGTGAAAGCCGATTCGCTCGAGCGTGTCGCGCCAATGTTCGAGCAGCCCGTTCACCGCCACGACGTCGGCCAGGTTGGAGTCGGGCGTGCGCGGCATCACGTCGAAGCCGCCGAGCGCCTGGCGCCAGTCGTAGGCGATGAGTTGCACTGCCTGCGACAAGTTCAGCGAGCCATAGTCAGCACGCGTGGGAATGCTCAAGCACGCATGGCAGCGATACACGTCGTCATTGCTCATGCCGAAGCGCTCCGAGCCGAACACGAAGGCGACGTGATGGGCGGAAGGTCCCAGCGTGGCGAACAATTCGCGCGGCGCATGGGTCGGCGGGCCGAAATCGCGCGGTGTCATCGCCGTGGCGCAGACATAGCTGATCCCTTCGAGCGCGTGGGACAGGTCGGCGACGACGCGCGCCCTCGCAAGCACGTCAGTCGCGCCGCTGGCCAGGGCGATCGCCTCGGCCTTTCGCTGCACGTTTGCATCGCGCGGCGCCACCAGCACCAGGTCGGAAAAACCCATCACTTTGATCGCGCGCGCCGCAGCACCCACATTGCCGGCGTGGCTGGTGGCGACCAGGATGAAGCGGGTGTTGTCGTGGCCGGGCATGGACGGCAAGTGCGGCAAGTGCGGCAAGCGCAGGATGATCAAAAGCAGGCAGCTAAGATCCGCATTATCCGCAGCGGCCTCCAATTGAGCGCGTGACCGCGCCGCTCTTTCCATCCGCCACCGCCCTCGAACCCACGGCAAACGCCGGCCGCCCATGACGCAAGCGCTTCACCCGATGCTCAACATCGCCATCAAGGCGGCGCGCAGCGCAGGCACGATCATCAGCCGGGCATCGATGGATCTGGACAGGATCACGGTGAACACCAAGGGGCCGAGCGACTTTGTGACCGAGGTTGACCATGCAGCCGAAGCCGCGATCGTCGCCACCCTGCTCGAGGCCTACCCCGGCCACGCCATCCTCGCCGAGGAGTCGGGCCGCGCACACGGCGCCAAGGACAGCGAATACGTCTGGATCGTCGACCCGCTGGATGGCACCACGAATTTCATCCACGGCCTGCCGATGTACGCGGTGTCGATTGCGCTGTCGTTTCGTGGCCAGTTGCAGCAAGGCGTGGTCTACGACCCGGCGCGTAATGACCTGTTCTTCGCCTCCAAAGGGCGCGGCGCGTTTCTCAACGACCGGCGCTTGCGCGTGTCCAAGCGCAATCGCCTGAACGACGCGCTGATCGGCACGGGTTTCCCGTTTCGCCGTGGTGACGATTTTCGGCGTTACATGGAGATGCTCGAACTGGTGATGCAGGCTTGCGCGGGCGTGCGCCGGCCGGGCTCGGCGGCGCTGGACTTGTGCCATGTCGCCGCCGGTGCCTACGACGGATTTTTCGAACCCGGCCTGAGCCCCTGGGACATGGCAGCGGGCGCCTTGATGGTCACGGAAGCGGGAGGACTGGTGGGCAACTTCACGGGCGAGAGCGACTTTCTCTATCAGCACGAGGTGATCGCCGGCAACCCGAAAATCTATGGGCAGTTGGTGCAGATGCTCAAGCCGTTTTCGCAGGTCGGCAAGGTTGAGGCCCGAGCGACTCACGAAACACCGGCACGGCCCCAGCCCACGACCCCGGAACAGGCGCTCGCGGCCAGCCTCGTCGGCGCACCTGAAGCGCCCGGCAAGGCAAGCGCGCTGCGCGTGCGCCGACCTGGCGCCACGAGCAAAGGGCGCGCCACGTCCTGAGCCGCATCGCGTCCATGAGTTCGCACCGCGCGCACGCCAGCGCCGATCCGGCCCTGCGTCCGGCCATCGACCCGAGCGTCGACCCGAGCGTCGCCCACGCAGTCGACCTGGCCGGCCACACGCCGATGATGGCCCAGTACCTGCGCATCAAGGCGCAGTACCCCGACACGCTCGTGTTCTATCGCATGGGCGACTTCTACGAGTTGTTCTTCGACGATGCGCGCAAGGCGAACCGCTTGCTCGACATCACGCTGACCACGCGCGGCAACAGCGCGGGCGAGCCCGTCGTGATGGCCGGGGTGCCGGTGCAGTCGGTCGAGAGCTACCTCGCCAAGCTGATCAAACTGGGCGAGGCAGTGGCCATCTGCGAACAGGTGGGCAACGTGGCCACCGCCAAGGGCCCGGTGGAGCGCAAAGTGGTGCGGATCGTCACGCCCGGCACCGTGACCGACAGCGAATTGCTGGCCGAGAAGAGTGACGCCGTCCTGCTCGCGCTGTGCAGACGCGGCACGAAATTCGGCCTGGCGTGGCTGGCGATGACGCGTGGCGAAATCGGTTTGAGCGAATGCGTGGAAGCCGAACTGGGCGCCTGGCTGGCCCGCCTGGGCCCGGCTGAAGTGTTGGTCGATCGCGAGACATTGCCCGCGGCGCTGCAATCTTCTCGGCTAACCGTGACGCCGCAGGCCGCCTGGCAGTTCGATTCGAACCTCGGCCAACGCAAGCTGTGCGAACAACTCCAGGTGGCCGGCCTGGCAGGCTTCAGCGCGCAGGCCCTGCTCGCCGCGCAAGCCGCCGCGGCTGCCCTGCTGAGTTACGCCGAGCGTACCCAGGGTCGAGCACTTGTGCATGTGCGTCGGCTCGAGGTTCGACTCGCCAGCGAATTGCTCGACCTGCCAGCGACAACGCAGCGCAACCTCGAGCTGACGCAGACCTTGCGCGGCGAGCCGGCACCGACGCTGTTGTCCCTGCTCGACACCTGCCGCACCGGCATGGGCAGCCGGGCGCTGCGCCATTGGCTGTTGAACCCCCTGCGCGACCGCAGCGCCGCCGCACAACGTCATGACGCGACCGCCGAACTGATGGCGGCCGACGTCTCGCTTTTGCGGCAATCATTGCGCCATGTCAGCGACGTTGAACGCATCACGGCACGCATTTCATTGCGCCAGGTTCGTCCGCGCGAACTGACCGGCCTGCGCAGCACTTTGAGGGGCTTGCCCGCACTTCGTGCGCGCGTGCCGGCGCAGCGCGCCGTGCTGCTCGACAGTGTGCTCGAGGCGCTGGACCCGCCGCCGCAAGTTGAAGCGATGCTGGGCTCTGCACTCGCCGACGAGCCCGCCGCCCTGCTGCGCGACGGCGGCGTCATCGCCAGGGGCTTCGACGCCGAACTCGACGAGTTGCGCGACATCACGCAAAACTGCGACGCGTTCCTCATCGAACTGGAAACCGCCGAGCGCGCACGCACCGGCATTGCCAATCTGCGCGTCCAGTACAACAAGGTGCACGGCTTCTACATCGAGGTCACGCAGGGCCAAGCCGGCAAAGTGCCGCTGCACTATCGGCGCCGCCAGACGCTGAAGAACGCCGAGCGTTTCATCACGCCCGAGTTGAAGGCCTTCGAAGACAAAGCGCTCTCGGCGCAGGAGCGTTCCTTGGCGCGCGAGAAACTGCTCTTTGAGGACTTGCTCGATTCTCTTCAGGCGTACGTGCCAGGCCTGGGCGCACTCGCACGTGCCCTGGCGCAGCTCGACGTGCTGGCTGCCCTGGCCGAGCGCGCAGCGAGCCTGGGCTGGTGCCGCCCGCAGTTCGTGCGCGAGCCGTGCGTCGAGATCGTCGCCGGCCGCCACCCCGTGGTCGAGGCGCGCCTGCTGGAAACCGGCGCGGGCAACTTCATCGCCAATCACTGCAGCTTGGATGCGCGGCGCAAGATGCAGCTCATCACGGGCCCGAACATGGGAGGCAAGAGCACCTATATGCGCCAGGTGGCGCTGATCGTGCTGCTCGCCGCCATCGGTTCATTCGTTCCCGCGCAGGAATGCCGGCTCGGCCCCATCGACGCGATCCATACACGCATCGGCGCCTCCGACGACCTGGCGAATGCGCAATCGACCTTCATGTTGGAGATGACGGAAGCCGCAGCGATCCTGCACCACGCGACCGAGCAATCCCTCGTGCTCATGGATGAAATCGGGCGTGGCACTTCGACCTTCGACGGCCTGGCGCTGGCCGGCGCGATCGCCAGCCATTTGCACGAGCGGAATCGTTCCTTCACTCTGTTCGCGACGCACTACTTCGAACTCACCGATTTCCCGCTGAAACACGAACGCGCGCTCAACGTGCATGTCTCGGCTGTGGAGAGCGGCGAGGCGATCGTGTTCCTGCACGAAATCCAGGCCGGCCCGGCGAGCCGAAGTTATGGCGTCCAGGTGGCGCGATTGGCGGGCATGCCCGCCGCCCTGGTGCGTCAGGCCCGCGCGACGCTTGAAGCCTTGGAAGCGCAACGCGTTCAGGGGCAGGACCAGATCGATTTGTTTGCCCCGTCGGCAGCTGCGGCCGAGCTGGTTTCGAGCCCTGTGGAACAGGCCTTGAGCCAGGTCGAGCCCGACGCGATGACGCCCAAGGAGGCGCTGGAGGCGTTGTACAGGCTGAAGTCGCTGCAGGCAGGGGCGACATGAACCTGCAGGAGGGCCACCAGCGGCAAGGCAAGACAATCGTGTTCTCGCACGCCAACGGTTTCCCCGCCGGGACCTACCGGCAAATGTTCGACCATTGGCGCGATCGCGGCTGGCGTGTGCTGGCTTGCCCCAAGTTCGGCCATGACCCACGCTTTCCGGTGACGAGCAACTGGCCGCATTTGCGTGATCAGCTGCTGCACTTCATCGACACCGAATCCGCGGCCGGGGCCTACCTGGTTGGTCACTCGCTGGGTGGATACCTGAGCGTGCTGGCCGCATCACGCCGGCCGCAGAGCGCGCCCGGCGTCGTGCTCCTCGACTCACCGCTGCTGCCGAACTGGATGGCCCGCACGGTGCAATTCGCCAAGGCCACCGGAATCGGCGAGCGGTTTTCGCCGGGCCATGTGTCCAAGCGTCGGCGCGAGTCGTGGCCGAGCATTGAAGCGGCACGCGCGCACTTCGCCTCGAAGCCCCTCTTTGCACGCTGGGCCGATGGTGTACTCGACGACTATCTGGCTTGCGGCCTCGAAAGCGGCGAGCGCGCACTGCAGTTGAGCTTTGCGCGCGGCATCGAAACCAGCATCTACAACACGCTGCCGCACCACCTGGCACGCCTGCTTCGAATTCGTCCGCTGCGCTGCCCCGTGGCGTTTGTCGGCGGCACCGATTCTGCAGAACTTCGGCGTGTCGGCCTGCGCGAAGTGAAGCGCCTGACGCATTCCAGAATCACGCTGCTGCAAGGTTCGCATTTGTTCCCGATGGAAAAACCGCAAGAGGCGGCGCAGGCGGTATTGCATTGGCTCGCCAGCTTTGAAGCGTCCAGCGCGAGCACGCGAAACGCACTGACCCCCCGCCTATAATCGCGCTTTACCACCCCTGCGTTTGCGTCGAAACCGACGCTGCACTCAATGACCAAGTTCGTCTTTGTCACCGGCGGTGTGGTGTCCTCACTGGGCAAGGGCATCGCCTCTGCGTCTCTCGCGGCGATCCTCGAATCGCGCGGCCTCAGAGTCACTTTG
The DNA here is from genome assembly GCA_049297615.1 of Burkholderiaceae bacterium. Taxonomy (GTDB): domain Bacteria; phylum Pseudomonadota; class Gammaproteobacteria; order Burkholderiales; family Burkholderiaceae_C; genus JAEMQF01. The sequence goes on from JBAQUQ010000275.1 coordinate 15,880, forward strand.
ATCAAGCTCGACCCTTATCTCAATGTCGATCCGGGAACGATGTCGCCGTTCCAGCACGGCGAAGTGTTCGTCACCGAAGACGGCGCGGAGACCGACCTGGACCTCGGCCACTATGAGCGCTTCATCACGACGCGGATGCGCAGGGCGAATAATTTCACCACCGGCCAGATCTACAAGAGCGTGCTCGAGAAAGAGCGGCGCGGCGACTATCTGGGCAAGACGGTGCAGGTGATCCCGCACGTCACGAACGAGATTCAGGAATTCATCCGGCGCGGTGCCGGCCTGCACCCGAACCGCACCGAAGAAGCGCCCTCGCGCGGGGAACGCGGCATGGACGTGGCGATCGTCGAGATCGGCGGTACGGTGGGCGACATCGAATCCCTGCCCTTCCTCGAGGCGGTGCGCCAGATGAGCCTGAAGATGGGGCCGACGAATTCCGCCTTCCTGCACTTGACGCTCGTGCCCTGGATCGCTGCGGCGGGCGAACTCAAGACCAAACCGACGCAGCACAGTGTGCAGAAGCTGCGCGAGATCGGCATCATGCCCGACGCGCTGCTGTGCCGCGCTGACCGACCCATCCCCGACGAAGAACGCGCGAAGATTTCTTTGTTTGCGAACGTCCCCGAGTTCGGCGTGATTTCGGTATGGGACGCCGATACGATCTACAAGGTGCCGCGCATGCTGCACTCGCAGGGCCTGGACGAGCTGATTTGCGCCAAGTTGCACCTGCACACCAAGCCGGCGAACCTGACGCGCTGGGACAACCTGGTGCACGAAGTCGAACACCCGCAGTTCGAGGTGACGATTGCGATGTGCGGCAAGTACGTCGACCTGTCGGACTCGTACAAGTCGCTCAATGAAGCGTTGCGCCACGCTGGAATTCACAACCATGCGCGCGTCAGGATCCAGTATGTCGATTCGGAGGATCTCAATTCCGGCAACGTGAACAACCTGAGCCGCTTCGACGCCGTTCTCGTCCCCGGCGGTTTCGGAAAACGCGGCGTCGAAGGCAAGATCCTCGCGGCGCAATACGCGCGCGAGCACAAGCTGCCCTACCTCGGAATTTGCCTGGGCATGCAGGTGGCAACGATCGAATTCGCGCGCCACAAGGCCGGCCTTTCAGGTGCAAACAGCACCGAGTTCGACCCCGAATGCAGACACCCGGTGATCGCCCTCATCGAAGAATGGCAAGAGGCCGACGGCACGGTGCAAAAGCGCAGCGCTGCGTCCGATCTGGGCGGCACGATGCGCCTGGGCGCGCAAGGCTCGGACGTCAGACCCGGCACGCTGGCCCATGAGATCTATGGCGAAGTGGTGAGCGAGCGGCACCGCCACCGCTTCGAGGCGAACCTCAACTATCTGGACCGCCTTGCCGACGCCGGCCTCGTGATTTCCGCGCTCACCCAACGCGAGAAACTGACCGAGATCATCGAGCTGCCCAGGTCCCTGCACCCCTGGTTCATGGGCGTGCAGTTTCACCCCGAATTCAAGTCGACACCTTGGGACGGGCACCCGCTGTTCAAGTCGTTTATCCAGGCTGCGCTGCGGCACCAGGCGGAACGAAGCGAGAAGGTCGCTGCATGAGGTCGACGCCGAGCCGCGTCGAGTCGGCCTCGCTCCCCAGGGGCCAACCAGTTGGCCCACTTCGTGGGCCTTGGGGGCCGGCGCAGCACGCGCCGTGGGGGTTGTCATGAGGCTTTGCGGCTTCGAGATCGGCATCGATCGGCCATTCTTTCTGATCGCCGGCCCCTGTGTCGTCGAGTCCGAGCAATTGCAGATGGATGTGGCCGGGTTTTTGAAGGACATCACGGCGACGCTTGGCATCCCCTTCATCTTCAAGTCGAGCTATGACAAGGCGAACCGGTCCAGCGGCACGACCTTCCGCGGGCCCGGCATGGACAAGGGTCTCGAGATTCTTGCCAAGGTTCGGCGCGATCTGAAAGTGCCGATCCTGACCGACGTGCACAACGAATCTCAAATCGCCGCTGTCGCGCAGCAGGTCGACGTGCTGCAGACCCCCGCCTTCCTGTGCCGCCAGACCGATTTCATCCAGGCCGTTGCGCAAAGCGGCAAGCCGGTGAACCTCAAGAAGGGCCAATTCCTCTCGCCGCACGACATGAAGAACGTCATCGAGAAGGCTCGCGCCGCAGCGCGCGAAAAGGGTGTCGTACAAGACAACTTCATGGCCTGCGAGCGCGGCGTGACCTTCGGCTACAACAACCTCGTCGCCGACATGCGCAGCCTGGCCATCATGCGCGAGACCGGCGCACCGGTCGTGTTCGACGCCACGCATTCGGTGCAGTTGCCCGGTGGCCACGGCACGAGTTCGGGCGGCCAAAGCGAATTCGTGCCGGTGCTGGCGCGCGCGGCGGTGGCCGTGGGCATTTCGGGGCTGTTCATGGAAACCCACCCCGACCCGGCGAAGGCCCTGAGCGACGGGCCGAACGCCGTGCCGCTGAAACACATGCGCGCCTTGCTCGAACAGTTGCTCGCGCTGGACCATCTGATCAAGAGCCGGCCGCTTCTGGAAAACAACTTCTCCTGCTGAACAAGAACCGAGACCGACACCATGAGCAGCGCCTACATCATCGCCAATGTTCGCATCACGAACCCCACGCAGTACGAGGAATACAAAAAGCTCTCATCGGCCGCGATGCTGGCGCACGGTGCGCAGGTCTGCGTGCGCGGCGGGACCACCGAGGTGCTCGAAGGCGATTGGCAGCCCGACCGCGTGGTCGTGCTGAAGTTTCCCTCGCTGGAAAAGGCGCGCGCCTACTACCACTCCACCGAATACGGCAAGGCCCGAGCCGCACGCGAAGGTGCAGCCGTGATGCGCATGATCGTCGCCGAAGGCATCTGAGGCGAATCCATCCCCCCAGAGGAATATGAATGAGTGCAATCGTAGACATCGTCGGCCGCGAAATCCTCGACAGCCGCGGCAACCCGACGGTCGAATGCGACGTGCTGCTGGAATCCGGAACCATGGGCCGCGCGGCCGTGCCCTCGGGGGCGTCGACCGGCTCGCGCGAGGCGATCGAACTGCGCGACGGCGACAAGGCGCGCTACCTCGGCAAAGGCGTGTTGAAAGCCATCGAGTCCATCAATACCGAGATGTCGGAAGCCGTGATGGGGCTGGACGCAAGCGAGCAGGTCTTTCTCGACCGCACCCTGATCGACCTGGACGGCACCGACAACAAAAGCCGCCTCGGCGCGAACGCCACGCTCGCGGTGAGCATGGCCGTCGCCCGCGCCGCAGCCGAGGAATCGGGCTTGCCGCTGTACCGCTACTTCGGCGGCTCGGGCGCGATGCAGATGCCCGTGCCGATGATGAACGTGATCAACGGCGGGGCGCACGCGAACAACAACCTCGACCTGCAAGAGCTGATGATCATTCCCGTGGGCGCACCGAGTTTTCGTGAAGCGCTGCGCTACGGCTGCGAGGTGTTCCATGCGCTGAAGAAGATCATCGACGCCAAGGGCATGAGCACGGCCGTGGGCGACGAAGGCGGTTTCGCGCCGAGCGTGGCCAGCCATGAGGCGGCGATTCAGTTGATTCTCGAAGCGATCGACAAGGCCGGCTACACCGCCGGCACGCAAATCGCCATCGGCCTGGACTGTGCCGCCAGCGAGTTCTACAAAGACGGCAAATACCACCTCGACGAAGGCAGCAAGCTGGAACTCACTGCGCCGCAGTGGACCGACATGCTCGCGGCCTGGGTCGACAAGTACCCCATCATCAGCATCGAAGACGGCATGCACGAAGGCGATTGGGACGGCTGGGGGCATCTCACGCAGCGATTGGGCGCCAAGGTGCAACTCGTCGGCGACGACCTTTTCGTCACCAACACGAAAATCCTGCGCGAAGGGATTGACAAGAAGGTCGCCAACGCGATCCTCATCAAGATCAATCAGATCGGCACGCTGACCGAGACTTTTGCCGCGATCGAAATGGCCAAGCGCGCCAACTACGCGGCTGTCATCAGCCACCGCTCCGGCGAGACGGAAGATTCGACCATCGCCGACATTGCCGTGGGCACCAATGCGCTCCAGATCAAGACCGGCTCGCTGAGCCGCAGCGACCGCATGGCCAAGTACAACCAATTGCTACGCATCGAAGAAGACCTGGGCGGGACGGCCAGCTATCCCGGCCGCGCGGCGTTCTACTCATTGCGCTAGCTCCCCCAACCGACAGGACCGCAATGCGCCTGCTGACCACGGCTTTGATCGCGCTCCTGGTTCTCGTGCACGCTGAACTGTGGTTCGGCAAGTCGGGAGTTCCGCGCGCGACCGAGCTCGGCAGCAAGCTGCGCGAACAGCTCGCCGCGAACGACGCGACGCGCGCGCGCAATGTTCAGCTGCAAGCCGAAGTGCGTGACCTCAAAGAGGGCCTGGAGATGGTCGAGGAAAAGGCGCGCTTCGAACTCGGCATGCTCAAGCCCGACGAAATTCTGGTACAGCTCAGCGTGCCAGGGCGCTGAGACAGGGCCTGCCCCGCAGCGTCCCCAGGTCGCCCGGCCGCAGCCGGGATCCGCCGCGTCATGCAGCCCCTGTTCACCGAAGCCTTCACCCTGTGGGGCGCAGCCGTCACCCGGCTCGAACTCATCGCCTTCGTACTCGCGCTGGCGATGGTCGTCTTCAACATCCGCGTCAACCCGCTCGGCTGGCCGCTGGCCATCACCAGCTCCCTGCTCTATTTCAGCCTGTTCTGGAACAGCAAACTCTACGGCGACGCAGGCCTGCAAATCTTCTTCGCAGCGATCGCCGCCTGGGGCTGGTGGCAGTGGCTGCGTGGCATCCAAGCCGACGGCAAGGCTTTGCGCGTGCGCAAGCTCGGCCTGCGCGGCCGCTGTATCGCGATCGCCACGCTGGCCATCGCCTGGCCCGCCACCGGAGCCTTCCTCGCCACCGCCACCGACACCGACGTGCCTTGGTGGGACGCCTTCCCCACCGCAGCCAGCGTCATCGGTCAGTGGCTGCTGGGGCGAAAATACGTCGAGAACTGGCCGACGTGGTTGCTCGTCAATGCCGTCAGCGTCGCGCTGTTTGCCTACAAGGAGCTCTGGCTGACGGCCCTGCTGTATTCGATCTTCATCGCGATGTCGTTGTTCGGCTGGCGCGCTTGGAACAGGCTGGCTGTCGCTGCCGAATCATCGCCGGCGCTGTCGCGAGGATCAGGCGCCTAGCGCCGAGCGCGCGCGGCCGGCAGGCGCGGCGCGAGTGCGGACAGCGCCATCGCCTTGACCGTGGGCGACTCGGCTGCGGCGTCGACTTGGCGCGGCGCCATCGCCCCGGCAAGGGCAGCGAAATCGAGCGTGAAACGCGGCAGGCGCCATGGGCCGTCGATCTGAATCGGTACGCTCAGACCGGCGAGCGAAGCGAACTCCGCAGCAGCCTGGGCGACGCTGGCATTCAAACGCAGGTCGAGCCGCCCGGTGTCGAATGACAGTTCGCCGCTGCCGATGGCGTGGACGGCGGCGCTCTGGAATTCGAGCTTGTCACCGCGGGCCCGCCCTTCGCGCAACTCGGCGCGGGCCAACATGGCGTTGAACGAGGTGCTCGCGCCGGCGTTGAATTCCTGCGTGCGCGCGCTCGCTTGCTTGCCGGTATCGCCGCGCCCCTCCAACAGGGCCGCGCGCAAATCAATGCCCGTCATCTTGCCGGCACGCACGCCGAGCGACACCCCACCGGCCAAGCCCGCGCGCAAGGTGCCGACGCTGCCACCCTCGCCGTGCAAGTCCCAGGCGAGTTCGCCGCGGCCCTCGAGCCAGGGCAGATGCGCAAGATCGGCTCGCACAGCGCGCAAGTCGATGTCGGACAGGGTTCCCTTGGCCGACAGGCGCGGCGCAGCGCTCGCGTCGACGCTGATCCCTGCTTCGAGCGCGCCGCCGTAGACGCGCGCCGCGATTGGCGCGATGCGCAGCGCAGCACGCTGCGCGTCGAACTGGGCCGAGACGCCGCTGGCGCTCAGGCCGCAGAGCTTGACCTGCTCGACGCTGACTCCCCCGGCCAGCGTCAAATCGCGCAGAAAGGAAACGTCGAGCGGCAGCGCGTCGTCGCTCCAGCTCGCCAGGCAGGGTTGGGCCAGCAGCGCATCCAGGTCGATCCCCTTGCTCGCGATCTCGAAACTCCAGTGCGGCCGGCGCCAGTCGCTCAGGGCAACCTGGCCACGCAATTCATTGCCGGCGAGCTGGCCCGCCAGCGCCAGGTGCACACTTCGCTGCGCCAGATCGAATACGAGCTTGCCGTTGGCACTCAGGGGCGTCTGCGACGCCAGCGCCGGATGGCTCGCACCGGCCGTCATGTCGAGAGCTTCGAACTCGACTCTCGGGCCAGCGTCGAGGTCCAGCAGCACGGGGCTTGTCATTTGCGCCCGAAGCTGTGCCCCCGACCCTCGGATCGACACTTGCGCGTTCGCCGCTGCACCGCGCAGCGTGCGGCCCGTCGCTTCGAAGCTCGGCAGCTGAAGCGCCGCGGTCAGGGTCTGGTCGGGGTGGGCAAGGCTCAGGTCCATGTTGAGCTGAGCGCCTTGGAATCTGCGTTCGATGAGCCTCAGCTCCGCAGCGACGAGTCGTGCATTGAACACGCTCAACCCCGACTTGCTCGACGACGTGATCACCAGGTTTTCCGCGCTCAGCGTGCGCAGGCCAAGATGGCCCGTGAGGTCGGCCTTGGCGTTCAGCGCCAGGTTGTCAACCCCGAGTGCCTTGCCTTCGAGTTGCGCATCCAACTTCGCCAACTCGATACGGCCGGCTTGCGCGTCGAACAAGAGCCGGCCCTTGAGCAAGACACGAGCGTCCACTGCCGCCTGCGGCGCGTCGATCCGCACGCCCGCCGTCACGGGTCCGGCCAGGCCGTCGGCGAGCCGGCCGACTTCAATGTGGATATCGTTCAAGCTGCCACGCTGCGAGGTGATCTCGTCGTTCCACAGCAGCGTGGATCGCGTCAGGTGCAGGCCTTGAAGGTCGATATTGGCAGGCGAGATCGTCGCGATGTCCTGCACCAGATCGTCGATATTGCTGCTGCCGTCTTTGAAGCGCACGAGTTGCGCACGCAGGCCATCGACTTCGGCCCTGTCGACTTGAAACTGGCGGCGCAACAGCGGCAGCCAGGCGATCGTGACCCGGGCGCTGTCGATCGAGGCGAACTCGCGCGCGCTGCGGCGTTGGCTGAGCGATGCCTTGCCCGCTTTGAAACCCAGTTTGGGAAACCAGCTCAGCTCGAGTTCGCCCTCCAGAATCAATTCACGCTGGGTGCGCTCTTGCACGACGCGCACGATCTGCGACTTGAATTGATTCGGATCGAGCGCGTGCACGGCAACGGCGACCAGGCCGCTGAGCAAGAAGACGACGAGCAACAGGCCTGCGATCGCGTAGCGGTAGTAGGTCTTGGCCAGCGCCTCGGCGTAGGGAATCTTGAACGGCCCGAACATCGAAATCACCAGGCCGAGGACGCCGACGAGGCCGAGCAGTGCGTACTTGAATGCCTTCATGGTTTCGGTGGAACTCGGCCGGGACGCCGCGACGACGAGGCGGGCGGCAGCAAAGGCGCATCATCGGCCGTTTCCGTGGCGCAAGCGCCTGCACGGCGGCTGCCCGCAGCGCGCAGTGCGGGTCGAGTTCACGCTTCGAGCGCGAATGGGCTGTGCGCTGCGTGGCCGAGCCCATGTACGCCGGCGTGAGGAGACGCTACAGATGCGCCCGCTTGTATCGCGTGGCGCGCCTTGTATCGCTTTCGCGCCTGCTTGCGGGCCTGGGGACACGCCGCCTGGCCGCCGATCAGGAGCGATCAGGGTGCGATCAGCGTCCGATCAGGATCCGATCCAAGGGACCGTTCAACCCACCGACCACGTCGGCTGGCGTTTGTCGATGAAGGCCTGCACCCCTTCGAGGGCGGCGGCGTCCATCATGTTGCAGGCCATGGTCCGGCCGGCGTCTTCATACGCAGCGGCAATGCCTTTTTCGATTTGACGATAGAACAACTGCTTGCCCATCGCGATGGCAATGCGCGGCTTGGTCAGGATGGCGCTGACGAGGCGATCCACTTCGGCGTCAAGGGCGTGCGGCGGCACAACCCGGTTGATGAGGCCCTTGTCGCGGGCCTCGTCGGCAGCAATGAAATCTCCCGTCACCAGCATCTCGAACGCCGCCTTGCGCCCGACGTTGCGCGACAAGGCAACACCGGGCGTCGAACAAAACAGCCCGAGGCGAACGCCGCTCACCGCAAACTGCGCCGTGCTCGCGGCCACTGCCAGGTCGCACATCGCGACGAGCTGGCAGCCTGCCGCCGTCGCCATGCCTTGCACCTTGGCGATCACCGGCACAGGAGCTCGTTGCACGCTGAGCATCAAGGCCGTGCATTGGTCAAACAGCGCCTGGTAGTAGGCCAAGGAAGGCTGGCTGCGCATTTCCCTCAAGTCGTGACCGGCGCAAAACGCCTTGCCCGATGCGGCCAGGACAACAACGCGCGCCGACTCATCCTGCGTCAAGGCGTCGAATTCGGTTTGCAGTGCCGCAAGCATGACTTGCGAGAGGGCGTTGAACGATTCAGGCCGGTTCAGCGTCAGCGTGATCACGCCGCGCAAATCGGTGTGGCGCAGGACAAGGGCTGGGGTATTCATGGTGCAGCTGCGGTTGAAATGTCCGATCGGTAACTGTACTGCGGCGACGCAGCGTCGAAGCGGCTCGCTCACAAACTCCCGATGAACAGGTAGGCATTGGCGCTGCCGCTGCTCGAGCGCGCGTAGCCCAGGTACATCGGACCGATCGGCGTCGCTCCACCCAGGTACAGGAAAACCGAGTCTTGCCACCCGCTGCGCGACTTTTCGGTGTAGCGCACTCCGACCCGCCCGACTTCGAGCGCAATGCCGGCGCGCAGGTCGCCGTCCAGTCCGATCGGAAGCCGCTGCAGCACGCGCTCGGTGCGAATCTGCGCGTATTGAACCTCGTCACCCAGGAACTGCCCCGCACCGTAGGCCGACAAATTGAGCAATCCGCCGAGCGCCTGAGCCTCGTGAAAAGGCAGCACACCGCGCGGCGAACCGGTGTAGGCCGCGCGTCCGGCGACGACGAAGCCACCGGAGCGCATTGCGGCGCGCCCCTCCGTGGTGAAGCGCGTGAACGTGCCATCGCTGGGGGTGAAGTAGGAAGCCTTTGCAGACCATCCCTGCGAGGGGAATGTCGGGTGGTTGAGCTGGTCGAAGTCGGCGCTCGCGAACCAACCCGGCGTGCGAAACGGCCCGCGTGAAAATATCGCCAAGCCGGTGTCGAGCTCAAACCGCTTGACCTGACTCATCCAGCCCAAGCGAACCTGGCCGACGAGGCCGAGATTCAAGCCTGCGGCGACGGCCAAGGATTGGCTGCGCACCACGTATTCGCTGAGTTTGTCCGCGTCTTCGTAGACGATTGCCGCGGTGCGCGCGGCACCCGCCTCGACTTCGACGAAGCTTGCCTGCCACGGATCGACGGGCTGATAGAAATCAGCGGCGAGCGCCGTCGTGCTGCCGATTTCCCCCTTGACCGTCAGCTCGCCACCCAGGCGGTTCAACAGCGTCTTCTGATAGGCACCGCTCAGGCTATAGGTCGAGCCGCGTTTGAGCGTGCTGTTCAGACCGGCCGCAAAACGCACGAAGTCCGGTCCCCAGCGCTTGGCCTGCGGCAACACCCGCAGCACATTGCGTTCGCCCTGGGGCCCTCGAGACAGCAAGGCATAGTCCACGCTTTCGTAGTGGGCGTCGCCATAGACCCGCAACAGGTCGCGATTCAGGCGTGCCGTGTCGAGGGTCTCGCCCAGCGGCTGGGTCAGGTTGCGCAATACGGCCCTGGCATCGAGTTGCGGCAGACCGGCCACTTCGACGGCGTCGATACCCGGTGCGGGGCCGCGCTCGGAGGCGATGCGTCCCCACCAGGCCGCGTATTCGCGCTCACTGACGGCCAGGGCGCGCAGTTGCTGCGCGCTCCTTGTCGCCGCGTCGCGTCCGCGCTGCACGGCCTGTGCGTGCCGCTCGAAGTCGGCGGCGGTGATGTCACCCATGTCGGGTTTGAGGTAGATGTCATCGGGCCTCAACGAGGCCAGCGACTGAGCCACGTTCTGTTCCGTCAAGATTCCCACCACCTGTGCCGCCACCGAAAACAGCGAGTTCACCTGTTTCGCGTCGAGCAGGGGAGACCCGACATTGACGGCGATCACGACATCGGCATTGCAGCGCTGGCGCACTTCGTCGATCGGAATGTTGTCCACCAGCCCACCGTCGACGAGCGCTCGCCCGTCGCGCTGAACCGGCGCCATCAAGCCGGGGATCGACAGGCTGGCGAGCATTGCCTTGCTCAGGTTGCCGTCGCGAATCACGACCCGATCACCGCTGCCGATGTCGGTCGCGACGATCGAAAGTGGCATCGCAAGAGCCTGAATGTCGCGCTCGGCGCGGTCGTCGTAGACCAGTCGATTCAAGAAAAGCTTGATCTTTTGACCGGTCAACACGCCCGGCCGGTATTGAAGTCCATTGCCCGACACGCCGATTTCGGTACCGGACAAGAAGCGTTGGGTGACGCCCTTGCTGCGAAAGTTGCGCTCGTCCCAAGCGGGTTCGTCGGCAAACATGTCGGACCAGTCCGCGCGCGCGAGCTCAGCGCCCATCCTGGCCGGCGTGACGCCCGCCGCGAATGCACCCGCCACCACCGCGCCCATGCTGCTTCCGGCGACGCAGTCCACCGGCACGCGCAAGCGTTCGAGCACCTCGAGGATGCCGATG
>JBAQUQ010000276.1:0-20326 GCA_049297615.1 Burkholderiaceae bacterium
CGTCACGAGCGCCGGGTTCGTGCTCAGCTGCGCGTTGTGCTTCACGCTCGCCGTGCGCGGCCTGCGGCTGGCCGAAGGCAAGCCGGCGGGCGGGCCGCGGCAGGTGCTGGTCGATGCGATCTGCGGCCTGATGATCGCCGCGCCGGCGTTCTGGCTCTTCACCAAGGTGCTTTCGATCAACCTGCCGGGCCTCACCAGCAGCGGCTGGATCTGAGGCTCGGCACCGCGTGGGCGATATCCTGAACCTGCTGGCCGGCGGTTTTGCCACCGCGGCCACGCCGATCAACCTGATGTGGGCCTTCATCGGCTGCACGCTCGGCACCGCGATCGGCGTGCTGCCCGGGCTCGGCCCGGCAGTGACGGTGGCGATGTTGCTGCCGATCACGGCGCAGGTGGAGCCTACAGCGTCGATGATCTTCTTCGCTGGCATCTACTACGGCGCCATGTACGGCGGCTCGACGACCTCGATCCTGCTCAACACGCCGGGCGAGACCGGCACCATGGTGACCGCGCTCGAAGGCTTCAGGATGGCCAAGAACGGCCGCGCCGGCGCGGCGCTGGCGACCTCGGCGATCGGCTCTTTCGTGGCCGGCACGATCGCCACCGTGCTGGTCACCTTGTTCGCTCCCGTCGTCGCGAAATACGCGGTGCTGCTGGGTCCGCCGGAGTATTTCTGCCTGATGCTGCTGGCCTTCATGACGGTGAGCGCGGTGCTCGGCCAGAGCACGCTGCGCGGTTTGACAGCGCTGTTCCTTGGCATCGCCATGGGCCTGGTCGGCATCGACCAGATCAGCGGCGCGGCGCGCTACACCGGCGGCGTGCCGGAGTTCTTCGACGGCATCGAGGTGGTGTTGATCGCGGTCGGCCTGTTCGCCGTCGGCGAGACGCTTTACACCGCGCTCTACGAGGGCAAATCGGATTCGCAGATGAACGCGATGGGCAAGGTGCACATGACGCGCACCGAGTGGCGCCGCTCCTGGCCCGCCTGGCTGCGCGGCACGGCGCTGGGCTTTCCGTTCGGCACCATCCCCGCCGGCGGTTCCGAGATCCCGACCTTCCTCAGCTACGCCACCGAACGCAAGCTGAGCCGTTACCCGCAGGAGTTCGGGACCGTCGGCGCGATCGAAGGCGTCGCGGGGCCGGAAGCGGCCAACAACGCGGCGGTGACGGCCACCCTGGTGCCGCTGCTGACGCTCGGCATCCCGACCTCGGTGACGACCGCAATCCTGCTGTCGGCGCTGCAGAACTACGGCATCAACGCCGGTCCGCAGTTGTTCCAGACCTCCTCCGGCCTTGTCTGGGCGCTGATCGCGTCGCTGTACATCGGCAACGTGATGCTGCTGGTGCTGAACCTGCCGATGGTCGGCCTGTGGGTCAAGCTGCTGAAGATCCCGCGCCCGCAGCTGTACGCCGGCATCCTGATCTTCGCCACCGTGGGGGTCTACGGCATGCGCCAGAGCGCCTTCGACCTGTACCTGATGTGGGGCGTGGGCTTGCTCGGCGTGCTGATGCGGCGCTTCGACTTCCCGAGCGCGCCGGTGATCGTCGGCCTGATCCTCGGGCCGCTGGCCGAAGCGCAGTTGCGCAACGCGCTATCGATCGGCGAGGGCAGCTGGCTGGTGTTCGTGCAACGGCCGATGTCGGCGCTGTTGCTGGCCATCGTGCTGGCCATCGTGGCGCTGCCGCAATTCCTGCGGTGGCGCAAAGCGGCGCGTCCGCGTTGAATGGCGTCACCGGAGGCGTGGCTTGCGGCCGGGGAGGTTCGCTGCTGGGACTGGGTCGCGCGCTGCGTTCAAGTCGTCGCACCGCTGGCCAGCGCCCGCGCGCGTGAGGCCGACAGGGCCTGATCGTCCGGCTCGACCTGGGTCGGCCACCCGCCCATGTGGCGCACAGCCAGGGCGGCCAGCGCAGCGATCCACTCATGCTGGTCGTTCAGACCGGCGATGTAGTGGAATTCGCCACCGCCCGAGCGCAGGAAGGCCGCACGCGCTTCCTGGTTGATCTCTTCGAGGGTTTCCAGGCAGTCCGACGTGAAGCCCGGGCACATGACGTCGACCCGCTTCACGCCCTGCCGCGCCAGCGCCACCAGCGTGGGCTCGGTGTACGGCTGCAGCCACTCGGCCTTGCCGAAGCGGCTCTGGAAGGCGACGACCACTTGGTCGAGCGGAAGACCGAGCTGCTCGCGCAACAGCCGCGCCGTCTTTTGGCATTCGCAGTGGTACGGGTCGCCCAGGGTCAGGGTGCGCCTGGGAACGCCGTGAAAGCTCAGCACCAGCCGGTCCGGGCGTCCATGCACGAGCCAATGGTCGGTGACCCGCTTGGCCAACGCGCCGATGTAGCCGGGATCGTCGTGATAACGGGCGACGAAGCGCAGTTCGGGCAGGTTGCGAATGCCTTGCGCCCACTGGCAGACGGCGTCGCTGACGCTGGCGGTGGTCGGGCCAGAATATTGCGGGTAGGCCGGCAGGATCAGCAGCCGCGTCACCCCGCGGGCCTTCAATTCGTCCAGCACTGAGGCGATGGACGGGTTGCCGTAGCGCATGGCGTACCGCACCTGGACACGATGACCGCGCTCGCCGAGGTAGCCCCGCAGCAGGGTGGCCTGCTTGTCGGTCCAGACTTTCAGCGGTGAACCCTCGGGCGTCCAGATGCTGGCGTACTTGGCCGCCGACCTGGCCGGCCTGATCCGCAGGATGACGCCGTGCAGGATCAGCCACCAGAGTGCGCGCGGAATCTCCACCACGCGCCGGTCGCTCAGGAACTCCGCCAGGTAGCGCCGCAGCGCCACAGGCGTCGGTGCGTCGGGCGTGCCCAGGTTGCACAACAACACGGCCACGCGCGCTGCGGTGCCGTGGGCAATATCAGGCTCGCGGGCAAAGGGCATCGGGTTCTGTCTCGCAGCATGGCTTGAACGCCGGCTTGCGTTCGTCGCGCGACCGCTCTCGTGGGGACGAAGCGTCGCGGTCTAAGCGCTTACGGGTGAATGCCGAATTCGCCCACCGGCTGTGGCTGTGTGTCGCCGAATTTCATGACTTCGAAGCGCACGCTCGGGCTCGAGGGTTCGAGCGGCGGTGTGCCCAGACCCACCAGGCCGCTGCCATGCAAGGTGCAAGTGCCGCGGCGCAGGCTGATGATTTCCGGGTCGTGGTCGAAGCGCACGTAGGTGCCGTTGTAGCTCAGGTCGGTGAGCTGAAACGTGCCGCCGTGCCAATCGATGCGCGCGTGCGAGCGCGACACGCGGTTGTCGTCGATGCAATAAGCGGCCTGCGGGCTGCGCCCCAACACGACCGGCAGATTCGCCCCCGTGTAGACACGATTCAGATCGAGCCAGACCAGGCGAATCCCTTCGGGCTCGGGGACGACGGAGATGTCGCCGAATGCCGTGGTGGCGGTGTCGCCGAAGCGGCGCGAGGCCTCCAGCAGGTGCACGTGAACGGGTTCGGCGCGGCCGCGCAACTGCATTCGATCCAGGCTTCGAAAACGCTCGCGGGTGGCTTCGTCCAGGCTGGTGACAACATTCACCGTCACGAGGGTTTCGTTGTCGCCGGCATGGTCGAGCAAGCGCGCCGCCACGTTGACGGCGTCGCCGAACAAGTCGCCCGCCATTTCGACCACTTCACCATGCGCCAGCGCGACCTGGAGCTTGAGCGGGGACAGGCCTGGCGTGGCGGCACTTGCCGGGCCGAGGCGCTCGAGCGACTCATGCATTTCGTCGGCTGCGGCGACCGCGCTCGATGAGCGCGAAAACATCGCCATCAAGCCGTCGCCGAGCGTCTTGACGACACGGCCGTCGCAACTGCGCACGATGCCGTCGAGCAATGCGACGCTTTGTGTGACGACGGCGCTGGCTTCGGCATTGCCCAGTGTTTCGTACAAGGACGTGCTGCCGCGCAAATCGGCGAACAGAATCGTGCCTTCGACGATCTGGGTCATGCGCGCGGCGAGGGTTGCATCGGGCCGCGATTATCGCGCAGCGGCGATGGCTGCGCGCCAGCCCGACGCATCCTCTGCAGGAAACGCCGGGCCGCCACTGACCAGAGGCCACTGGCCCGAGTTTGCTTCGCCTGCACGGGCTGGGGACTCGGCCCGCCGAGTCCCGAGCAGGCTCAGAGGTTGTCGAGATAGGTGCGCAGCTTGTCCGATCGACTCGGATGCTTGAGCTTGCGAATCGCTTTCGCTTCGATCTGGCGAATCCGCTCGCGCGTCACGTCGAACTGCTTGCCCACCTCTTCCAGCGTGTGGTCGGTCGACATCTCGATGCCGAAGCGCATGCGCAGCACTTTGGCTTCGCGCGGCGTCAATGAATCCAGGATGTCCTTGACCACGTCGCGCAGGCCGGCTTGCATGGCCGCTTCGATCGGCGCCGTGTTGTTCGTGTCTTCGATGAAATCGCCCAGGTGCGAATCGTCGTCGTCGCCGATGGGCGTTTCCATCGAGATCGGCTCCTTGGCGATCTTCATGATCTTGCGAATCTTGTCCTCGGGGATCTCCATCTTTTCGGCCAATGTCGGCGCATCGGGCTCGAAGCCGAACTCCTGGAGATGCTGGCGCGACAGCCGGTTCATCTTGTTGATGGTCTCGATCATGTGCACCGGAATGCGGATCGTGCGCGCCTGGTCGGCGATGGAACGCGTGATGGCCTGGCGAATCCACCACGTCGCATAGGTCGAGAACTTGTAGCCGCGCCGGTATTCGAACTTGTCCACCGCCTTCATCAGGCCGATATTGCCCTCTTGGATCAGGTCGAGGAATTGCAGACCGCGGTTGGTGTACTTCTTGGCGATCGAAATGACCAGGCGCAAATTGGCCTCGATCATTTCCTTCTTGGCATCGCGTGAGGACTTTTCACCCTCGTTCATTCGCTTGTTGATCTTTTTCAGATCTTCCAGCGGAACGACGGCGCGCGCCTGCTGGTCAATGAGCTTCTTCTGCAGTTCCTGGACCGGCGGCAAATTGCGCGCCAACACATCGCTGTAAGGCCTGGCGCCGGCAATCTCTTTTTCTGCCCATTTCAAGTTCAGTGAATTGGCGGGGAAGTTCTTGATGAAGTACTCCTGCGGCATGCCGCACTTGTCCACCAGGATCTTGCGCAACTCGCGCTCGTAGCGGCGCACATCGTCGACTTGCGAACGCAGGATGCCGCACAGCTTTTCGATGGTCTTGACGGTGAAGCGGATGGTCATCAGCTCGGTGCTGATGGCGAGCTGGGACTTGTTGTACGGGGCCGACTGGTAGCCGTCTTTTTCGAAGGCCTTACGCATCTTGTCGAAATTGACGCGCAGGTTGTCGAACCTGACCAGGGCCGAGGCCTTCATCTCTTCCAGTTTCTTCGTCAGTGCCTTGCTTCCGCCTTGGCCGTCGTCGTCGTCTTCGTCGAAGAAGTCGACGTCTTCTTCGGCCACATAGTCGTCGGCTTCGTCCTCGGAGACGAAACCGTCGACGACCTCAGAGATCTTCATGTCGCCCGAGGCGATCCGGTCGGCGTAGCTCAGCAGTTCGGCGATCGTCGTGGGTGAGGCGCTGATGGCCAGCATCATTGCCTGCAGACCGCCCTCGATGCGCTTGGCGATCTCGATTTCGCCTTCGCGCGTGAGCAACTCGACCGTGCCCATTTCTCGCATGTACATGCGCACCGGGTCCGTGGTTCGGCCGAACTCGGAGTCCACCGTCGACAGCGCCGCTTCGGCGGCTTCTTCGGCTTCCTCCTCGGTCGCGGTGGTCGTACCGCCGCCGGCGATCAGCAAAGTCGCGGCGTCGGGCGCTTGCTCATAGACGGCGATGCCCATGTCATTGAGCATCGAGACGATGGCCTCGAGGATCTCGTTGTCGACCAGCTTTTCGGGCAGGTGATCGTTGATTTCCTGGTGCGTGAGGAAGCCGCGCGTCTTTCCCATCTTGATGAGAATCTTCAGCTCCTGCCGGCGCTTGGCGACCTCTTCTTCCGTGAGTGCCGTTTCGTCCAAGCCGAACTCGCGCATCAGCGCGCGCTCCTTGGCGCGCGAAACCTTCATGCGCAAGGGCTTGGCCTTGGCGCCAGCGTCGACGACAGGCTCGCCTTCGAGGTCCGCTTCGAGGTCGGACAGGTCGACTTCGATGTCTTCGCCAGGCTTGGCCTTGTCGTTGGCTTTGGCCTTGGCGCGCCCGGGCTTGCCCTTGGTCGAAGCTACCGGCGCTTGTGCCTTGGCTTGCTGCTTGCCCTGTGGATGGGCGTGCGACTTGACCGGCGCCTTGGCTCGAGGCGCAGTGGCCTTCTTGCGCTCGTCGGCAGTCTTGCCGGCCTTGGCGGGCCTGCCCGTCGTGCTGCTTTGGCTGGTCGACCTAACCGCCTTTGCCGGAGCGCTTTTCTTAGCAGTCATGCGATTCCTCGAAAAATTAGGGCTCGCCGCCCATAGCCTTGGCCTCGAGCTGCGCGCCGGCGAGCTTCGAGACTTCTTGCGGCGTGCTCTGGGGCGCGTCGCGAAGGGGCGCTGGCACCGGCCGTCTGCAGCGACCTGAAGCGCCGAGCACGGCAGGCAGTCTGGCGCGAACAAGAAAGCCCGCGATTATCGTCCAAACCAAATTGGCCTCAAGGTTCGGGCTTGCCCATAGCGCGCGCCGCTCCCGACCGGCTGCTGCGACAGCGTCGCCCTAATCGTTTGAAGCCGGCGCCGCGAACCGGGCCTTGAGTTCGGCGCGCAGGCTCATCAGTTGCCGGCCTCGCGTCTGTGCATCGGGCGGCAACGTGCCGGATTCAAACAATTGTTTGAGTTCATCTTCCACGGCCTGCAAGCGCATTCGATCGACGACCACGCGCAACTCGCGACCGAAATCTGTCGACACATCGGGCTCCTGAAAGGCCGCGATTCGCGCCAACACCTCCTGGGCGTTGGCCGAGACCGCGCCGGTACGCAACTCGTGCAAATAGGCGGTGCACTGCAGCGGCCCGTGGTCGAGCAGGATCTGCTCGAAGGCGCCGAACAGCGCCCCGTAGGGCGAAGCTTGACCAGCCAGCATGTCGTGGGCCTCGCTATCGAGGGCTGCCCAAAGTTCGCAGCGGTGCAATAACAGCCACAGGGCTCGGTCCAACAGGGTCGGCGTGCCGCGGCTGAGGCGTTTGCTCAAACGGCGCGGCGCTTGCATCGTCGGCGTCGCCACGCCGCCGGCCTGGGGATGGGCAGGTGCTTGCCACAGAGCCTGCAGTTTGGCGGTCTCCAGCCGTGCATGGGCCGCCAACTCGCCAAGCATCTGCAGTTTCAGTTCACCCTCGGGCAGCGCAGACCAATAGGGGCCGGCGTTGGCGAGGAAGCGTGCGCGGCCTTCTGCGGTTTCGAGCTCGCAGCCGATCGCCGCGGCGTCGACAATCTGCCTGGACAAGGGGACGGCCTGCGCGATACAGGATTCGAACGCTGCCACACCGAATTCGCGCACGTAGCTGTCGGGGTCGTGCTCGACGGGCAGGAACAGGAACTTGATGCTGCGCGTGGCCTGCGCGTGCGGCAGGCTCGCTTGCATGGCACGCAAGGCGGCGCGGCGCCCAGCGGCGTCGCCATCGAAACTGAACACGATGGCCTCCGTGTAGCGAAACAACTTCTGCACCTGTTCAGGCGTGCAGGCTGTGCCCAAGGTGGCCACGGCATTGGGCAAGCCCATCTGCGCCAGGGCCACGACGTCCATATAACCTTCGACCACCAGGGCAAAGCCGCGCTCGCGCAAGGCGGGGCGGGCCTCGAACAGGCCATACAGTTCGCGGCCCTTGCTGAACAGCGGCGTTTCGGGCGAGTTCAAGTACTTCGGTTCGCTGCGGTCGAGGACCCGGCCGCCGAAGCCGATAACATCGCCTTGAACGGAGCGAATCGGGAACATGATGCGGTCGCGGAAGCGGTCATAGCGTTTGCGCTCGGTCCTTGGGCTGGTTTCTGCGGGTTCGCCGCCTTCACCTGTTGTGCCTGATCCGCCGGTCATGCCGGGCTGGGCAGGCTGGGCGATCACCATCCCGGCTTCTTCGAGCACGGAGGCGTCGTAGTTCGGGAACCCGTTGGCCAGACCGCGCCAGGCATCAGGCGCATAGCCCATGCCGAACTGCGCAGCGATTTCCCCCGTCAGGCCACGCTGCTTCAAGTACTCGACAGCGCGCGCACTGCCCTTGAGCTGGGTCTGGTAGAAATTCGCGGCTTGACCCAGCACGGCGGCCAAACCCTGGCGATGCTGCTTGAGGGCCTGTGCGCGCTCACGATCCGCGGGCGAAGCATCGTCGTCGGGAATTTTCATTCCCAATGTCTGAGCCAGGCCCTCGACCGCTTCGCGAAAGGCCGCACCCGTGTGCTCCGTCAGGAAGCGGATCGCATCGCCGCTCGCGCCGCAGCCGAAGCAGTGGTAGAACTGCTTGCTCGGGCTGACTGTAAAGCTCGGCGATTTCTCGGCGTGGAATGGGCACAGCCCGGACCAATTGGCACCGCTCCTTTTGAGTTGCACGTGACGCCCCACCACGTCGACGATGTCAACGCGTGCCAGAAGGTCCTGAAGGAAATTGTGGGGAATCATCGACGGGCCTTTAGAGCCACCGAGGCGCCGGCAAGCGCCGACGCCGCACGCACTCTAGTCGATGAGCGGTGCAGCCAGGGTGGAGATGCCGCCGAAGGTATGCACCCACGCCACCACTTGGTCGGCCGGCATCGGCGCGGCGATGCCATTGCCCTGGCCGATGTCGCAGCCGATCTCGATCAGGCGCTGTGCCTGCTCCAAGGTGTCTACACCCTCGGCGACGACGCTGCAGCCGAAAGTCTCCGACAGGCCGACGACGCCTTCCACAATCGCCAGGTCATGCCTGTCATTGAGCATGTTGACGACGAAAGAGCGGTCGATCTTCAGCATGTCGATCGGCAAGCGTTTCAAGTATGTCAAGGTCGAGTAACCCGTGCCGAAATCGTCGAGCGCAAAGCGCACACCGAGGGATCGGCACTCCTGCATCAGGGCGCAGGTAAAGTCCACATCGGCCAGTGCCGTCGTCTCCAGGATTTCGATGACCAGCCGATCCGCGACGGGAGTGCTTTGCTGGGACAGCAACAGTGCGAGGTGCCTGGCGAACATCGGTTCTTGTAGGTGGCGCGTCGAAACATTGACACTCACTGTCAAATCGAGTCCTATGCTGTGCCACTGGGCGAGTTGCTCGATGCCGCGCTGCAAGACCCAGTTGCCGACGCTCACGCCTAAGCCGGTGTGTTCGATCAGCGGCAAGAACTGGCCGGGCAACAGCAGGCCCTGCTCGGGATGGTTCCAGCGCAACAAGGCCTCGACGCCGATCACCCGGCCGTCGCGCATGTCCACCGTGGGCTGAAAGTACAGGCAAAGCTCGTTCGCATCGAGCGCGTCCTGGACGCGACCCAAGGCGACGAAACGCGCTTCAGTGCGGCGGTCTTGTTCCGCGTCGAAAAACTGGTAGCCGTTTCGCCCCGCCTGCTTGGCGCCATACATCGCGTGGTCGGCGTGGCGCAGCAAGGTCTCGGCATCGGCTTGGTCCAGGGGATAGACCGTCGCTCCGATGCTGGCCGTGATGTACACAGGCGTTTCGCTCGCGTCCAGCGCAAACGGCAGGTGCACCTGGCGCAACATGCGATCGATCGCTTGCCGGCTTTCTTCCCAGGTGGCGGTGCGAAGCAGCAGCACGAATTCATCGCCACCGAAGCGCGCAACGAGATCGTCGCCGCTGGAGCGGGTTCGCAGGGTACGGCGCAGGCGCTCGGCCAGCTTGACCAGGAGCTGGTCGCCGGCGTGATGGCCGAATTGATCGTTGACGGGCTTGAAGTAATCGAGGTCGAGGAAACCCACCGTGAGCAAGGTGCCGTCGCGCTCACTGGTGGCCAGCGCCTCCATGAGGATCTGGGTCAACTTGACACGGTTGGGCAAGCCGGTCAGTTCGTCGTAGTGGGCCTGTCGGCGCAACTGTTCGATCTGTTGTCGGGCTTGCGTGATGTCTGAAATCGCCAGCACACGGTTCTGGACTTCTCCTGCGCGATTGCGCACTGTGGAGGCCGATACCTGCAAGATACAGGACTCGCCATCGCGGCGCCGATAGGCGATCTCGCCGCGCCAACTGTCATCGGCTGCCAGGCTTGCGCCCATCGTGAGGTGCTGTTCGGCCTCGCTGGCGCCGTGCTGGGCTTGCCTCAACATCGCGGGCACCGTCCCAAGCGTTTCCTCGGGCGAAGCTCCCGTGATCTCGCAAAAGATCGGATTGACATGCACGACGCGATGCGCTGCGTCAGTGACGAGCAAACCCTCGTGCACGTTCTGAAACACGCCCTTCGCGAGGTTTTGATCGGCTCGCGCCGACTGGGTTTCGCCGAGGTCCCGCGCCGTGCACAGGACGCTCAGCGCAGGGCCCAGAAAACTTCGCGCCGAGACGGTTGCGTTCAACTCCAGGGGCAGCCATCGGCCGTCGGTGCGCAACATGCGAGCCTCGATCCGGCAAGGTGCCGGGTTCGGGCTGACCAGGGTATCGAACGCGAGTCGAACGCCGGGTAGGTCTTGCGGATGGATCAGGGCCCAGAATGATTCGATGCGGCCATCGAACTTCCGCCTCTCGAAGCCGAGCATTGCAAGCCAGCGCGGCGAGAGGTCTATCGTCGCCTTGCGCACAACCCACTGTGCATACCCCAATCCACAGGCTTCCAGCGCCAGGCTCCAGGCACGCTCACCGGACTTGCGAGCAATCAACCGCGCCAGCCATCGCATGGCCAGCAAGGGGACAGCGGTGAGGCCACGTGCTCGGCGCATCGGCGCGGTCGATGCGGTGCGAATCGCCGTTGGATGGGTGAATCGAGCTTCAGGCACAGACGAAATCAGTGGGTAAGGGCACTGATTTCGAATGTACGGGAAATAGCTCACCCTCTCGAGTTATCGCTCGGCGCGCCCCGCAATCAAGGGGACGCCAGCGATGCCGAGCTTCTTGCCGGCGAAATGGCAATCAAACCGCAAAGTCGTCGATCTTTCGCCCTGAGGCGATAGCCGCCTTGAGCCAATTCGGTCGCAGGCCACGCCCGCTCCAGGTGTCTCCGGTGGCGGCGTTGCGATACTTGACGGCAACTTTTCCACCCGATCGCCCCGCCCCCTTCTTGGCGATGCTTTTCGCGCTCAGATCGGCCGTGGTCAGGCCATATTCCGACATCAAGGCCCGCACTCGGGAGATGGCCTCGGAGCGTGCCTGTTTCTTAGTATTCTCAATCTCCTTGTCGAGAGCCTCTTTCTGCGCGAGGAGTTCCTTGAGCGATGCCATCATGCGTTTCCTTATTCAGCGAGATTTGTGGTCCGGCTGCATTCTATGGAAACGCACAATGCGCCGCAAATCTTATTTGTAGCCAACCCGGTCCAGCATTTGTTGCACCTTGACCTGATTCATGCCGATGATTGACACCGGAATAGGATCGGCCTTGAAGGAGCCGAAAGCGGAAAGGGCCGGGTTGGACGTCCTGATACTGACCGCAGGCCACTCGTTATTTCCATCGGCAAAGTAGAGTTGTGCCGCGTCGCTGGCAAGATACTCGATGAATTTCACTGCGGCGTCGGGATGCGGCGCTGATTTCGCGACCGCGGCGCCGGCGACATTCACGTGCGTACCCCAGGACATTTGATTCGGAAAGCTGACGGCGATGTGATCCATGGCCTGGCGATCACGGGGTTTGTCCGAGCGCATCAGCCGTGCCAGGTAGTAGGTGTTGCTCAGGGCTATCTGGCATTCGCCACTGGCGACGGCCATGATTTGATCGGTGTCACCGCCTTTCGGGTCGCGCGCCATGTTCATCACCAAGGTTTTTAGCCAGGTTTCAGTTGCGGCGGGCCCGAGGTGTTCCAATACAGCGCCGAACAAGGACAGGTTGTAGGGATGCGATCCTGAACGCGTGCAAACCTTGCCCTTGTTCCTGGGGTCAGCGAGTTTCTCGTAGGTATCTACATCGCCGGGCTGGACCGTTTTCTTGTTGTAGACGATCACCCGGGCGCGCGTGGACAGTCCAAACCACAGAGGGCCTTCTCCCGCGTCTTTGCCGCGCAAATGTGCGGGTATACGCGAGGCCAACAAGGACGAGTGCACCGGCTGAAACAAACCATCGACTTCAGCTCGCCACAGGCGTGCCGCGTCCACCAGCAAGATAACGTCTGCCGGGCTCGAACTGCCTTCGCTGCGCAGTCTGGCGAGGATTCCCGCGTCGTCAGCGTCAACGCGATTGATCCTCACTCCGGTGGCGCGCGTGAAGCCGCTGTAGAGCGCCTCGTCGGTCTGGTAGTGGCGCGCTGAATACACATTGAGCTGCTGCGCGCCGGCCGCAGGGGTGATGACGATCGCGCTCAGCGCGATGATCAAACAAACGACGCGGTCAAGCATGGAAACCTCCTGGCGTTGAGTCATGCCACGAAGTATACATGCAAATGCGAATAGTTCTCAATAAGATTGATGCGCGTTCAATCAGCAGGCGGGACATAGCCTGCCGGTTTGTCCGCGCCTTCGGCAAAGAGAAACAACTCCATCTGCCGTGCCAGGTACTGGCGGGCACGCTGGTCGGCCAGATTCAGACGGTTTTCGTTGACCAGCATCGTCTGATGCTTCAACCAGAGCTGCCACGCCTCTCTGCTGATCTGGCCGTAAATGCGCTTGCCGAGTTCTCCGGGGTAAGGCGCATAGTCCAAACCTTCCGCTTCTTTTTTAAGATGTGCGCATTGAATGACGCGGGCCATTGCCGTTCTCCTGTGTCGTGGTGATGTTGCAAACACTGTAGCGCCTGGCCGAGGCCGAACGCCTTGCTTGAGCTTGCCAAGGCGAATCGGGTCTCAATCCAGCTTCTTCATCAGCACTTGAGAGCGCCGATCCCAGCTGTACTTGCGTTTGCGTGCTTCGGGCAGCCAGTCGGGGTCGACCTGGGCGAAGCCGCGCTTGATGAACCAATGCATGGTTCGCGTGCTGAGCACGAAGATCGACTCCAGCCCCATCGCTTTCGCGCGCTGTTCGACACGCTTGAGGATGCGCTCGCCGTCACCCTGCCCTTGAACCTCGGGCGAGACGGTGAGCGCAGCCATCTCGGCGGTTCGCGCCTCGGTGTAGGGATAGAGCGCGGCGCAGCCGAAGATCACGCCATCGTGCTCGATCACGGTGTAGTGCCCGATGTCACGCTCGATTTCCATGCGGTCGCGTTTGATCAGCGTGCCGTCGCGCTCGAAGGGTTCGATCAATTGCAGGATTCCGCCGATGTCGTCGGCACTGGCCTGGCGCAGACTCTCCAGCTTCTCGTCGACGACCATGGTGCCGATGCCGTCGTGCGTGAACACCTCGATCAAGATCGATCCGTCCACGGAAAAGGGCAAGATGTGCGAGCGCTCGACGCCGCCGCGGCAGGCCTTGACGCAGTGCTGTAGATAGAACGCCGTATCGGTGGGCTGCAGGGGCGCGGGTAGGCTGGCCAGCAGACGCTCGGCGTCGGCCAGCGCAAGCTCGGTATCGATGCGGCTGTTCGGGTCGTCTTGCCGCTCGCGGATGCCGTCGATTTCGGTGACGAAGAGCAACTTGTCGGCGCGAAGGGCGATCGCCGTGCTCGTGGCCACGTCCTCCATCGTCAGGTTGAACGCCTCGCCCGTGGGCGAAAAACCGAACGGCGACAACAACACCATCGCACCGATGTCCATGGCGCGTCGAATCGCCGCGCCGTCGACTCTTCGCACCACGCCGCTGTGCATGAAGTTCACGCCTTCGACGATGCCCACGGGCTGCGCCGTCAGAAAGTTGCCCGAGACGACGCGCACCGTCGAATTGGCCATCGGCGTGTTCGGCAGGCCTTGCGAGAAGGCCGCCTCGATCTCGAACCGCAGCTGCCCGGCAGCCTCCTGCGCACAGTCCAGCGCCACCGCGTCAGTGATGCGGCGCCCCAGGTGAAAACGCGACTCGAGTCCTTTCGACTTGAGCTGTTCGTTGACCTGCGGGCGAAAGCCGTGCACCAGCACGAGCTTGATGCCCATCGCCCAGAGAATCGCAAGGTCCTGCGCAAACAGGTTGAGCTTTCCGGCAGCCACCAATTCGCCGGCGACCGCGACGACGAAAGTCTTGCCGCGGTAGGCGTGAATATGCGGCGCAACCGTGCGAAACCACGGCACAAAGGTGAGGGCGGGAACGAGGCTCATGAACAATCTCGGGCGGCAGGCTCGATTCTGCCCCAGCAGGTGAGCGCGGCCGCAGGGCGCACGAGGCGCGGCGCCGAACGAGGTGCATGGCGCAGCCCTCGTCCCCGATAATTTGCGCCGCCTGACCGCTTCAATGTCAACTTCGTCGCCAACCCCAGCATCGACGTCCACGCCGATGCCGGCGCCACGCGCAGCGGCCAAGGCCACGCCGCATGCCATCTCCCGAATCGCGTTTCCAGAAGCGCTGCCGGTGTCGATCCGGCGCGACGAAATCGCCCGGGCGATCCAGGCGCATCAGGTGGTCATCGTTTGCGGTGAAACCGGATCAGGCAAGACGACGCAGTTGCCGAAGATTGCCCTCACCCTCGGCCGCGGCCTGGGTGCAGGTGGTCAAGGCCTGATCGGCCATACCCAGCCGAGGCGCATCGCCGCGTCCAGCGTGGCCAAGCGCATCGCGCAGGAACTCGAATCGCCCTTGGGCGAAATCGTCGGTTTCAAGGTGCGCTTCCAGGATCGAATCCAAAGCGGGGCTTCGATCAAGCTGATGACTGACGGCATCCTGCTCGCCGAAACGCAAGGCGATCCGCTGCTGCGTCGCTATGACACGCTGATCGTCGACGAAGCGCATGAGCGCAGCCTGAACATCGACTTCCTGCTCGGCTATCTGCGACGCATCCTGCCGCAGCGCCCCGACCTGAAGCTCGTTGTCACTTCGGCGACGATCGACGCCGACCGATTCGCGCGCCACTTCGCCGCTGCGGACGGACCGGCTCCGGTGATTCAGGTGTCGGGCCGCATGTTCCCGGTGGAGCTGCGCTGGCGGCCGTTCGAGGAGAGCCGCGATCACGACCTGAACGACGCGATTGCCGATGCCATCGACGAACTCTGGCGCGATGGGCCGGGCGACGTATTGGTGTTCCTGCCCGGCGAACGCGAAATCCGTGACGCCGCCGAGCGTCTGCGCAACCACCACCCGCCGGGCGTCGAGGTCGTGCCGCTGTTTGCGCGCCTGAGCCAAGCCGAACAAGACCGCGTGTTCGAGCCGCATGCTGCGCCGCGCGTCGTGCTGGCCACCAATGTCGCCGAAACGTCGCTCACGGTGCCCGGCATTCGTTACGTCGTTGACACCGGCACGGCGCGCGTCAAACGCTACAGCTTTCGCAACAAGATCGAACAACTCCTGGTCGAACCCATCAGCCAGGCCGCAGCCAACCAACGCGCCGGGCGCTGCGGCCGAGTCAGCAACGGCGTCTGCATCCGCCTCTACGGCGAGCAAGAGTTCGAAGCCAGGCCGCGCTTCACCGACCCGGAAATCCTGCGCTCCTCGTTGGCCGGTGTCATCTTGCGCATGAAGGCGCTCGAGTTGGGCGATGTCGAGGATTTCCCCTTTCTCGAGCCGCCGCCGCGCCGCGCCGTTGCCGACGGCTACCAGCTGCTCGCCGAACTCGGCGCCTGCGACGAGGCCAATCAACTGACGCCTGTAGGCTGGGAATTGAGCAAATTGCCGCTCGATCCGCGCGTGGGGCGAATGATCATCGAAGCGCGCAATCGCAACGCGCTGACGGAAGTGCTGGTGCTTGCCAGCGCGTTCAGCGTGCAGGACGTGCGCGATCGCCCGCTCGAACACAGCCAAGCCGCCGACAACGCGCACCGACAGTTCGACGACGAACGCAGCGAATTTCTCGGCGACCTGAAACTGTGGAGATGGCTCGAAGCCAGCCGGGGCGGGCCAGGCGACGCGCAAAGCGCCAACGCCATGCAAAGCGCCCACGGCGCAAGCCCCAAGTTGTCGTCTCGCAAGCAGGAGCAGCGGATGCGCGAACACTTTCTGTCGCCGCGGCGCGTGCGCGAATGGCGCGATCTGCATTCGCAGCTGCACACCGTCGTTGCCGAGCACGGCTGGCGCCTCAATCGGACGCCGGCCACCTACGAACAATTGCACTTGTCGATGCTGGCAGGACTGCTGGGCAATATCGGTTGCAAGAGCGATGACGACGAGTGGTACCTGGGCGCACGCGGAATTCGCTTTTACCGGCATCCAGGCGCGAAGCTTTCGAAAAAGCCGGGGAGGTGGATCGTCGCCGCCGAATTGATCGAGACGACGCGCCTGTTCGGCCGCGGCATCGCCGCCATCGAGCCGCAGTGGCTGCCGGGCATTGCCGAACATGTCTTGAAAAAGCAGCTGCTCGAGCCGCACTGGGAAAAGAAGGCGGCTGCGGTCGTCGCACTGGAGCGTGCCACGCTGTACGGCATCGTCGTCTACAACAACCGGCGCGTGAACTTCGGCTCCGTGGATCCGGCTGCGGCGCGCGAGATCTTCATTCGCGAGGCCTTGGTGGCGGGCCATTGGGAGACGAAGCTGCCCTTCATCGCTGCGAATCGAAAGCTGATCGCCCAGGTACAAGAACTCGAGCACAAGGCGCGGCGCCAGGACGTCCTGGTCGACGAGGAGCTGATTCACGCTTTCTACGATCGGCATCTACCAGCCGATGTGTGCAGCGGCGCCACCCTGGAGCGCTGGGTCCGGCAGGAGGCCAATACCAACCCGACACTGCTGCAGCTCACCCGCGAGGAACTGATGCGCCATGAGGCGGCCGGGATCACGAGCGCGGCGTATCCCCACAGCGTGCGCCTCGGTGGGGTGGACTGTGCGGCAAGCTACCTGTACGACCCCGGCGACGCCAGCGACGGCTTGACGGTCACCCTGCCGATCTATGGGCTGAACCAGATCAGCGAAGAGCGCTGCGAATGGCTCGTGCCGGGCATGCTGGCCGACAAGGTGCTGGCCCTGCTCAAGACCTTGGGGCAAAGGCCGCGCGCGCGACTGATGCCCTTGGCCGAAAGCGTGGCCGAGTTCTGCGCGAACGCCGAGTTTGCGCAGGGCAGCCTGCTCGACGTGTTGGCAGCGCGGGTTCGCGCTCGCACGCAGCTCGAGGTGCGCCGCGGCGATTTCAAGCCCGAGCAGCTGGCGCCGCACCTGCTGATGAACTTTCGCGTCTGCGACGAGCACGGCCGCCAACTCGGCATGGGCCGCAATCTGGCTGCGCTGAAGGCCGAGCTGGGCGGACTGGCGCGCTCGGCGTTTCAGGCGCTGGCGGCGCTCAGGGTACCTGCGACGACCACCCGATCGGCGGCACAGGCGAACGCGCGCGCTGCGATGGCACAGCCCGTTGCGAGCCCTGCCGCACTGCCCGCCGCAGCGCCGCCCGCGCGCCACGTCCACTGGAGCTTCGGCACATTGCCTGAAGTGATGGAGCTACGCCGTGGCGACCAAATATTGGTCGGATTTCCGGCGCTGGTCGATAAAGGAACGCATGTCGAAGTCGAGGTCTTCGATGAGCCCGATGCGGCATCAAGCCTGCACCGTGCAGGCCTGCGACGCCTCGTCAGCCTGGAATTGAGCGATGCACTGAAGTACCTCGCCAGGAATATTCCCGATCTACAGCGCATGGCCGCAGCGTACATGGCCCTGGGGACGAGCGAAGAGCTGCGCGAACAGATCGTCGAAGCGGCGCTGGATCGCGCGTTCCTGGCCGAACCCTGGCCGACCGAGCGCGGGCAATTCACCCGGCGGCTCGAAGAAGGACGGCCCCGCCTGAACCTGATCGCGGGTGAAGTGGCGCGCGCCTGCGCCACTGTGTTGGCGGAGTATGCTGGTGCGGCCCGCAAACTGCGCGATGCGCGTCCGAGCAAGGGCGTGGCCGATGACATCACGGCACAACTGGCGCGTTTAGTCGGCAAACGCTTTGTCGCGAATACGCCGTCGTCGCAACTCGCCCACTTGCCGCGCTATTTGAAGGCGGTGACACTGCGCCTGGACAAACTGCGCTCCGACCCGGCGCGTGACGCACGCCTGATGGCGCAGGTCCAACCCCTCGAGCAGGCCTATATGCGCCTGCTCGCACAACGCAAGGGCAAGCCCGATGCACGCCTGGACGAGTTCCGCTGGCTCCTCGAAGAACTGCGTGTCGGCCTGTTTGCCCAGGAGCTGCGAACTGCGCAGCCCGTCAGTGTGAAACGCCTCGAGCGAATCTGGAGCCAGGTGGCGCAATAGGACGGGCAGGATGGCCGCATCGAGTCTGCTGCTATTGATCGACGACATCGCGACCTTGCTCGACGATGTCGCGATACTGACCCAGGCCGCAGCCAAAAAGACGGCCGGCGTACTCGGCGACGACTTGGCGCTCAATGCACAACAGCTCGCCGGCCTCAGCGCAGAGCGTGAATTGCCGGTGGTCTGGGCTGTCGCAAAAGGCAGTGCCCTGAACAAGTGCATTCTGGTGCCCGCGGCGATGGCGATCAGCGCCCTGGCACCTTGGGCGGTGACGCCCTTGCTCATGCTGGGCGGCCTGTTTCTGTGTTTCGAAGGCGTCGAGGGTTTGGCCCATCGATGGCTGCCTCGCGCCGAGGACGACGCGCATGACCATCGTGAACGGCTCCAGGTGCTGACCGACCCGACGGCCGACCTCGTCGCGTTCGAGTCGCAGAAGATCAAGGGCGCGATTCGCACCGACTTCGTGTTGTCGGCCGAAATCGTCGTGATCACCTTGGGCGCGGTTGCCGCTGCCTCGTTCCCGGCGCGGCTCGGCGTACTTTGCGCCGTTGCAGCGCTCATGACGGTGGGTGTCTATGGATTCGTCGCTGCGATCGTCAAGCTCGACGACTTGGGTCTGCATTTGCGCCGCGCCGGGCAAGGCGCCGGGCTGGCGCGAATTCGAAGGGGTCTGGGGACGATCATCCTGTGGGGCGCGCCCCTGCTGATGAAGTTCCTGTCGATCGCCGGAACTGCCGCCATGTTCCTGGTGGGCGGCGGGATTCTGATGCACGGCTTGCCGCACTTGCATCATTGGGCGAATGCTGCCTTGCCTGGTGCGGGGTCAGCGGGCGCCGCCCAGGCCAGCCTATACGCCTTGTTGACGATGCTGTACGACGCGCTGCTCGGGGTGCTGGCCGGCGCGCTGTCATTTGCCGCGGTGGCGCTGGGTAAGCGGCTTGTCGCGTGGCGAAGAACCAGGCTTGCCTGAGTTCGGGTCGCGCCTGGGTGCCTGCGGATTCGCCTTGCCGTCCTCAGTGGGGCGTTGTGCGGCGCACCGCCGGCATCGACAGCTCGCGTCCGACGACGGTGCGAGCGTAGAGGTAGTTCAATCGGGCGCGGTCGCTCAAGGCGTCAATGTTCACCTGGCCCGCTACGTCGCAGGGAAATGAATAGGCACGGCCCTCGTCGAAGAGCGACCTGAAACGCAATTCATAGCCGGCGCCGTTGACGTCGGCAGAGGTCGAATCATGCATATCGCTTGCTCCGAAGTTTGCGCGTGGCGTTTCCATGCCTGGAAGCTTAGGCGCCGAGGCAGGCGCTCGCCATTCCGCGTTTGCGGGGGGGTCGGTTCACCGAATGTGACGATATCGGCGCTTCGACGCGGTAGAGTTCGACACATTGGGGAAACAACATCGTGGAAAAGCTTCCGGCCGGCGTGTTGCTTGCAATATGCGTTGTCATGCTGCTGCGCTTGGTCGCGGGTGCGAATCGGCGCGGTGAATTCGACGCTCGGGTGCGCCGCACTTGGGCATGGACTGTCCTGTGGGTCCGACGTGCCTGGCGTTGGCGAGCGGCCCGTCGCGAGGCCATCGCAGCTGCGCGTAACGCGATCCGGCGCGCCAGCGCCGGCACGAGTGGTCAGCGCGAGGGCAATGTTTACCGTCCCGACGCGTTTCGGGAGCCGCGCAAACCTCATTGACGCGTGAAACAGGACCAAAGATCGCGACTGGGTTCGCCCCTGCCCTGAGAATTGCCCGGATGGCGATCCTCCCGGCACCGTTCAAGACGCAACTCGGCGTGGACGAGTTGCGCGGTCGATCTCGAACCCTCAGCCAGCGCCATCGCACCGTGCTCCTGCTGGTGGACGGGCGCCGCGCGCTGGGTGAGGTTCTCAGCATGGCGCAGCAGGCAGGTGCGCAGGCCAGCCACTTCGAAGATCTGCTGCGAATGGGCATGGTGGAAGCGCCCGAATTCGGCGCGTCGCAGGCCGAAACAACAGCTCCCGGCCGCTTCAGCGACTCCGCAGTGACAAGCTTTGACAGCGACGATGCGTCCTCAGCCGCGCCCGCCGTGGCGCCGCAGGCGCCTCGAATGGCGCCGGTCGCCGTGCGGTCGCACGCTCAACCGGCGCCCCAGGCCGCAGGTCCGCGC
>JBAQUQ010000277.1:0-2079 GCA_049297615.1 Burkholderiaceae bacterium
GCGCGGACCGGGCCGCGCCGATGCGCGACGAGCCCTCGCCGACGCTGCGCCTGATCGCGCCCGACGTCCAGCGGCTGCACGAACTGCTCGACCGGCTGCCGGTGGGCGTCGTGCTCATCGATCCGCAATTGGTCGCGCTGTTCTGGAGCGCTCGCTGTGAAAGCCTGTTCGGCTGGCGCGCCGACGAAGTCGTGGGCCGCCCGATCGTGCAGAGCTTTTCACGCGGTCTCGAGCGTGGCGTGGAATGGATACGCGACAGCGTGCGCGCGCAGCACGACGCCGGCGCCGCCGGGGTCGTCGAAAGCGAGACCCAGATTCAAACGCGCGACGGCGCGGTCCTGATGTGCCGCTTCACGACCATCGCCTTGCGCGACGCACACGGCGCCCTGGCGGGCCTTTTGTCGGTGGCCCAGGACGTGACGGCCCAGGCCGCCGCGCAGCGCGCCTTGCGGATCAGCGAAGAGCAGTTCCGCACGCTCTTCGAGCACAACCCGCAGGCCATGTGTGTGACTGAGGTCGGGTCGCTGCGTTTCCTGGCCGTCAACGAGGCGGCGACGCGGCGTTACGGCTGGTCGCGCGAGGAATTTCTCAGTAAGCGCCTGCCCGATATCTGCGCGCCCGGACAAGCGCCCGACCTCGGCCAGAGCTCGGACGCCAGCGGGTCGATGATGGAGCAATCGGGCCCGCTGCGCCACTGCCTGAGCGACGGCCGGGTGATCGATGTCGAATGCGTGTCGAGGGCGCTGTCGTTTCAAGGCCATGAGGCATGGCTGACCTGCGGTTTCGACGTGACGGCGCGCGAACGCGCCCTGTCCGAGTTGCGCGACAGCGAGCATCGCCTGGACACTTTGATGCGAAACCTGCCGGTGGGCGTTTTTCTTGCCGACACCAAGGGCGCTTGCGAATACGTGAACCCGCGCTGGGAGCTGCTGACAGGCTTGACGGCGGCGCAAGCCTTGGGCGAGGGCTGGGTTCGTGTCGTGCACGAGGACGATCTGGCCAAGCTTCGCAGTGCATGGCGCCGTGCGATCGAACATGCCGAGTCCGCGAGTGTCGAGTTCCGCGTGCGCCATGTCGACGCCAGCGTGCGCTGGGTGCTGGGGCATGGCTACGCGCTGCGCGGCGCCGACGGCAGCTTGACGGGTTTTGTCGGCAGCTGGACCGACTTGAGCGAACGCCATGCCGCCGAAGAGCAGTTGCGCATCGCAGCCACCGCCTTCGAGCTCCAGGAAGGCATTCTGGTGAACGACAGTGAGGGCATCGTGCTGCGGGTGAACCGCGCGTTCACCGAAATCACCGGCTACGCAGCGCATGAGGTGGTCGGCCGAACGACGCAGTGGCTGCAGTCCGAACCCGAAGAGCTGGAACTGCGCCGGCAGCGCCGTGCGGCGGTGCATGCGAAGGGACACTGGAGCGGCGAGGTTTTCTATCGGCGCAAGAACGGCGAGCGCTTCGCGGCTTGGGTGAGCATCGCCGCGGTGCGAGACGAGCAGGGCCGGATCAGCCATTTCGTGGGTTCCTTGATCGACGTCACCGAGCGCAAGCGCTCCGAAACGGCGCTCCTGGAGTCGCAGCGCGAGCTCGGCCAGTTGACGCAACGCCTGATGGAACAGGAAAAGCAGACCACGAAGAAGCTCGCCCAGGCCTTGCACGACAGGCTCGGCCAGACCCTGGCCGCAGTGCGCCTGCAGACCGACGCCCTGGCCGCGCAGAACGCCGCCGGCGGGCCGCTTCAGGCCCAGCAAACGACGCTGCAGCGCGTGCGCTCCTTGCTCGACGAGGCGGTGCGCGAGGTGCGCGCCGTGCTCGTCGACTTGCGCCCGCCGGCGCTCGATGAGCTCGGCCTGGTGGCCGCGCTGGACAACGAATTGCAGGTGCGGCTGCGCGATGCGGGCGAGGTGGAACTCAGATTGCAAGCCGAAGCCGCACTGCGCACGCGACGCTGGCCCGCCGATGTCGAATACGCCGCATTCATGGTGGCGCGCGAAGCGATCGGCAATGCGCTGCGCCACGCCCACGCGACGCGCATCACCTGCCGGCTCGACGGCGAAGCCCTGCGCCTGCGGCTGCGCGTTGTGG
>JBAQUQ010000278.1:0-13186 GCA_049297615.1 Burkholderiaceae bacterium
GGCGGTGGCGGCCCGGGCGGCGCTGGCGGCAAGGGCGACGGATTCGGCACGGGCGGCAGCTTGAAGCGCGCAGGCGGGGGCAAGGCGTCGCGCTCGATCGAAGAGATCAAACTCGTCTTCGAGCGCAACAAGGGCGCGATCTACGCAATCTACAACCGTGCCTTGCGCGAAGAACCGACCCTGCAAGGCAAAGTGGTGCTCGAATTGAAGATCGCGCCGTCGGGCGAGGTGATCGACCTGAAGATCGTCTCGACCGAGCTGAAGGCCACGGAGCTCGAACGCAAACTGCTGGCTCGAATTCGCCAGTTCGACTTCGGCGCGAAAGATGTCGAACAGATGGTGGTCACCTGGCCCGTGGACTTCCTGCCGTCGTGAACCCCTGGCAAGGCTAAGCTCGGGCCATGAGCGCCCTGCCCGAACGCATTGTTTGCCTGACGGAAGAACCCACCGAAGTGCTGTATGCCCTGGGCCAGGAGCAGCGCATCGTCGGCATCTCCGGTTTCACGGTGCGCCCGGCACGCGCGCGCGCCGAGAAGCCACGTGTCTCGGCGTTCACCAGCGCGAAGATCGATCGCATCCTTGCACTCGAGCCCGATCTGGCGATCGGCTTTTCCGACATCCAGGCCGACATCGCTGCGGCCCTGATCAGGGCGGGCGTCGAGGTGTGGATCGCGAATCACCGCTCGGTGGACCAGATCCTGGGCTATGTGATGCGGCTCGGCGCACTCGTCGGCGCTGCCGATGAAGCACGAGGCCTGGTGCGGACCCTGCAATCGGGCCTGGAGCGCACGCGCCAGGCCGCGGCGCGCTTGCCGCGCCGGCCTCGCGTCTACTTCGAAGAGTGGGACGTTCCGCCGATCAGCGCGATCCGCTGGGTCAGCGAGCTGATCGCCATCGCCGGCGGCGACGACATTTTTCCGCAGCGCGCCGCAGCCCCGTTGGGCAAGGATCGAATCGTCGCCGATCCGATGGACGTGGTGCGCGCGGCGCCCGACATCATCATCGGCTCATGGTGCGGCAAGAAGTTCAGGCCCGAACAGGTGACCAAGCGCGAGGGCTGGGCCACGATACCGGCAGTGCGTGACGCGCAGTTGCATGAGATCAAATCACCCCTGATCCTGCAGCCCGGCCCGGCCGCACTGACCGACGGTCTGGCCGCCCTGCACGCGATCATCTCGCGCTGGGCGCTCGGCCATTGAATCGCTCGACCCTGCCCTGCCCACCGGCGCGTCGGCGCTCGGGCCGGCGCCATAACTCCACAGCCGGCCGAACCTTTGTTCGCCTGGGCCGTGCGGTCGGCTCCTGGACGCGTCAAAATGCCTCATCGCAGATCAGCATTCGACGGGAGAGTCCCTATGAAGTCCCTCTGGTTCGCAGGCCTGTTGGCCATGGCATCGATTCCCGCGGCGTGGGCGCAGGCTGGCGCCGAAGACGAGGCGGCCAAGGCCCTGGCCGAGGCAGCCAAGGAAACAGGCGCCGTCGTCACTCGCAGCGGCCTCGTTTACCGATCGCTCAAGGACGGCACGGGCGCGAGCCCGAAGGCGACCGACAAGGTGACGGTTCACTACCGGGGCAACCTGCCGAGCGGCAAGGAGTTCGACAGCTCGCACAAGCGCGGCCAGCCGGCGGACTTTCGGCTCGACCGCACGGTACCCTGCTGGACCGAGGGCATGCAGCGAATGAAGGTCGGCGGCAAGGCCAAGATCACTTGCCCGGCGGCGCTTGCCTATGGCGAGCGCGGAGCCGGCGGCGTGATCCCACCCCGGGCGACCCTGCACTTCGAGATTGAACTGCTGAGCATCGGCGGGCGCTAGGAGCCTGTCGGACTTTTGGACGGGCGCGCGCCGGGGCCGCAGGCATGCAGGCGATGCCGATAATGGCCATGCGACATCGCGCGTCTGAACCTGGCTGAGGAGCAGGGCTGAATGGCGCGCGTGCCTGCACCGCCCGCCACCCGCACCACCGGAGCCCACCCATGTCCGAGCCTGGCCCCAGCATCGCCGACAAGCGGCGCAGCTTTCACAAGATGCACGAAGCAGGCTGCTTTGTGATCCCCAATCCCTGGAACGTGGGCAGCGCCCGCTTCCTGCAAGGTCTGGGCTTCAAGGCCCTGGCCACCACGAGTTCGGGTTTCGCCTGGTCGCAGGGCTGCGCCGACAACGCGATTTCGCGAGACATGGCGCTGGCCCACCTGCGCGACATGGTGGCCGCCACCGACGTGCCCGTCAATGCCGACTTCGAAAGCGGTTTTGCGCGCGACGCGGCCGGCGTGGCCGAGAGCGTGCGTCTGGCCGTTGAGACCGGCGTGGCGGGTCTATCGATCGAAGACTCGACCGGCGATGCCGACAAGCCGCTGTTCGATCTGGACGAAGCCGTGCAGCGAATGCGCGCCGCGCGTCGAGCCATCGACAGCTGCGGCGGCG
This sequence comes from Burkholderiaceae bacterium, assembly GCA_049297615.1. Classification (GTDB taxonomy): domain Bacteria; phylum Pseudomonadota; class Gammaproteobacteria; order Burkholderiales; family Burkholderiaceae_C; genus JAEMQF01. The sequence continues at coordinate 2,424 of JBAQUQ010000278.1, forward strand.
ACACCCTCCTGGTTGGGCGCGCCGAATGTTTTCTGGTGGGCCAACCCGACCTCGCGCAGACCATCGCCCGGCTCCAGGCCTATGCCCAGGCGGGTGCGGATTGCCTGTATGCGCCGGGCTTGCGTAAGCCGCAGGACATCGCCGCCGTCGTCGCGGCGGTGGCGCCGAAACCCGTCAATTTGCTGGTGGGCTCGGTGAGCGATCTGACGGTTCAGGCGATCGCCGCGCTCGGCGTGCGCCGCATCAGCGTCGGCGGGGCGCTGGCGCGCTCGGCCTGGGGCGGTTTCATGCGCGCCGCCAAGGCGCTTGCCGGGCAAGGCACATTCGATGGCTTTGCGAACGCGGCGTCGGGCCATGAACTCAATTCGATGTTTCGCGACGACGTGAAGCGATGAAGCACGCAGCGCCGCGCACGCAGGGCGCAAGGGTCAGCGCTTGCGCGCCAGCGCCAAGCCGTCGCCGACGCTCAGCAAGGCGAGGTCGATGCGCTCGTCGTGGTGCAGCTTCGTGTTCAGCGCTTGCAGGGCTGCGGTGTCGGCGTCTTTTGCCGGGCGTGCGACGGCTCCACCCCAGAGCATGTTGTCCAAGGCGATCAGTCCGCCCGCACGCGTGAGCTTCAGGCAAAGCTCGTAGTAGGTGTCGTAGTTCGCCTTGTCGGCGTCGATGAAGGCGAAGTCGTAGCTGCCCGCCTCGCCGGCCGCCAGGCGCGCTTCGAGCGTCTGCTTCGCCGGCGCCAGAACGAGTTCGATCTTGTGTTGGACGCCGGCTCGCTTCCAGAAGGGCCGGCCGATTCGTGTGGTTTCGTCGCTGATGTCGCAGGCCAGCACCTGGCCGTCATCGGGCAGGGCCAAGGCCACGGCCAGGGCGCTATAGCCGGTGAAGGTGCCGATTTCGATGGTGCGCCGCGCACCGATCAATTTGACCAGGAGGGCCATGAACTGGCCCTGGTCGGGGGAAATCTGCATGCCGGCGTGCGCATGGTTGCGTGTCGCTTCGCGCAGCGCGGCCTGCTGCGGGTGTTCGCGCAGCGAGTTGGCGAGAAGGTACTGGAACAGCGGTTCGTCGACTTGAATGGTGCGCAATGTCATCGTGGTCCCTCTTCGATGAGGGATTGTGCGCGCCCCGCGCAGCGCGCCCGCCCTTCAGACAGTGGCCAGGGCCTGGGCCAGATCTTCGCGCAGATCGGCAAGGTCTTCCACGCCCACCGAGAGCCGCACCAGGGCGTCGCCAATGCCCAGCTTGGCGCGAGTCTGGGCGGGAATCGTCGCATGGGTCATGATGGCCGGGTGCTCGATCAAGCTCTCCACGCCGCCCAGGCTCTCGGCAAGCGCAAAGATTCGCACCGCTTCGAGGAAGCGCCGCGCGCCGGCCAGGTCGGTTTTCAGGTCGAGGGAAATCATGCCGCCAAAGCCGCCGGTGCTTCCGCCCGTACCCGCAGCACCCTGCCCCAGCATCTGGCGTCTGGCGAGCGCATGTTGCGGGTGCGATTCGAGCCCCGGATAACGCACGCGCGCGACTTTGGCTTGGGCTTCGAGCCACTGCGCCAGCGCGAGCGCGTTGCTGCAATGGCGTTCCATGCGCAAGGCCAGGGTCTTCACACCGCGCAGTGCGAGGAAACTGTCGAACGGACCGGCGATCGCACCGACGGCGTTTTGCAGGAACTCCAGGCGCTCGCGCCACTGCGCCTGGCGCGTGTCGGTGCCGACGACGGCCACGCCGCCGATCACGTCGGAGTGGCCATTGAGGTACTTCGTCGTCGAGTGCACGACGATGTCGAAGCCGAGTTCGAGCGGGCGCTGCACCCAGGGGCTGGCGAAGGTGTTGTCGGCCACGGCGATCAGATCGTGTTCGCGCGCGATCTGCGCCAGCGCGGCCAAGTCGGCGAGCTTGAGCAGGGGGTTGCTCGGCGTCTCGACCCACAAGACGCGCGTCTGTGGCGTGATCGCGGCGCGCAGCGCCTTCAGGTCGGACAGGTCGACGAAGGAAAAGCGCGTTCCCGCGCTGCGCGTGCGAACCCGCTCGAAGAGGCGGTAAGTGCCGCCGTACAGGTCGTCGCTCGCCACCACATGCGCGCCGGCGTCCACCAGTTCGAGCACGGTGGCGATAGCCGCCAGGCCCGAAGCAAAAGCGAACGCCTGGGCACCGCTTTCCAGGTCGGCAACGCAGCGTTCGAAAGCGAAGCGCGTCGGGTTGTGCGAGCGCCCATAGTCCAGCCCCTTGTGCACGCCCGGGCTCGCTTGCACATAGGTCGAGGTCGCATAGATCGGCGGCATGATTGCGCCGGTGCTGGGGTCGGGCGATTGGCCGGCGTGGATGGCGCGCGTGGCGAAGTTCGCTTTCGCCGAGAGCGCGCTCAGCGCAGTGTCGCGTTTCATCGTTTTGTCTTTCGCAAATGGTTCAGCAGGTCGAAGCGCGTGATCAGGCCGTGAAAACCGTTGCCATCGGCAATGATGGCGACCAGCCCGCTGGCCAGAACGCGCCTCAGCGTGGGCAGGTCGGCGTCGGGCGACAGGGTCTGCAAGGCGGTGCTCATCGCACTGCGCACCGGTTGACTGTAGCGCGACGCGTCTTCCTGCACATGCAGCAGCAAATCCGACTCGTCGATCACGCCGATGAGCGAGCCTCGCTCGAGCACGGGCAACTGCTGCACGTCGGCCAGGCGCATGCGCTGGAAGGCCACGAGCAGGGTGTCTTGCGGACCGACGCTGATGACGCCGTGGTCTTCGGCGCGCCGCGCGATCAGGTCTCGCAGGTCGCCATAACGGCGCTGCGCCAGCAGGCCTTCGTCGATCATCCACGCGTCGTTGTAGACCTTGCTCAGGTAGCGCGTGCCGGTGTCGCAGACGAAGCTGACGACGCGCAGCGCCCGGGTCTGGGCGCGGCAAAAACGCAATGCCGCGGCGAGCAGGGTGCCGGTGGATGAACCGCCGAGCAGCCCTTCGGCCTTGAGCAAGGCGCGCGCCGTCGCAAAACTCTCGTCGTCGGGAATCGAATAGGCGTGTTTGACCGACGAAAAATCGGCGATCGACGGAACGAAGTCCTCCCCGATCCCCTCCACCGCCCATGAACCCGCCGGGCCGTGCTTGCCGGTGAGGATGAGGTCGCGCAGGATCGAACCCGCAGGGTCGGCGAGAACGAATTCGAGCTGCGGCTGGACTCTTTTGAAAAAGTTCGTCAGGCCCGTCAGCGTGCCCGCCGAACCGACGCCGACGACGATGGCGTCGAGGTCGTGACCGCATTGCTGCCAGATCTCCGGGCCGGTGGAGGTTTCATGGGCGAGCGGATTGGCCGGGTTGTTGAACTGATCGGCGAAGAACGAACCCGGGATTTCCTTGGCCAGGCGCGCCGCGTAGTCCTGGTAATAGGCCGGATGCCCCTTGCCCACATCGCTGCGCGTCAAGTGGACCTCAGCGCCCAAGGCCTTGAGGTGCAGCACTTTTTCGGTGGCCATCTTGTCGGGAACGACGAGCACGACGCGGTAGCCCTTGGCACGCGCCACCAGGGCCAGGCCCAGGCCCGTGTTGCCGGCTGTGGCCTCGATGACGGTGCCGCCTTCGCGCAGGCGCCCGTCGCGCTCGGCGGCCTCGATCATCGAACGCCCGACGCGGTCCTTGAGCGATCCGCCGGGGTTTTGCGATTCGAGCTTGAGCAGGAGGGTACAAGGCCCGGTGTCGATGCGGGTGACGGGGACCAGGGGCGTATTGCCGATCAGGTCGAGGACGGCGGGGTGTTGGCTGCGTTGCATGCACGGGTTATCCGACCCTGGAGCCGCCCTGTCAACCCGCTGCAAGCTTGGCAGCCCGGGAAAAGCGGCATTGCTGCCGCTTGGCGAGCCGGCATTGGCGCCCGAAGCCGCGCTCGGCGATCGTGGCAAACAGCGAATGCGCTGCGCAGAGGCGATCAAGCCGGCTGCTATGCTGACGTACGATTCGCTGTCCACGCAGGACGCCGCCATGGCCGACCCCAGTTTCACCACCCGCATCGTGCACTCCGACCGGCATTTCGGCGTCGAGCACGGCGGCATCCATAAACCCGTGCACAGCTCGGTCCAGTACGGTTTCGAGCGCGCCGAAGACTTGATCGGCGTGTTCCAGGGCACGCTGAAGAACCACTTCAACTACGCGCGCCAGGGCACGCCGACGACGGCCGCGCTCGAAGCCATGCTGACCCGGCTCGAACAGGGCCGCGGCAGCGTGTGTTTCGCGACCGGCATGGCGGCGCTGGGTGCGGTGTTCTTCACCTTGCTGCGCGCCGGCGATCATCTGGTGTCGAGCCACCATGTGTTCGGCAATACGAACAGCCTGTTCGGCACGATGGGCGAGCTCGGGATCGCCGTGAGCAAGGTCGACGCCGGCTCGCCCTCTGCCGTCGAGGCTGCGCTGCGCCCGACAACGCGCATGGTTTTCGTCGAGACGATTGCCAACCCGGGGACGCAGATCCCCGACCTGGAGGGCATCGGCGCGCTGTGCCGCGAGCGGGGCTTGCTCTATGTGGTGGACAACACAGTGACCTCGCCGGCCCTGTTCCTGCCGCGCAGTGTCGGCGCAGGCCTTGTGGTCAATTCATTGACGAAGACGATCGCCGGCCACGGCGCCGCGCTGGGCGGCGCCGTCACCGACAGCGGCGAGTACGACTGGAGCCGCCACCCCAATATCTTTGCCAGCTACCGCCAGGGCGACCCTGCCGGCTGGGGTCTGCAGCAGATCCGCAAGAAGGGTCTGCGCGATATGGGCGGCTCGCTGTCGTCGGAACAAGCGCACCAGATCGCCCTGGGGGCTGAGACGATGGCCTTGCGCGTGGCGCAGACCAGCTCCACGGCGCTCTTGCTCGCGCGCTTCCTGGAATCGCATCACGCGGTCGCGGCGGCGCACTACCCGATGCTCGAGACCCATGCGCAGCACGCGCGAGCGCGCAAACTCTTCGGCGCGGGTTCGTGGCTGCTCGCGTTCGAATTGCGCGATTGCGGCGCGATGCTCAGCGTGCTGAACCGGATGCGCCTTTGCATCAAGGCCACCGGCATGGGCGACACGCGCACGCTCGTGATTCCCGTGGCGCAGACCATCTATTGGGAAATGGGTGCGAGCGCGCGCGCCGCGATGGGCATTGCCGAAGGCTTGATTCGCGTTTCGGTGGGCCTGGAGGACGCGCAGGATTTGATCGCCGATTTCGACCAGGCGCTGGCTTGATCGAAGGTCGACCCCATGTCGCCCCTCTCGCACATTCGCGCTCTCGTGGTGATGGCCATATTTGCGCTGAGCTGTGGCGCCTGCGCCGCGCCGCCAACGCGCGCCCAGGCGCTGGCCGCGCTCAGCCACAGCGAGGCCGCTCAGCGCCTGGCCGGCGTGCAGCGCCTGGCCGAGATCGGCACCATGGCCGACGCGGATCGCCTGCTGGGCACCCTGGCCGATGCCGACGCACACCTGCGTATCGTCACCACGGCCGCGGTGTGGCAGATCTGGAGCCGCTCCGGCGACGCGGGCATCGACAAGCTCTTCGCACGCGGCATCCAGCAAATGGAGGAATCGCAGCTGGAGAACGCCCTGGCCACGTTCAGCGAAATCGTGCGGCGCAAGCCGGCGTTTGCCGAGGGCTGGAACAAACGAGCCACGGTCTATTTCATGCTCGGGCGCCACGCTGAATCGCTGAAGGACTGCGACCAGGTGCTGCGGCGCAACCGCAATCACTTCGGTGCCTTGTCGGGCGCCGGGCAGATTCATCTGCAGCTCGGCCATGCGCGCGAGGCGCTGCAGTTCTTCCGCCGCGCGGTCGACGTGAATCCCGCACTCGAGGGGCCCGCGAACATGATCCCGCTGCTCGAGGAACTGCTGCGCGACAAGGGCCAGAAGTCGATCTGAGGCGCCCGCGCGCGGCGCGCGCGGCGACTCTACCTATTCAGCGCCTCGCCCGGCGAGTTCGCGCAAGGCCTGCTCGAACGCCTCGGGCGGCTGGCCGCCCTGGATCAGATGGCGTTCGTCGATGATGACGGAGGGCACGGCGTGGATCCCCAAGTCCTGCCAATGGCGCTCGGATTCGCGAACCTGAGTCGCGAATTCGTCGGACTCGAGGATCGCGCGCGCCCGCACCGCGTCCAGGCCGACCTCGCCGGCGACGCGCGCCAGCACATCGACGTCACCGGGGTTCTCGGCGCGCGTGTGATACGCAGCGAGCAGCGCATGCTTGAGTTCGCGCTGCTTGCCCTCGATCCCCGCCCAGTGCAAAAGCCGGTGCGCATTGAACGTGTTCCAGATGCGCGGCCGCTCGCCGAATGTGAAGCCGACCTCGGCGCCGCGCTGGCGCAAGCCCTCGCGGCCCTGGGCAAGTTCGGCCGGCGTCTTGCCGTATTTCCTGGACAGATGCTGCACGGTGTCTTCGCCTTCCGGCGGCATCGCCGGGTTCAGCTCGAAAGGCTGGAAGTGCATTTCGATGGGAATCGAGTCGCCGAGTCGCGCCAGCGCGATCTCGAGCGAATTCAGGCCCACGGCGCACCACGGGCAGGCGACATCGGAAACGAAATCGATCTTCATGGCTTGTGCTCTCAGTGTATGTGGCTACCGCCATTGATGTCGATCTCGCTGCCCGTCACATAGCTCGACAGATCGCTGGCGAGGAAGAGCGCGCAGCCCGCCACTTCGTGCGCATGACCGGGGCGACCCATCGGCACGCCCGCGATGATGGCTTGCATGCGCTCGGGTGTCATCAGGCCCGCCGTGATGTCGGTGTCGATGAAACTCGGGCAGAGGGCGTTGACACGGATGTTGTCGGGGCCGAGCTCGCGCGCCGCGGCCTTGGTATAGCCCAGGATCGCCGCTTTGGCCGCCGAATAATGCGAGCCGCCGAACACACCGCCGCCGCGCTGCGCCGAGACCGAACTCATGTTGACGATGGAGCCGCTGCGGCGCGCGCGCATGCCGGGCACGACGGCTTGCGTCATGTACAGCGTGCCGCGCATGTTCACGTCCATGACGCGGGTGTAGGCCTCAGGGGTGACCTCGAGCAGGCGCTGCGGGCTCGTGATGCCGGCGATATTGACGAGCACGTCGACGTGGCCGAAGCCTTCGATGGCCTGGGCGATGGCTGCGTCGCACTGGGCCTTGTCGCTCACGTCGCAACGCCCGGCCAGGTGGCCGCTGCCGGGCAAGGTGGCGGCGGCTTTCGCGGCAGCGGCTGCGTCGAGATCGAGCAACTGGATGCGTGCGCCGTGCTCGGCGAACAGCTTCGCACACGCCAGGCCCAGGCCGCGCGGGCTGGCCGCGCCGGTGATGACGACGCTTCTGTCTTTGAGCAGCATGAGCGCGCCTTACTTCAGAAGTGCCTTGCGCACCGTGGCCGCCACGCCCTGGGCGTCCAGGCCATAGTGGCGGTACAGGTGGGTCGGCGGACCCAGCAGGGAATATTCGTCGGGCATGCCGATCCGAACCAGCTTTGCGCCCAGGCCTTCTTCGGCAATCACTTCGGCCACAGCCGAGCCGAAACCCGAGCTGATGTTGTGCTCTTCGGCGCTGAAGACGACGCCTTGTCGGGCCGCGCGACGAATCGCTTCGCGGTCGATGGGGGTGATCGAGTACATGTCCACCACAGTGAGGTCGACGCCCTGGGGCTTCAGCAGCTCGGCCGCGTCCAGGCTCGCCGACACCAGGTTGCCGATCGCCAGCACGGTGGCGCTGCTGCCTTCGCGCAGGGTATTGCTGCCGCCGATTCGCCAATCGGGCGGCGCGCTGTATACCGGCTTTTCGCGGCCGCGGCCGGCGCGCAAATAGATCGGGCCTGGGTGCAGAACCGTCGCGCGAAACGCCGCCGTGATGGCCTGGCCGTCGCACGGCGCCATCAAGGTCAAGCCGGCGATGGCGCGCAGCGCGCCGATGTCCTCGACGCAGTGGTGGCTCGTGCCGTAAAAGCCCATCGCGATTCCCGAGTGCGTGCCGATCATTCGAACTTTCAGGCCGGGATAGCAGATGTCGTTGCGGATGTTCTCCACGCCCATCAGGGCGAGAAAGAAGGAGTAATTGCTGATGACGGAGATGTGGCCGGTGGTCGCCAGGCCGGCCGCGGCGCCGATCATGTTGCGCTCGGCGATGCCGAAGTTGAAATAGCGGTCCGGGTATTGGCGGCCGAAGCCGATGACCTGGGTCGGCCGGCCCAGGTCGGCCGTGCACACGACGATGTCGTGGCCCGCCTGCACGAGTTCGATCAGCACGGCACCGGTGGTCAACTGGGGCGACAAGCCCAGTGAGGTGGCCATGTCCCAAGTGGCTTCGTCGGCCAGGCCGTGGACGCGGCTTTCGCTCAGATCGAGCTTGGATTTCGCATCAGCGCCAATGTAAGTCACTCCTGCGGCGCGCGGCTGCGGCACCCATCGAGACAGGTCAGCGCCGCTCATCCGACGCTCCCTTCAAGCACTTCCCGGTAGGCCCGCTCCAGGTCCTTGGGTCCGAGGAATCCCAGGTGCCATTGCCAGCCCTGTTCCATGAATGACACGCCCTTGCCGCTCACGGTGTAGGCGAGGATGCATGTCGGCCTGCCGTCGGCGCGGTTCAGCGCGGTATCGAGCGCGGCGCTGACCGCGTCGAGATCGTGGCCATCTTCCAGCACCAGGGTGCGCCAGCCGAAGGCTTGCCACTTGGCCACCAGCGGCTCGGTCCGCATCGTTTCCTGCGGGTGGCCGTCCGACCCTGCGCCATTGATGTCGACGATTCCCACCAGGCTGTCCAGATGCCAATGCGCTGCCGCGATTGCCGCTTCCCAGATCTGGCCTTCCGTCTGCTCGCCGTCGCCCATCAGGCACACGGTGCGGGCAGGCGAAGCACGGCGCCTCGTGCCCAACACCATGCCCACCGACACCGACAGGTTGTGGCCGATCGAGCCCGATGAAAAATCGACTCCCGGCACTTTTTTCATGTCGGGGTGGTCGCCCAGCGGCGACTTGAAACGCGTGTAGCTGTCGAGCCAGGCCTGCGCAAAAAACCCCAGGTCCGACAGCACCGGAAACAGGCCGATCGCAGCGTGGCCCTTGCCCATGGTGAAGCGATCGCGGTCCTGCCACGACGGCTCGGCAGGCCGCACATGCATGAAGCGGTAGTACAGGGTCGCGACGATCTCGGCCATCGAAAAGCTCGAGCCGTAGTGGCCCGAACCGCAGATATCGGTCATGCGCAGCGTTTCGAGGCGGATCAGCCGCGCCTTTTCGCGCAGCTGCGCTTTGGAGATGTCGTGCTGCCGCCTGCGGCTCATGCCTGGCCCTGCCTGGCCTGAGCCGCAGGCGGCAGACCATTCGCCGCCGCAACGAAATCGGCGAGCATGGGAACGAACTTGTCGCCCTGGCCCAGCGCTTCCATCGCCGCGAAAGCATTTTTCACCTGCGCCTGCAAGGGGTTCACCGCACCGACTTCGTTGGCCATGCTGGCGAGATAGCGCATGTCCTTGTGCGCATTGGAGATGCTGAACTTGTGGGCGTTCGGATCGCCTTCGAGCGACCACTTCATGAAGGTGTCGTAGAACCCGCTGCGCATGCGCCCCGAGCCGACGACGGCGTGGAACTGCTCGATCGTCAAGCCCGCCTTGCGCGCGATCGCCAGGCCTTCGGCAAACAGGGCCGCATAGCCCATCGCGATGAAGTTGTTGATGAGCTTCATCTTGTGGCCCAGGCCGAGTGGCCCGAGGTGCACCACGTTTCCCGCCCAGCAGCGCAGCACGGGCTCGATGCGTTCGAAGGTCTGCGGGTCTGCGCCGACCATGGTGTCCAGCGTGCCCTCTTCGGCCTCTTTGGGGGTGCGCGACAGCGGCGCGTCGACCAGGGTCATGCCCTTGGCCTTCAGTTCATCGCCCAATGCAAGTGTGGACACCGGGTTCGAGGTCGAACAATCGATGACGATCAGGCCGGCCTTGCCGCTCGCGGCGATGCCCTGCGTGCCGCGCACCAGCGCTTCGACTTGCGGCGAACCCGTCACGCACAGGTGCACGATGTCGCAGGCCTGAGCCAGTTCGCGCGCCGACTTCGCTTCCTGCGCGCCGAGCGAGACCAGGTGCTCCACCGGTGCGCGGTTCCTGTGGCCCAGCACCACCAGGGGGTAGCCCTTGGCGGCGATGTTCTTCGCCATGCCGTGGCCCATCAGGCCGACGCCGACAAAGCCGATGACGGGTTTGCTCATGCCTGCTTCTTCGTCCCATTCAACGTGCGGTAAGCCCGAATCACCTGGCTGTCGTCAGCCTTGCCGTGCCCCTGGCCCGACGCCGCGAGGAACATCTGGTGCGCAGCCGCCGCGAGCGGCGTCGCCTGGCGCGCCAGGCGCCCCTGGTCGAGCACGATGCCCAGGTCCTTGACGAAGATATCGACTGCGCTCGTCACCGGCGGCTCGGTCTGCATCATGCGCGGCCCGCGGTCGCCCCACATCCAGGAGTTGCCGGCCGACACGGAGATGATTTCATGCATGGTCGCGAGCGACACGCCGGCGGCCTCTGCCACATTCATCGCTTCGGCCGCAGCGGCGATGTGCACGCCGCAAAGCAGTTGGTTGATCATCTTCGCGGTCGAGCCCAGGCCCGGAGTTTCTCCCACGTGAAAAATGCGCTTGGCGGTGGCCTGGAGCACCGGCCGGGCGCGCTCGAGGTCGGCACTGGCGCCAGAGCACATCATCGTCAATCCGCCTGCGCGCGCGCCGACCACGCCGCCCGAGACCGGCGCGTCGAGCATCGCCAAGCCTGAGGACGCCAGCCGCTGCGCCGTGCGTGCCGCCTGGGCCGGCGGCTGGGTGCACGCCGCCACGACG
>JBAQUQ010000279.1:0-6573 GCA_049297615.1 Burkholderiaceae bacterium
GGCCGTCGCCTTCAGCTTGTGCTCGGGCAGGCTCACCCGAGGCCGATGCGGCTGCCGAAACTACGGTCGATGCGGGACCGGGCTCCTGCGAGTCTTGAGCTTGTGCGAGCGCCTCTTGTGTGGTTGCCAGGGACGAAGACTCGAGTTTGCTTGCATCGGCCGGCGCCGTTGAAGCTTCAGGCGTGCCGGGATCGCCCTCGAGCCGGGGCCTGACCTCGTCCGCCCCTCCAGGGGGCAGGCCACTTTGGGAATCGCCCGGCGATTGCTCATCAGTCCCCGAACGATTGCCGTGTTCTTGCGACTCAGGCCCAGTGTCGACTTTGCGGCGCCGACGGCGCAGCGGGGCCGCTTGCTCATCCACGGGCGCGTCTGCGCCCGCACCAGCAGCGACAACGACATTTTCCAGGGCGGATGCGTTACCTGCATCGGCCTTCGCGGCCGGCGAACGGCGCTTGCGCGTCGGCGTGGGCGCGGCCAGGGCGGTGTCTTCGCTGGCGTCGTCGCCGGGTTGAGGCGCGTGCGGATTCTCATTCATGCTGAGGGTCCCATAGGAGCGGCTGGAGGGGCGGTGTGGTGGCGGACGCGGAGAAATCTGCTGCCTGTACCGGCGCGCCGGTAGCCATGCCGGAGTCGCATGGCCCTGCGGTGTCAGCGGCGGCGCGGCTCGATTCAGCAGCAAGAAGATCCGGCGTGACACCCGCAACGTCCAGCGCCAACGAGGCCTGTGGGTCGATCAGTGAGGCTTGCTGGGCAGGCTGGGACAGCGCTTCGCCCGCACCGTGCAACAAGGGCAGGTCTTGCAGACTGGCCAAGCCGAGATCGTCGAGAAAGGCCTTGGTCGTCGCCAGCAGAGCCGGACGGCCGGGCGCCTCGCGAAAACCGATTGCCTCGACCCAACCGCGGTCCTCGAGCTGTTTGACGATTGGGCCGGCCACGGTGACGCCGCGAATTTCCTCGATGTCGCCCCGCGTCACCGGCTGGCGGTAGGCGATGATGGCCAAGGTTTCGAGCACAGCGCGCGAGTACTTGGGAGGCTTTTCCGGATTCAAGCGGTCGAGGTATTCGCGCATAACGCTGCGGCTCTGCATGCGCCAGCCGCTGGCCAGGGTGACGAGCTCGAGGCCGCGCTGCGCCCAATCGCGGCGCAGTTCGTCGAGCAACATGCGCAAGCTGTCCGGGGCGAGTTCGCCGGCGAACAGCACGCCCATTTCAGCCAAGCTCAAGGGCCGGTCTGCGCACAACAGCGCCGTCTCGAGGACGTGCTTAGCAGCCTGTGTATTCATTGATTTCGATCGAGAACCTAAATCTTTGCGCCGATGTGTTCCCGAGGCGTCTCGGGGCAAGTGCTCGGGGCCCGTCCAGGCGCAATACCGGGCGGATCGGGAGGCGCGAAAAAATGCGGAGGCTAACCGGCTAAGGGGCGACTCTTCTCGCGCTGCCTCGAGCCAAGAGCAAGCTGCTGCACACCCTGCACTTGCCGCAACTGCCGCACATTCGTGCTGGAATCGGACTGCGGCCTGGGTCGGCATTGCCAAACACCAGTGGCCATGCGCTGAGCCGGGCTGCGCCGATTGTACCCATCCGCGCCGAAGCCGGGCTCAACGCGCCGGCGCCGCCTGCCCCAGAAGCTGCCACGCGTGTGCAAAGTCTCGCGGCGCCGTCGCCTCGAAGGCAAGCGCACGCCCCGTGGCCGGGTGCTTGAACGCCAGTACGGCGGCGTGCAGAGCCTGGCGCTGCATGCCCAGGGCCGGTGCCCCCCCGTACAGCCCGTCGCCGACCAGGGGATGCCCGCGCGACGCCAGGTGCACGCGAATCTGATGGGTGCGCCCGCTGTGCAAAGTGCACTGCAGTGCGCTGCAGCCGCAACTGAACACCAGGCGCTGCACGTCGGTACGCGCCGGTTTGCCCTGCGCCACAACGGCCATTCGCACTCGCACGCGCGGGTCGCGGCCGATCTGCGCTTCGATACTGAACGGCGCCGCCGCCACCTCCCCATGCGCAATCGCCCGGTAGCCACGCTGTACCTCGCGCGCCGCGATCGCCCGCACCAGGGCCGTGAACGCCGGGAGGGTCTTGGCCACGACCATCAGGCCCGATGTGTCCTTGTCCAGGCGATGCACGATGCCCGCACGTGGCAGGCTCGCAGCGCCGCCGTGGTGGGCCAGGAGGGCGTTGAGCAAGGTGCCAGACCAATTGCCCGCGGCGGGGTGGACGACCCAACCGGCACGCTTGTCGAGCACCAGGATGTGCGCATCTTCATGGACGATCGCGAGCGGCTGCGGCTCGGCGCGAAACGCCTGGCTTTCGGCGGTCGGGACGAGTTCAAGCTCGACACGCTGGCCCGCCGCCACCTTGCTCGCCGAGCTGCCGCGAACCTGACCGTCGACACGGACATGCCCGGCCTCGATCAAGGTCTGCAGGTGATTGCGCGAGAACTCGGGCGCGACAGTCACGAGGGCTTTATCCAGACGCTGGCCGTGCAGCGAGGCGGGCACTTGCAAGCTGCGCAATTCGGGCTCGTCCAGGCCCGCCGCTTCGGCGGCGTCGCTGGCGCCGTCCCACGCCAGCGGGTCTGTGGCTTGGCTCACAGGAGCAACCCTATACTTGACTTCTGCCCACACCACGGAGGCGCCTGGATGCCGCTGCGACGCAAGGAAGTGACGAGATCGCGAGGGCCTTGCGGCCTGGTTTGGATAGCGGTGTTGCTCATGTTTGCGGGTTTGGCGGGCTGCTCGACGCCCGCGGACGAAACAGCTGGCTGGAACCTCGAGAAGTTGTACAGCGAGGCCAAACAAGAGGCCGACAACGGAGCCTACGACAGAGCGGCCAAACTGTTTGAGCGGCTCGAGGGCCGCGCCGCCGGAACGATTCTCGCCCAACAAGCGCAGTTGGAGCGCGCCTACGTGCTGCACCGCAGCGGTGAGAAAGCCCAGGCGCTGGCGGTTCTGGAGCGCTTCCTCAAACTGCATCCCACCAGCCCGGCACTGGACTATGCGCTGTACCTGCAGGGGCTGGTCAATTTCAACGACAACCTGGGCATCTTCGGCAACCTTTCGAGGCAGAATCTTGCCGAACGCGATCAGCAAGCGTCGCGCGATTCCTACCAGTCGTTCAAGCAACTCGTCGAGCAGTTTCCGCAATCGAACTACGCCGGCGACGCGAAGGCGCGCATGACCTTCATCGTCAATTCACTGGCCGAATACGAAGTTCATGTGGCGCGCTACTACTACCGCCGCGGCGCCTATGTGGCGGCGGCGAATCGCGCGCAGCAGGCAGTGCGCGAGTTCCAGCACGCGCCGGCCGTTGAAGAAGCCTTGGGCATCATGGTGCAGAGCTATGACCGGCTCGGCCTGCATGGGCTGCGCGACGGCGCGGAGCGTGTGCTGCGCAAGAATTACCCGGAGTCGCCCTACGGGTCGCGCGAATAGGCCGATTCATCGCGGTGTCGGTGGCGACTTGGGTCGCTGGCGTGAGGCGCTTGCCCTGAACACCCGCCGTCAAGGCAGCTCCACAGCCAGGCCCGCCAGCCAGTCCAAGGCGAGTGCTTCCGACCCTGCAACGCCCATCGGCGGCAATGCCGCGCGCAGCCGTGCGCCGTAGCTCATCGCGCTCAGGCGCGGATCGCACACGACCAGCAGGCCGCAATCGGATTCGCTGCGGATGAGCCGCCCGGCGCCCTGCTTGAGCGACACCGCGGCCTCAGCGACAAAATATTCGGCGAAGGCATTGCGGCCTGCCGCTTCGAGCCGCTTGATGCGCGCCTCGACGAGCGGATCGTTCGGCGGTGGGAACGGCAGCTTGTCGATCAGTACGCACAGCAGCGCTGCGCCGGGGACGTCGATACCCTCCCAGAAGCTTTGCGACCCCACCAGTACGCTGCGCGGCTGCGCGAGGAAGCTTTGCATCAGTTGGCGCTTTGAGCTCTGGCCCTGGATCAGCACCTCGATCGCGTCGCCGCAGCGCGCGAACTCTTCGCGCAGCAGTTCGCCGATGCTGCGCAGCGCGCGCAAGGTCGTCGTCAACACGAAGGTCCTGCCGCCCGCAGCGCGCGCGCAGCGCGCCGCCAGCTCGGCCACGGCCTGTGCGTGTTCGGGCTGACTCGGTTTGGGAAACTGCGAGGGCACGTAAAGCCTGGCATGGTTCGCATAATCGAAGGGACTGCCCAAGCGCAGAACACGCGCCTCGTCCAGGCCCGCCGCCTCGGTGAACCAGCTCAGGCGCTCGTCGTCACCCAGGGTCGCCGAGGTGAACACCCAGGCCTTGACGGCGGCGCCCATCTGTTCGCGCAGGGCGTCACGGATATCGAGCGGCGACTCGACCAGGCGAACCTGGTGCGCCGAAATATCGATCCAGCGCACCCGTCCCACGGCCGCAGCTTGCAGAAACTGTGCGGCCAGGGCTCGTAACTCTGCTGCGCGCTCGGCCAAGCGCGAGAAATCGGGCCCGATATCCACGACGGCTTGCAAGGCGGTGTGCACCGATTGGGTGGCGCTGACCACGTCCTGCAGCGCAGCGACGAATTCGTCACTCTGCGCCGTCTCGTCCCAGCGAAATTTGATGCTTGCGCGTGCCTCGCGATGGGTTCCGGCCGCGGCCATGCGCAGTTCGCGGGCCGTCCGTTCGGCCTGGCCAGCGAGTTCCTGCCAGGCTTGCAAGCCGCGCGCCTGTTGCAGCCCCGCTGCCAACACGTCCCGCGCGAAGTCGAGCAGCGCGCCGCTGCCCAAGGTCGTGCCCAGGAAGTTCACTCCCGCCTCGGTGAGTTGGTGCGCCTCGTCGAACACCGCCAGCTCGACGCTGGGCAGCAGTTCGGCCACGCCGGAATCTCGCAGCAGCATGTCGGCGAAAAACAAATGGTGGTTGACGACGACCAGGTCCGCCGCCATCGCGTCGCGCCGGGCCTTGACGACGTGACATTGCCGGTACTGCGGGCATTCGCTGCCCAGGCAGTTTTCGCGTGACGAAGTGACCAAGGCAATCACGCTGCTGCGTTCATCCAGGCCGTCGAGTTCGGCCAAGTCGCCGGTTTGTGTGCGATGCGACCAGGCTTCGACCTTGGCCAGAGCGCGCGCCGCCCATCGATCGGGCAAGGTGCCCGACTGCCGAGCCTGACCCATGCGGTGCAGGCACAGGTAGTTGCCACGCCCCTTGAGCAAGGCCACACTCACGGGAACGCCCAGGGCCGCACGCAGACGCGGCAGATCGCGCACGAAGAGCTGGTCTTGCAGGCTCTTGGTTGCCGTACTGAGCAAGGCGCGCGCGCCGCTGAGCAACATCGGAACCAGGTAGGCGAATGTCTTGCCAACCCCCGTTCCCGCCTCGACAACGAGGGCGCTGCGCTGTTCGATAGCCTGGCACACGCCCAGCGCCATTTGCAGCTGAACGTCGCGTTCCCGGTGCTGCGGGTCGGCACGCGCGAGCGCGCCATCGTGTGCGAAAGCGGCGCGCACCGCATCTTGCAGCGCGCTCATCACACGGATCGGCGGGTTCAAGCGAGCTTCAAGCGGGTTGAGGCGGATCGAGTTCCGCCTCGAGCCGAGCGATCTGATCGCGCAACTTGATGCACTGCTTCTTGAGACGGCGCACGCTCAACTCGTCGCTTGATCCCTGCGCGACCAGGCGCTCGAGTTTGCTTTCGAGTTCGGCCTGAGCCATCCGCAGCTCGATGAGGCGGCGCGATCCGGAGTGAAGGTTCTGGTCCATCGACGCGCGACTTTGTCCCTAATATGCTATCGATCGCGCATTCGCGCAGGGATTATAGTTTTCGACCATGAGCATAACGACCCAGGCTTTTCGACTTTCCGCAGCCACCGGCATCCATCGCGGCGACCGCGCCTACCAACAAGACCAGGTGCAGGTTCTGCAGCACCACAGGGTTCCGGGCTGCGTGATGGCTGTCTTGGCCGACGGTATGGGCGGCAAGAGCGGCGGTCGCAAGGCCGCCGACCAGGTGATTCTCACCGCTCAGCAATTGTTCGAGCGGTTCGCGCCAAATCGTGAAGACACCTCCGAGGCGCTCAAGCAACTCGTGCAGGAAGCGCATTTGATGATCAAGCTGACGGCGATCACTTCGGAAGAAGAGCCGCACAGCACATTGGCGGCGTTCATCATCGGTCCGAATCGCGAATGCGACATGGTGCACGCCGGCGATTCACGCATCTACCATTTCCGCGGCTCGAGCCTGGTGGCGCGAACGACGGACCATTCCTATGTACAGCGTCTCGTCGACGAAGGCCAGATTGCCGAGGAAGACGCCAACGACCACCCGCAATCGAACCTGCTGACGGGTTGCCTGGGCACGCACCAGGACCCGCCCCTGACGCACAAACGCATCGAGCAGCTCGAGGTCGGCGACAGCATCCTGTCATGCAGCGACGGACTGTGGCACTACTTTACGGCCAAGGAGATGGGCGCGATCGTCCACACCTTGGGCCCGCGCGGCGCCAGCGAGATGCTGGTGAACAAGGCCCGCCAGCGCGCCAACGGAGGCGGCGACAACATTTCGCTCGCCCTCATCCGCGTCGATCCTCTGTGAAACGAGCCCTGAGGCATTGCCCGCGGGCAATGCCTCAGGGC
>JBAQUQ010000280.1:0-6407 GCA_049297615.1 Burkholderiaceae bacterium
GCCCCGGACTGTGCCGTGAATGGCCCCCACCAATACGCTGCACCCGCGGCAGCGCCGAGCAGGGCGATTGCACAGAGCGCCAGGGTCTTTTTCGTCATTGAATCTTCATCCGTCTCCGCGATGCAGAAGCTGCGCCGCTTTGCACAGGGCCAGCGGCGTCGCGCCCGGGAGGGTGGATGGGCCGCATGCTCACGCGCCAATGTTGCCGCATGATTGCTGCGCCGGCCATCGGGGCTTGCCCGGCAAGCGCAGCCCTGCCGGGACGGACGCGCTCGCGGACGCGCTAACGCTCGCGCCCCTTGAGGCGCATCGCATTGGGCAGGGGCACGGCGCGGCGCAGCACCTCTTCGCCCAGCCAAATCGCGCTGCGCCGCGCGCGCTGCGCCACCGCTTCGAGCGGAATTTGCTGGTAGTCGTCGTTGAACACCTCGAAGCTGTAGTCGCCCCGGTAACCGAGCCGGTCCAGCAGCAGCACGAGTTCGGACAGGGCGTCGCTGTGCACGCCCTCGCCGGGGAAGACGCGAAAGTGACGCGCCGTGGCCATGCGTTCTTCAAAGGAGCGCACTTCGGTCCACATGAAGTCGGCGAGTTGCACGAGGAAGATCTTTTCCGGGTCGATCAGCTCGAGATCGGCCAGCGGTGTCTTGGCTGCGAACATGTGGAAGGAATCGAAACCCAGGCCGAGGTTGGGCGCGTCGGCGCGGCACAGCACGTCCCAGGCGGTCGTGAACTCGTTGATCGTGCGGCCCCAGGACAGGCCTTCGAAGGCGACGCGGATGTTCAGGGGCACGGCGAGCATGGCGAGCTTGCGCAGGTCGCGCGCCATGACGTCGAGATCGACGCTCGCGTGCGTCGACGTCGACGAGCACACCAGGAGCAAGCGGCAGTCGAGCGCGGCGCACATCTCGAGCATGGACTTGGCGATGTCGACCTTGTAGTCGTGCAGGTGGCCGCTCAAGCCTTCGAAGTCGCGCAGCACTTGAAAACCCGTGACGCGCAGGCCGCTGTCCTTGACGCTGCGCACCGCGGCGCGCCAACCGCCTTCGACGCCGACCAGGTCGCGCGCCGAGAGCATCACTTGCGAGAAGCCGGCTTCGCGAATCGCATCGAGCTTGGCCCCCAGCGGCCCGGCCAGGCTGATCGTGTCCATGCCGAAGTCGTCGAAATTGCCTTGCAGCTGTGTCATGGGAGCGCCTCGTCGAATAGGTCCAATCGCCAATCCCCGTCACGCTGCCCGGTGGTGGACCAGCTCGAACATCACCGAGCCGAGACGCGTCTGCGTCAGCGCGCCGCGTTCGCTGGCGTGCACGCTGCTCGATTCGACAAAGCCCATGCCGCGCTCGCGCAGCGTCGCCACCGCCGCCAGCACGTCGGGCGCGCCCAGGCCGACGCGCTGCAAGGACTCCTCGCCGTCCACGTCGAGCAGGCCCGGATCGGGCTCGATGAGTTGCAGAAAAAAGCTCTGGCACGGGCTGCGCAGCAAACGGCCCTTGGGCAGGATGCCGAAGCGCTCGTCGTCGGGCAGGGCCGCAAAGCCGAATAGTTCGGCGTAGAAAGCGCTCCAGTCCTGCATGCGGTCGTCGCCGATGTACTGCACCACGCCGAACCAGTGCAGCCCGGCCAGTGCGGGCGGATTGGCGTCGACGGTGGGAATTCGCGTGAAGTCGACGTCGTAGATCGAAAACTCGCGGTAGCGGTCGACGAAGTAGATGCGGCTCGCGCCGACGCCGTGGATCGCCGGGATGTTGAGCTCCATCACCTCGACCTGCGTCGGCACCGCCCAGGCGCCGCGCTCCAGGGCGCGCCGGTAGGCGCTGGCCGCGTCGCGCACGCGCAGCGCGATCGCTGAAATCACCGGCGTCTCCTGGGGCTGGATGGCACGCGGCGGCTGGCCGGCGTGGGCATTGATCACGACATTCATCGCGCCCTGGCGGTACAGCAAGACCTCGCGCGAGCGGTGCCGGGCGACGGGTCGAAAGCCCATCGTCTCGAGCACCTGGCCCAGCGCCTGCGGCCGGCTCGTCGCGTATTCGATGAATTCGATGCCGTCCAGGCCGAGCGGGTTGGCGGCCTCGGGCAAGGCCTCGCGGTCCGTATTGGGTGTCATGGAGCCTCCTGCTCGTGCCTCGCATGCCACTGTACATCGCGGTGCTCGAGGCGGCATCGCGGCGCATCCGCAGCGGGCAAAAGCCGAACCGGGCGCTTGGAAGTACATTGCGAGGGCTCATCGCGCGTGGAGACCCTTGATGAAGATCCTGCTGCTCAACGGCCCCAATCTGAACTTGCTGGGCACGCGCGAGCCCGCCAAGTACGGCTCGACGACGCTCGACCAGGTCGAGGCCATGTGCACCCTCGAAGCGCAGCGCCTGGGCGCGCAACTCACGGCGTTTCAAAGCAATCACGAGGGCGCCCTGGTGGACCGCATCCATGCGGCGCGCACCGACGGCACCACGGCCATCATCATCAATGCCGGCGCCCTCACCCACACCAGTCTGGTGTTGCGCGATGCACTGGCCGGGGTGGCGATTCCCTTCATCGAAGTGCACATCACGAATGTGCACGCCCGCGAAGGCTTTCGCCACCACTCCTATTTATCGGAGATCGCTGTGGGCAGCATCGTCGGCCTGGGCGTGGCAGGATATTGGCTGGCGGTGCAGGCCGTCGTCGAACGCGCCCAGGTGAAGTAGCGTGACAGGCGTGGTATTCCAGAAGACCCCCGGCTGGCTCGACTGGACCGCCGGCCCGAGCCGGCCGAGCTTCAAGCTGCCCGCGGGCAGTGTCGACGCGCACTGCCATGTATTCGGCCCGGGGGCGCAGTTTCCCTTCGCACCGCAGCGCAAGTACACGCCCTGCGACGCGTCCAAGGCCCAGCTCTTTGCGCTGCGCGACCATCTGGGCTTCGCGCGCAACGTCATCGTGCAGGCCACTTGCCACGGCGCCGACAACCGTGCCTTGGTCGATGCCTGCCGGCACTCGGGCGGCAGGGCGCGCGGCGTCGCCACCGTGAAGCGCAGCTGCACCGACGAGGAATTGCTCGACATGCACGCCGCCGGAGTGCGCGGCGTGCGCTTCAATTTCGTGAAGCGCCTGGTCGACTTCACGCCCAAGGACGAGCTGCTCGAGATCACCTCTCGCATCGCCCCCCTGGGCTGGCACGTCGTGGTCTATTTCGAAGCCGCCGACCTGGCCGAGCTGTGCAGCTTCTTCACCGCCGTTTGTGACGATTTGGCCACCACGGTCGTCGTCGACCACATGGGCCGGCCCGACGTGGGCCAGGGCGTGAACAGCGCCGAGTTCGAGCGCTTCGTCAGCTTCATGCGCGAGCACGCCAATGTCTGGAGCAAGGTGACTTGCCCCGAGCGCCTGAGCCTCACCGGCCCCAGGGCATTGCCCGGCGCGCCGGGTCTGCAAGACGGGGCGTATCGCGACGTGGTGCCCTTCGCCCGACGCATCGTCGAAAGCTTTCCCGACCGGGTGCTGTGGGGCACCGACTGGCCGCACCCCAACCTGAAAGACCACATGCCCGACGACGGACTGCTCGTCGACTTCATCCCCCGCATCGCCACCACGCCCGAGCTGCAACGCAAACTCCTCGTCGACAATCCGCTGCGCCTGTACTGGCCCGAACTCGCCTAAGGAGGGTCGATGCCCCTGGACAAACCCTATCTCGACATTCCCGGAACGACGATCTTCGACGCCGAGCAGTCGCGCCTGGGCTACCACCTGAACCAGTTCTGCATGTCGCTGATGAAACCCGAGAACCGCAAGCGCTTCAAAGCGGACGAGCGCGCCTACCTCGATGAATGGCCGATGACGGAAGAACAAAAGCAGGCCGTGCTCGCGCGCGACCTGAACCGCTGCATTTCCCAGGGCGGCAATATCTACTTCCTGGCCAAGATCGGCGCCACCGACGGGCGCAGCTTCCAGCAGATGGCGGGCAGCATGACGGGAATGAGCGAAGAGCAATACCGCGACATGATGATCGCCGGCGGCCGCTCGGTGCAGGGCAACCGCCGCATCGGCGAAGACGGCGACGCGCAGGCCTCGGCCCAGCCCCAGGGCAAGGCCGGCAGGAAGCAAACCTGATGGCCCGCATCAGCGCCTCCGTCTACACCTCGCACGTGCCCGCCATCGGCGCGGCACTGGACCTGGGCAAGACCGGCGAGCCGTACTGGCAAGCCGTCTTCAAAGGCTACGAGTTTTCCAAACGATGGCTCGAGGAGCACCGGCCCGACGTGATCTTCCTCGTCTACAACGACCACGCCAACGCGTTCAGCCTGGAGATGATCCCGACGTTTGCGATCGGCACCGCGGCGCGCTTCGCCGTCGCCGACGAAGGCTGGGGCCCGCGCCCGGTGCCCGAGGTGATCGGCCACCCCGAACTCGCGGCCCACATCGCCCAGTCCGTGATCCAGGACGACTTCGACCTCACCATCGTGAACAGGATGGACGTCGATCATGGCCTGACCGTGCCGCTGTCCCTGATGTGCGGCCAACCGCCGGCCTCGAACTTTGCCTGGCCGTGCCCGGTGATTCCGTTCGCGGTGAACGTCGTGCAGTATCCCGTGCCGTCGGGGCGGCGCTGTTTCAATCTCGGCCAGGCGCTGCGCAGAGCGATCGAGTCGTACGACGCGCCCTTGAACGTGCAGATCTGGGGCACGGGCGGGATGAGCCATCAGTTGCAGGGTCCGCGCGCCGGCCTCATCAACCGCGAGTTCGACAAGGACTTCCTCGACGCCTTGATCGCCGACCCGACGCGATTGGCCCAAAAGCCGCACATCGACTACGTGCGCGAAGCGGGTTCGGAAGGCATCGAGCTCGTCATGTGGTTGATCGCGCGCGGCGCGATGTCCGATGTGGCCGGCGCCGCCAAACCCACAGTCGTGCACCGCTTCTACCATGTACCCGCATCGAACACGGCGGTGGGCCACCTCATCCTGGAGAACGCATGAAGACGATCAAGGTGGCGCTGGCCGGCGCCGGCGCGTTCGGCACCAAACACCTCGACGCGATCCAACTCATCGATGGGGTGGACGTGGTGTCCCTCGTCAGCCGCGAGTTGGCCAAGACGCGCGAGACCGCGGCGAAGTACGGCATCGCCCATGTCACGACGAACCTGGCCGACAGCCTGGCGCGCAATGACGTCGACGCCGTCATCCTGTGCACGCCCACGCCGATGCACGCCGAGCAAACACTCGCCTGCCTGAAGGCGGGCAAACACGTGCAGGTCGAGATTCCCCTGGCCGACAGCCTGAAGGGCGCCGAAGCGGTGGTGGCGCAGCAGCAGAAGACCGGCCTGGTGGCCATGTGCGGCCACACCCGGCGCTTCAACCCGAGCCACCAGTGGCTGCACAAGAAGATCGCCGCGCGCGAGTTCGCGATCCAGCAAATGGACGTGCAGACCTTCTTCTTCCGGCGCAGCAATATGAATGCCCTGGGCCAGGCGCGCTCGTGGACGGATCACCTGTTGTGGCACCACGCGGCGCACACCGTGGACCTGTTCGCCTACCAAGCCGGCGGCGAAATCGTTCAAGCCAACGCCGTGCAGGGGCCCCAACACGCGCAACTGGGCATCGCCATGGACATGAGCATTCAGCTCAAGAGCAGCACGGGCGCGATCTGCACCTTGTCGCTCAGCTTCAACAACGACGGGCCGCTGGGCACCTTTTTTCGCTACATCGGCGACACCGGCACCTATATCGCGCGCTACGACGACTTGTTCAACGGCAAGGACGAGAAGATCGACGTGTCCAAGGTCGACGTGTCGATGAATGGCATCGAGCTCCAGGACCGGGAGTTTTTCGCCGCAATCCGCGAAGGGCGCGAGCCGAATTCGAGCGTTGCCCAGGTGCTGGCGTGTTATCGCACCCTGCACCGGCTGGAGCAGCAATTGAACGCTGCCGGTTGACGGTTCAGCGCTGCGGCGCGCCGCGCTGGCATCGGCGGGCAGACGGTGCGACACTGAAGCTTTCCCACTTCGACATGGAGGCTGACATGGCATCGAAAAGAGTCGTCCTGGTGACAGGCGGAATGGGTGGCCTGGGCGAGACGATTTGCACCAAGATGGCCGAGGCCGGCTATCGCGTGGTCGCGACCTATTCGCCGGGCAACAAGACCCATGGTGAATGGGTGGCGCAAATGAAATCGCGTGGCTTCGAGATCCTGGCCGTGGCCTGCGACGTCGCCGACTTCGCCTCGTGCACAAAGGCGGTGGGCGAGGTGCAGGCCAAGGTCGGCGCGGTCGATGTGCTCGTCAACAACGCCGGCATCACGCGCGACTCGACGTTCAAGAAGATGGACAAGGTGAATTGGGACGCCGTGATGCGGACCAATCTGGACAGCCTGTTCAACATGACCAAGCAGGTCACCGACGGCATGGTCGAGCGCAACTGGGGCCGCATCATCAA
>JBAQUQ010000281.1:0-7098 GCA_049297615.1 Burkholderiaceae bacterium
ACCGGCTGCAGCGCGCCGCTGTGGCCCTGGCCGACGAAAAGGCCCAGTCGGCCGCGGGGGTCGCCGCCAATGAAGCGGCGCGTGACAGCGCCCTGGCCGCAGCCAGCGCTGCCAGCGACCATATCGATCGCGAACTCGCCATCGAGGAAGCGCGGCTGCTGGCGCACCTGAGCGAGCTGTCGTCGCTGCGCCAGTCGTGGGTCGAACGCGAGCAGGCCCAGCTGCAGAAACACCGGCACCTGTTGCAGCGCTACGGCGTGGCCGAGCCAGGCACGGTACTCGCGCCGGACGAAGCGGCGCTGCGGTACAGCGAGGTGCGCACCCTGCTGCGCGAACTGCGCGACGCAGCGAGCCAGTCACTCGACGCGCTCGATGCGCCAAGCCGCGTCAAGCCGCTGGGGGTGGGCTTCGTGCTCGATGGCGACGCGCTCGCCACGCATGGCCCGGCGGCGGGCCGGATTCGAGACCTGCGCGTGAAGGTGCTGACCGAGGAGGCGGCGCTGAGCGTGCGCGAGGCCGAGTTCCGCTTTGCGCAGGCGCGCGAGGTGATGACGGCCCTGGGCACGCTGCAGGCCAGGCGCCTGACTCTGCTGGCCGCTCTGGACCCGCAGCGCCGCAGCGAGGCCGCCGGCTTCACGCGCGAGGGCCTGGACCGGGTGCTGGGCGAGGTCGAGCACTTGCGGCTGATGGCGCGCTGGTACCCGGTGCAACGCTTGTACGAGGCGCAGACCGTGGCGACCCTGCTGCGCAACGCACTCACGGCAGGGCGCGTCGGCGCATCGTTGTTCGGCCTCTTCGTGGTCCTGGCGGCACTCGCGTTCTCCTATCGGCGCAGCCAGCAGGTCCTGGACCGGCTGGGTGCCTGGTTGCTGCCGCGCATCGGATCGCGGCCGCTGCGCCGCTCGGTGGACCGCGCCCTGCAGATGCTGGCGCGGATCGCCCCCGCACTGCTCCTGCTGTTGGGCGTGTACCTGCTGTTCGACCAGCTATTGGTCGGCCGCGCCGGCCTGCCCGAACTCGACGTGCTGCGCAGCCTGGCCTACGCCTATGCCCTGTATCGGCTGGCGCTGAGCTTCATCCACCGCGTACTGCTGCAGGCGGTGCGGCGCTATCGCGCCGTCGAGCCGCGCCTGAACGCCAAAGTGCTGCGTTCGCTGCGCGTCGTGACGCGGGTGGCCCTGCTGTTCGCGGCCTACCTCATCCTCGCCCAGGCCCTGCTGGGCCGCGGCGCGCTGTACGGAATTGCGCGCGAAGTGGCGCTGGCCGGCGCGCTCGCCGTGGCCTGGTGGTTGATCCACGCCTGGCGCGTTGAAGTCACCGGCGCCTACCTGGCGTTTTCGCCCGAGGGCCGCCTGGCCGCCATCGTGCGCGCCAGCCAGGACCGCAGTTATGGCCTGCTTATCGCCGCCGCGGCCTTCGTCTACGTGGCCGCGTTCGGCCTTTGGGTCTGGCTGCGCGACAGCGCGCTGCGCTTTGAGCAGACACGCAAGGCGCTGGCCTATCTGTTCCGGCGCCAGCTCGAGCGCCAATCGAAGAACCTGGCCGCACCATCCGATCCCAGCCTGTTGCCCCGGGAGCTGCAGGCCACCCTGACCGAGGAACCGGTCGCACGCGAACTGAGCATCGATGTTTATCCGCAGCTCGACACCCTCGAGGCGCAGGCGCTGGCGCTGCCCGGCGGCGGTGGCGGCGCATTGGTCGCCCTGGCGGGCGAACGAGGCGCCGGCAAGACGTCGTGGATGCTGGAGCTGCAGCGCCGGCTCGAGGGCGCGGTGCCCTGCGTTCTGCACAGCTTCGACAGCCGCACGCCGTCGGTCGACGCCCTGTGCCTGGCGCTGTCGCGCTCACTCGGGTTCGAGCCCAGTGCGCAGGAATCGGTGTTGATCGAGCGCCTGCGTGGCCAGGCTCCGTGCGTGGTGCTGCTCGACCTGGTGCAGAACATGCTGCTGCGGGCCGTGGGGGGGCACGCCGGCCACGACGCGCTGGTCCGCATCGCCCAGGCCACCACGGGCTCGGTGCTGTGGGTGCTGGCCTACGCGCGCTGGCCGTTCGAATACGTGCAGCGCACCCAGCTCGGGCGCGACGTCTATGACCGCGTGATCATGCTCGCACCCTGGTCGGAAGCGCAGATCGGCGCGCTGATCGACGCCCGCATGGCCGCTGCCGGTTTCAGCGCCGACTACGAAACCCTGGGGTTGAACGACGGCCTCGCGCGGCCGATCCGCCGCGCCGCCCCGGACGCGGCCGACATCGACGAGCGCGCGGCCGACCGCTACCACCGGCTGGTGTGGGATTACGCCAACGGCAACCCGCGCCTGGCCCTTCACTTCTTCCGCCTCTCCCTGGTCTGGACACAGGGCAAGGAAGTGGCCGTGCGCCTGTTCCCGATGCCTTCGGTGGACGCGCTCGAGCCCTTCGAGACCCAAACCTGGTTGACCCTGGCCTGCCTGGTCCAGCATGAAAGCCTGACGATCGACGAGGCCGCCGGCTCACTGCGCTTCGCGCGCGCCGATTGCGCCCGCGCCCTGCAGCTGCTGCACACGCACGGCTTCCTGAGCTGCAACGGCGAAGGGCGCTACCGCGTCGCCAGCCATTGGTCGCGTGCGGTGCAGCGCTTCCTCCAGCGCAAGAAGCTGCTCGTCGCCTGAGTCGTGCCAGCGGCCACCCCGTGGAGAAGTCTCGATGGAAAACAGCGCCGAAGTCCTGAAGTTCATCCGCCCGGGCGGCATCCCGACCGCCCTCCTGGTCTTTGCCATCGCCTGGTTCGGCGTGCAGCTGTTGCGCAAGGTCGGCGAGCAACTCGGCGACCGCATGGTCGACCGCCGGTTGGCGATCAACCAGGCCTTGACGATCCTGCGCTTCGTCATCTATATCGGCACCTTCGCCGTGACGGTATCCTTGGTGTTCACGCTCACCCGCGAGATGATGATCGCCCTGGGTGGCACGATCGCGGTCACGGTGGGCTTTGCGCTGAAGGACCTGACGGCCTCGGTCATTGCCGGCGTCACCTTGCTGGTGGACAAACCGTTTCAGGTCGGCGACCGCGTCACCTTCAACGGCTTCTACGGCGAGATCGTCAGCATCGGCTTGCGCTCGGTGCGCCTGGTGACATTGGACGACAACCTGGTGACGATCCCGAACAACAAGTTTCTCAACGACATTGTCTCCAGCGGCAATGCCGGCGAGCTGAACATGCTGATCCAGCAGGACTTCTACATCGGCATTGACCAGGACCTGGCCGCCGCCAAGCGCATCGCGGGCGAGGCGATCACGTCCTGCCCCTATGCCTTTCTCGACAAGCCCTGGGCCGTCTTGGTCAACGAAGTCATCCACGAGCAGTATTTCGCGCTGCGCTTGCGAACCAAGGTCTACGTGATGGACGTGCGCCACGAGAAGCTGCTCGAGTCGGACATCACCGAGCGCATCGTGCAGGGCTTTGCCGCCGCCGGCATCGGGCGCCCCTGCATCCACTATCGCAATGCGCCGATGGCGCCCGCCCGCGAGCTGGTGCGCGCGGCTGGACCGGCGCTGCCCTGAGCGACAGCGCCATGTCGGGCATGACCCAGGTTCTCGAGGGCTGGCTGTTCGATCCGGCTGCCGGCAAGATCATGCTGATCGCGCTCGGCGCGGTGGCGATCGCGGTGCTGGTGCGCCTGCTCAAGCGCGCCTCGAACCGCTACTTCAGCGACAACGCCACGCGTTACCAGGCGCGCAAGGCGGTCAGCTTCGCGGGCTATCTGGCCGTCATCGTCTTCGTCGCCCTGGTCTTCAGCGACAAGCTCGGCGGCCTGACGGTGGCCTTCGGCGTGGCAGGCGCCGGCGTCGCCTTCGCACTGCAGGAAGTGATCGCCAGCGTGGCCGGCTGGGTGGCGGTGTCCTTCGGCGCGTTCTACCGCGTCGGCGACCGGGTGCAGCTCGGTGGCATCAAGGGCGACGTGATCGACATCGGCGTGTTGCGCACGACCCTCATGGAGATGGGTGAATGGGTCAACGCCGACCAGTACAACGGCCGCATCGTGCGCGTCGCGAACAGTTTTGTCTTCAAGGAGCCGGTGTTCAACTATTCCGGGGAATTTCCGTTCCTGTGGGACGAAATCATGATCCCGATCAAGTACGGCAGCGACTACAGGGCGGCGCGCGTGCTCATCGCGGGCGTCGCCGAAGAAGTCGTCGGCGCCTATGCCCGGGCGGCCGAGCAGGCCTGGGAGCCCATGACCCAGCGCTTCCTCATCGAAAAGGCCAGCGTGCTCCCGGCGGTGACGATGATGGCCAACCAGAACTGGATCGAATTCACCCTGCGCTTCGTGGTCGACTACAAGTTGCGCCGTTTCACCAAGGACAGGCTGTTCACCCGGCTGCTCGAGGAGATCGACAAAACCGAAGGGCGCGTGGGCATCGCCGCGTCGACCCTGAACATCGAGAAGGTCGCGCCGCTCGAAGTGCACCTGACTCGGCACCCGGCGCGAGCGCTGTGAGCGAGCCGATCTGGTTCGAGCTCGAAACGATCGGCGCATCGGCGACCCTGCGTTTGCAAGGCCGCTGGCGCATGCCCCACGTGGCCGAAATCGAAGCCGCCCTGGCCCACCTCACCCTGCCGGGCGACGCGGCGCTCAACACCACGATCGACGCGAGCAAACTCGAGGAGATCGACTCAGCGACCGCCCTGGTGCTGCTGCGTGCGCTGGAACGCGCGGGCGCACGGTCTGCCACCCTGCCCTGGGTGAGCCTGGGCGAGGTCAATGCCCGCATCGTCGCCCAGGTGCGCTCCCACCTGGAGTCGACCCAGGCCCAGCCGGTGGCGCGGGGGCCGGGTCTGCTCGAAATAGTCGGCAGGCAAACCCTGGGCCTGGCCGAACTGTTGCGCGGGCATGTGCAATATCTCGGCGTCACGGTGGCCGCTTTCGGCGAGGCCCTGATGCGGCCGCGCCGCCTGCGGCTGCGCGAGCTGACCGTTCAACTCGACCAGACCGGCCTGAACGCGATTCCCGTCGTGGCCCTGGTGACGCTGCTGATCGGCGTGGTCATCGCCTACCTGCTCGGGCTGCAGGCGGAAAAGTATGGGGCCAACATTTTCGTCGTCGACGGCGTGGGCATCGGCGCGACGCGCGAATTTGCGCCGATCATCGTCGCCGTCATCGTCGCCGGGCGCTCCGGCGCATCGTTCACCGCCCAGCTCGGCTCGATGCGCCTGACCGAAGAGATCGACGCAATCCGCACCCTCGGCCTGTCGCCCGCGCAGGTGCTGATCGTGCCGCGCGTGCTGGCCCTGATGCTGGCGCTGCCGCTCCTGGTATTCGTCGGCGACGTGATGAGCCTGCTCGGCGCGATGCTGATCTGCGAGCCCATGCTCGACATCACGCCCGCCGCCTTTCTGGCACGACTGCGCGCCGAACTCGACCTGAACCACGTGATCGTCGGCCTGGTGAAGGCGCCGGTGTTCGCACTGGCAATCGCCGTGATCGGCGTGCGCATGGGCATGACGGCGGCGCGTGACACGCGCGCGCTGGGTGCGGCCACCACGTCGACCGTGGTGCAGAGCATCGTCGCAGTGATCCTGCTCGACGCGGGATTCGCCGTGCTGCTGCAAGCGCTGGACCTATGAGCGCGGCGCCCGCCGCTGCGGCCGTCGAGCCGGTGATCGAGGTTCAGGACATCGTCACGCGCTTCGGTGTGCAGACCGTGCACGAGGGCGTGAGCTTCTCGGTGGCTCGCGGCAGCCTGGTGGCCCTGATCGGCGGCAGCGGCACCGGCAAGTCGGTGTTGCTGCGCGAGATGATCGGCCTGCTGCGCCCCAGCGCAGGTCGGGTGCGTCTGCTCGGCACCGACATCTGGGGGGCCGGGGCGGGCGAGGTCGACGCGGTGCGGCGGCGCTTTGGCATGATGTTCCAGGACGGTGCTTTGTTCTCGTCGCTGAGCGTGGCGCAAAACGTCGCCGTGCCGCTGCGCGAGCACACCCGGCTGAGCCGCGCCGGCGTCGACGCCCTGGTGAGGCTGCGCCTGTTGCAGGCAGGCCTGCCCGCCGAGGCGGGGGCGAAGATGCCCAGCCAACTCTCCGGGGGCATGCGCAAGCGCGCGGCGATCGCGCGCGCGATCGCGCTCGAGCCCGAGATCCTGTTCCTCGACGAACCGACTTCGGGCCTGGACCCGATCACGGCGCGCGGCTTCGACCGTCTGGTGCGGTCCCTGGTCGACGACCTGGGCATCACGGTATTCCTGGTCACCCACGATCTGGACACTTTGCTCGGTGTGGTCGACCGGCTCATCGTTCTCGCCGGCGGTGCCGTGCGCGCCGATGGAACGGTGCACGAGGTCATTGCCGTGGACGACGCCTGGATCCGCGACTACTTCGCGGTTCGTAGAATGTTCGGCGGAGACTCCCCCGATGGAAGCTGAAGCGCGTTATGTCTGGGTCGGCGCCCTCGTGCTCGCCTTGCTCGCGGCACTCGTGGGCGGCCTGGTGTGGCTCAGCGATACCGGCCGCAAGGGTGACTACAACCGCTACGCGATTCATTTCCAGCATCAGCCCCTCGAAGGCCTGGAGGTCGGCGCCGAAGTGACTTTGCGCGGCATCAAGGTCGGTCGGGTCGAGGACTATGCCTTGTTCGGTGAAATGCTCGATCGCGTGCGTGTCGAGGTTCGCGTCGACCGGCGCGCACCATTGCGCACGAGCACCGAGGCCGTGGTGACGCGCAACTTCGTCACCGGCATCGCCGCCATCACCCTGGTCAGCGGCGATCCGCCGGGCGAACTGCTCGTCGCCATCCCCGAGGGGGAACGCTACCCGATCATCCGCGAAGGCCGCACCGACTTCGAGGAGATCACCGGCCGCGTCAACAAGCTCGGCGATGCGGCCTCGGTGGCCCTGAACAACATCAACCAGTTGCTCAGTGCCGACAACCGAAACACCGTCATGGCCACGGTGCGCAGCCTGCGTGATCTGGCCAGCGGCATCAATCAACGCCTGAGCACGCTCGACGACGCGCTGAAGCGCATCGACTCCCTCGCGGGAGCCATCGGCACCGCGGTTCCCGGGTTCGCCGCGACGGCCCAGACGCTGGGCGCCGCGGCGTCCCAGGTCGGCGCCGCGGTGGCCGAGGT
>JBAQUQ010000282.1:0-25509 GCA_049297615.1 Burkholderiaceae bacterium
TTCGTCGGCGCGCGCAGCTTCGACGACACGATCTTCAAGACGAATCTCGAAGCGGCACAGGCGATTGCCCGGCAATTGCGATTGCGCAACCTGGGCGGCATCGTCATCATCGACTTCATCGACATGACGCGCGAAGAGCACCAGGCGGCCGTGCTTGCCGAGCTGCGCAA
Source organism: Burkholderiaceae bacterium (assembly GCA_049297615.1). Taxonomy (GTDB): domain Bacteria; phylum Pseudomonadota; class Gammaproteobacteria; order Burkholderiales; family Burkholderiaceae_C; genus JAEMQF01. The sequence goes on from JBAQUQ010000282.1 coordinate 171, forward strand.
GCAGCTCTCACGCGATCGCACCAAGATCACGGTGAGCGGCTTCACCCAGCTCGGCCTGGTGGAGATGACGCGCAAGCGCACGCGCGAATCGCTGGCGCACATTCTTTGCGAGCCGTGCCCGACTTGCCAGGGCAAGGGCGAAGTGAAGACGGCGCGCAGCGTGTGCTACGAAATCCTGCGCGAGATCCTGCGCGAGGCGCGCCAGTTCAACCCCAAGGAATTTCGCGTCATCGCCTGCGCCACCGTGGTGGAGATGCTGCTCGACGAAGAGAGCCAGCACCTGGCGGGCTTGAGCGACTTCATCGGCAAGCCGATTTCCTTGCAGGCCGAGGCGTTTGCCTCGCCGGAGTTGTACGACATCGTGTTGATGTGAGTTGGTTCACGTTGTTCGTGTACACTGCCGTCGTGTGCACTGTTCACTGGATCCTGACGATGAAAAACATCACCCTCAGCGCCGAAGAGAGCCTGATCGAAGCCGCGCGTGAGCGTGCTCGTGCCGACAACACCACCTTGAACGAGCAATTCCGGCGTTGGCTGGCCGAATACGCGCATGCGCGCGAACGCATGCAGCGCTACGACGAGGTGATGGCGACGCTGCGCGGCCGGTTGAAGGTCGGGCGCAAGCTCACGCGGGACGAGATGAATGAGCGCTGAAGTCTTCATCGACACCAACGTCTTCATCTATCACCTGGATACGACCGACAAGCGCAAACACGCCGTGGCAGAGCGGATCGTGCGTGACGGGCTGGCGAGCGGCAACGCCTGCATCAGCTTTCAGGTGGTTCAGGAATGCCTGAACACGGCATTGCGCAAGGCCGAGGTGGCGCTCGACACCGACGCAGCGAGAAGCTATCTGGACACCGTGCTGATCCCTCTGATGCAGGTGCCGGCGAGCGCGGCGCTGTACCACCGCGCGCTGGATGTTCGGGCGCGGTGGCAGTTCAGCTTCTACGATTCGCTGATCGTTGCCGCCGCGCTGGCTGCCGGCTGCTCACGGTTGATCAGTGAAGATCTGCAACATGCCCAGCGCATCGACTCGCTGAGCATCCACAACCCATTCAAGAGCTGACGCTGACGGCACCCACTGCGCCTGGAGAGCCATGAACGACCTCGAACAGTTCTTTAACCAGCACACCGGCCGCCTGATCCACAAGTGGCGGCACTACTTCGAGATCTACGACCGCCACTTTGCGCGCTTTCGTGGCCGGCCGGTCAACATCGTGGAATTCGGGGTGTCGCAGGGTGGGTCCATGCTGATTTGGAAGCATTACTTCGGGCCAGATGTCAAAGTCTTCGGCGTCGACATCAACCCGAACTGCAAGCAGTTCGAAGAACCAGGCGTGCAAATCTTCATCAAGGGGTTCATCGATGCACTGCATGCCTGGCATTCGCGCGAGCCGCAGCGCCTGGCCATCACCGACTTCACGCGTTCTGTACATTCGGTGCACTACTACGACAGCGTGGTGGTGGTCGAGAAGCGGCCCATGGTCCCGCCCACGCACGAGCGGGTCGGCGAGGCCGCGTTCCCCGACTACCAGCCTCCGAAGGCCGGGGTTCTGGCTTCGATCAAGCGCCGGATTCGGGGCCGCCAGGGTGGGTGAGGCGTGAGCCGAGGGGGCTCACACGCGGATCTGGCGCGCCAAGGCAAATCGCTCGCGCTCCAGGGCCTGTACGGCCTCAGGGGCCATGACCGCCAGATCTTCACCATCAGGCTCCAGCACGGTGCAGAACTGATTGCCGTACTGCGGTGAAACATAGGTCGGTGTCAGGCGAATCAGGCCGAGCAATCGCAGCTCGATCATCAGCAGGCGGAACGATTCAGGCGTGAAAGTCCAGGCGTGGGTGTCCATATAGGGCGCGCCAGGCAACTCGGCCGCCTGCATGGCCTGCAAGGCGTGCTGCAGACTGAACGCGAAGTGCACGCCTTGGAAATCGGCGTCGCCCATCACAAAGCCGTGGTTCTTGTCGAGTTGGCGTGACAGGAAATCGAAGACCTCTTTGCCGCGATGCGTCGGCGCGCCGCGCCGGTGCGCCACCAGCACATCGGACGTGACCGTCGGAAAGCGCAAGGCATCGAAGCAGGTGCGCAGGTCGGGGATCATCTCGATCACCCGACCCCCCGGCTTGAGCAGTTTTTCCAGGGATTGCAGATGGCCGATCAGGTCGACCTGGTGTTCGAGCACATGCGAGCCGAAGATCAGGTCGAATCGAAGTTCGGGGGGTACCAGGGTTTCGATCGGCCTGCCGTCGAACACGAAGTCGATGTGCTGAATGTGGTCAATGCGATCGGCCACATTGGGATCGGCCGAAAACTTCGCACGCAATTGTTCGGTCGTGGCATGGTCCAGGTGATGCACATGGGGGTGGGTGGCCTTCACATAACGGGGGTTGTAGCCGCCACCGATCTCGAGGATGACAGCGTCGGCGGGCACCGACCGAAGCAATGCAGCGATCGAGCTTCGCTTGACGATCGAGCGCTTGAGCTTGCCCGCCAGTTTTCTCATCCGTTTGCGCAGACGCGACAACATGGCCAGGGCAGTATTGGACGGCTGGAATCGGGGGTGGGCAAGGGCTGCGACCCAGCCTCAATTGTCCGTCGAGATCAGCCCGGGCGGCACCAGTGCCTTGACCTGCGGGCTCCCCGCGAACCGCTCCAGGATACTCGTCTTGATGTAAGGAAAGCCCGCGCGGATCAGCTGGGCCCAGCGAAACGAGGTGTCGTTGGCACTGTGCCGGTCGTCCGACAGCGGCGGGAACAGCGCTTCGCATAGCAGGCCCTGGTCCGTCAGCCAGCGCGTCATGCGGGTTTCGTAGACGTCGATCACCTGGCCCTTGCTGGGCAGGCTCAGCATGCGCTGGAACATCTGCTGCACTGCAGGGTGGCGCAGGGCTGGGCGATTGAACGCCAGGAAGAAGCTCTGCACATGGCGCAGTGGCGATTGGCTTTCGGTCAGGCCCACGACATCGGCGCTGGAGTGACGGATGCGTTGCATCACGCGGTCGAAATCCGCCTGGTTCAGCGGCCCGACGATGCTGTCGTTGACGAGGAACAGTCGCGTCCAGTTCGGGACTTGCTCGACGCACAGGCTGTACAGATGCGCCCAGGCGGCAAAGTCGAAGCCGATGTTCTCGCGCACGCAGGCGCCGCTGAGCCGACCCTGCAGGCCCGGCTCGATCAGTACCTGCTCGGGCGCCAGGGCGGTATTGAGCACCAGCACCACCCGCACGTCCGAGCGCAGCAGGTGTTCGATGTGGACCTGCACATGCTTCTTCAGCGCCGCCTGCGGCGCATGGCTGACGAAGAAGCACACGTCGCCTTGCAGGTCGGCGGCGATCGGTTTCAGGCTGAGCAGCTTCGCCTGCGTGGCCGGTAGCGCCGTCCAGCCCAGCCCGTCGATCAGCTCGGTGTAGCGACGCTGCAGGATGCGGTGTTCGCGCCGGCGCACGTAGGGCATCCTGGCCTTGAGGTCGCGGCGCCAGGCGCGCAAGCTGTCGGTGAAGGTCATGCTCGGCCGTCCTTCAGCGTCCGGGTTTGACGCAGACGAATTCCCACATCAGATGCGTCAGCCGGCCGGTCTTGAGCAGACGGCGGCGGCGCAGCTCACGGCGCCAGCCCACGGGGGCGGCGGGCTCGAAGGCTTCGGGGTACAGCGCCCGCTCGTTGCGCTGCATCTCGAAGCTGCCGGTGAAGCCGTATAGGCGCGCCTGCGGCGGCTCACCGCAGAAGTATCGCCAGGTGCCTTCGGTGAGGATGTTCACATGGGTCGGATCTTGAAACGCCTCGGCGCTGGGGTAGGCGGGTGTCAGCGCGTAGAAGCGGCCGGCGGGCTTGAGCACGCGGTGGATCTGGTTCATCAGTTCGATGAATGGGAAGCGCGTGCCGCGCCCATCGGGGGTGGCCAGCACGCGCGGCACATGCTCGAGGAAGTCGAAGGCCGAGACCGAGTCGAAGCTCGAATCGGGGTGCGGGATCGGCTCCACGCTCAGGTTCGCCTGCACGAAGCGCGCCGCGTCCATGCCCGTCGGCAACACCAGGTCAACGGCGTGCACCTCATCGCAGTGGTAGGGGTTGCGTGGGCCGGGGCCGCAGCCCAGGTCGAGGTGACGCGTGGTCATGGGCGTGACGCTTCAGCGGTACTCGACCGCATGGTCCTTGTGCACCATGTGCAGGGTCAGACCGGTGCGGGCGCGTTCGGCCTTCGACCACTCCCGCGTGCGCGCCTTGCGCGCGAACTTGCCGCGCTGCCGGCCCCACCAATTCAGGCCGATCTTGCTGTAGAAATAGCGGTGGTCGCCGAACTTGGACACGCCCAACTCCTTCTTCATGGCCGTCTGCGTGATCATGCCGAAGTGATGCATGAACGCGTCGCCCACCGTGCCGACCTTCACCCCGTGGCGCTTGCAGCGCGCCAGGAATTCGGCGTCTTCGCGGCCGAACAGCAGCCGGTCGGTGTCGAGGAAGCCGATTCTCTGGAACACCTCGCGATGCACGGAAAAGCACACGCCGTGGAACCATCCCTCGCGCAGTGTCCCGCTCATCTTGGCCAGGAACTCCTGCGTGAACGCGGCCAGGTCGTAGTCCAGGTCGAACTCCACCATGGACGGGCTCACGACCTGCAGGCCCTGCTGCTGCGCCGCCGCGATCTGCGCATCGATGAAGTTATGGGCGCAGACGATGTCGTTGTTGAGCAGCACCACCCAATCGCTGTTCGAGGCCAGCGCGCCCTGGGTCCAGGCTCCACCACAGCCCAGGTTGACCGGGTTGCGAATAGCGCGGATGTCGGGCCGCGACGCCAGCCAGGCGGGTGTGTCGTCGCTGCTGCCGTTATCGACCACCAGCAGGCAAGCCGCAGCGACGCCCTGGGCGAGCAGGCTTTGCACGCATTGCTGGGTGTAATGCAACTGGTTCAGCACGGGGATGACGATGGTGTAGGTCATGGCGCCTTGCGTGATGTCACATCCAGTCGACGAAGGCGCCGTTCGTGATCGGCAAGGTCCCCGCGTCGGGCACGGCCTGCAGACCCAGCCCGGTGCGGCAGGCCACCAGCCAGTCGCCGGCGCCGCGGCCGTGCATTTCGAGGCTGGCGAACTCGGGCGACTCGCGCGAGATCGGGTGCGCGGGCGGCACCAGGATCCGCGTGGGCCGCCCCAGCATGTTCGCGGGGTAGTGGCTGAAGGTGGAGCAGGGCGAGCCGATCAGCGTGTCGCAGCAGCCCAGGGCAAACAGATCCGCGGCAGGGTGGCGCGCCGCTGCGTGGCCAGCCTCCTTGTAGTCATAGGGCGACGGCGCGGGCAGATCGAAGACATCGAATCCCCTGAGGAAGGGAAACGAATTCAGGCTGCCCGAACACGACACGAAAAAGGCCACGTCGGGCACGTTTCGCTTGATCTGCGCCATCACGTATTCGTACCACCAGTCCGGCACCGCCGGCCAGACGAAAGCATTCACGTCGAACACGTCCGGGTCGATCATTGGAAAGTCGCCGCGCCGGATGTGCACCCCCACCAAGGGGCGGTCGCGATAGGGCTCGAAGGTCTTGCGGATCACCGCAATCAAATCGGGCCGCAACTTCACGCGCCGCGCCGTGGGCAGGTAAACCTTGCGCAGCAGGTGGTCTGGACCGTAGTGGGTGCGCACATTGATATTGGTGTACTGGTGGATTCGATCGAAGCCCTCGAACGCGTCGCCCTTGAGCTTCAGGCTGTGCAGCCGGCCCAGCACGCCGCGGCCGCGCCGGCGTGCGCCCACCACGTGCAGGGCGTCGAGGTCGCGCCAGTCCAGGCAGACTTCGTGGCCGAAGTACTCTGAGATCAGGAAGGCCATGGCCAGCGCTTCCAGGCGGGAGCTCAGGCCGACATATTCGGTGACGAAGACTCTTCTTTTCACGTTGCGCCGGCGGGCTTGGTCCTGGGCACGCGGCCCATCAGGTAGAACTCGTTGTTGGGTTGCATCCAGACCAGGTTGGCCATGCGGTTGGACAGGCTGAACAGCGCCGTGATGGCGCCGATGTCCCAGGCGTCTTCGTCGGTGAAGCCGTGCGCGCGCAGCACCGCGAAGTCGTCCTCGACGATTGCCCCTGAGTTGCTGCACACCTTCATCGCGAAGTCCAGCATCGCCTTCTGGCGCGGGGTGATCTGCGCCTTGCGGTAGTTCACCGCCACTTGATCGGCGATCAGTGGCTTCTTCTCGAAGATGCGCAGCAGCGCGCCGTGCGCGACCACGCAATACAGGCAGTTGTTCGCGCCGCTGGTGGCAACGACGATCATTTCCTTTTCGCCCTTGCTCAGGCCGTGCGGGCCGGAGGGCGGGCGCAGCATCAGCGCGTCGTGGTAGGCAAAGAACGCCCGAAATTCGTCCGGCCGGCGCGAAAAGGCGAGGAACACGTTGGGCACAAAACCCGACTTCTCCTGCACCTCGAGAATGCGCTGGCGCAGATCGTCAGGCAGGCCTTCGATGGGTGGCACGGGATAGCGGCTGACCGATGGCGTCATTGAATCAACTCCGGAACTGCAATGCGTGAAGGCGAGCATAAAGGCCGCCGCGGGCGAGCAGCTCGCCGTGGCTGCCCTGCTCGACCACGCGGCCGTCTTCCAGCGCGACGATGCGGTCTGCCCGTTCGATGGTGCTCAAGCGGTGCGCGATGACCAAACTCGTGCGGCCGCGCATCAGAGCCTCCAGCGCGTCCTGCACCAGGCGCTCCGACTCCGAATCGAGCGCCGACGTGGCCTCGTCCAGGATCAGGATCGGCGCGTCTTTGTAGACCGCGCGCGCGATCGCCATGCGCTGGCGCTGGCCGCCCGAGAGCCTCTCGCCGTTGTGGCCGATGGGCGTGTCGATGCCTTGCGGCAGCGTGTCGGCGAAGTCGAGCAGGTTGGCAGCGCGCAGCGCCGATCGAACTTTCTCGCGGTCGGCCGAGTCGGCCCAATCTCCCAGTGCGACATTCGCGGCGACGCTGTCGTTGAACAACACCACGTCCTGGCTGACCAAGGCGAACTGGCGCCGCAATGCGGTGACGCTCCACTGCGACAGGGGCATGCCGTCCAGCGTGAGCGTGCCGCTGCTCGGTTCGAGGAATCGCGGCAACAGGTTGACCAGGGTCGACTTGCCCGCACCCGATGGGCCGACCAAGGCGACCGATTCACCCGCCTTCAGGCGCAAGCTCACGCCGCTCAGTGCCGCACCCGGCGCGGCTGGGTAGTTCAGCGACACGTCATGCAGATCGAGTTCACCGCGCGCGCGCCCCGGGTCGTGGCCGCCGCCGGCTTCACAGGCGGTCTGGTCGATGAGGGCGACACCACGCTCCAGCGCCGCCACGCCGCGTGTGATCGGTCCGGCCACTTCGGAGAGATGTTTCACCGGCGCGACCAGCATCAACATCGCGGTGACGAAAGCCGCGAACTCCCCGACCGACCCGCCCTGTGTACCGCTTTGCCACAAGGCCAGGACGATGACCGCCGACAGCGCGCAGGCAGCGAGCACCTGGGTCAGCGGTGTCATCGTTGCCGATGCCACGACCGACTTGAGCGCCAGCCGGCGCAAGACTTCGCTCACGGTCTCGAAGCGTGCAGCCTGCGAAGCCTGCGCGTTGTGCAATCGCACGATGCGCCAGGCGAGCACGTTTTCCTCGACGACGTAGGCGAGCTTGTCGATCGCCTTTTGTCCTTGCACGACGAGCCCGTGCAAGCGCCGGCTCAGGGTGCGCATCACGAGCGCGAGTGCCGGGAACAACACGGCGATGAAGGCCGTGAGCTGCCAGTTCAGCCAGAGCAGGTAGGCGAGCAGGGCGACCAGGGTGAGTGAATCTTTCACGAGCGTCAGCAAGGAATTCACGAGCTGTCCCGCACCACCTTGCACTTCGTAGGTCAGTGTGTTCGTCAGGCTCGACGCCGACTGGCGCGTGAACAGGCTGGGTTGTGCGTTGAGCAAACGTTCGAACATCGCCTTGCGCATCGCCAGCGTGCCGCGATTGGCGACCCAGGCCAGGCCGTATTGCGCGGCAAAACCTGCCGCTCCGCGCACCGCAAACAAGCCGATCAGGACGACAGGCACCAGCCACAGCGGCAGCGTACCGGCTTTGAAGCCCGTGTCCAGCAGGGGCTGCATGAGCGCCGGGATCATCGGCTCGGTGGAGGCAGCGACGAGCGCGGCCAGGATCACCGTGACCACGCCGCGCCGGCTGTCGCGAAAGTAGGGCGCGATGCGCGCCAGGCGCTGCGCCAGGGTCTGGCCCGCCTCCGGCGTCGATTTCGCTTCGCCTTGCGCGCTGCTCATGCGGGCGGCTCCGGACGTCCGGGCGAGGTCTCGAGGAACATCAGCTTTACGTACTTGTAGTAGGTGTACTCGGCGTTGTAGATCGCCAGCATCAAGCCGTGCCGCCCATCGAGCACACCGAGCCGCGCAAAGTAAGTGCGGGCGAACGCGAACAGGCCGTGCAGCACGCCCCTCCAGACGCCGCCCGTCTTGCCGCGTGCGAGCATGTCGCGCGCGTGACCGGTCGAGTAGCGATCGAGCTTCTCGAGCACGTCGTGAAGATCGGGGTAGCTGTAGTGGATCAAGGGGTGGGTCAGCGTGCCCACCGATCCGTCCACGGTCATGTGGGCATGCAGAAAGTGGTCGGTGAAACCCGATCTGGAACGACGCCCCAGGCGCAGTGTGTAATCGGGGCGCCAGCCGCCGTGCTGGATGAAGCGGCCACAGAACTCCGACAGGCGCGGGATGCGCCAGCCGTCATGGGCGCCGCCGCGAATAGCCTCCAGCACCTCGGCGCGTAGCGCGTCGCCGATGCGCTCGTCGGCGTCGAGCGAGAGCACCCACTCGGTGCCGGCCAGCTCGATGCCGCGCGCGACCTGCGGCCCGTATCCCGGCCAGTCGGTCTCGACGACGCGGGCGCCCGCTTCACGCGCAAGGCGCACGGTGGCGTCGCTGCTGCGCGAGTCGAGCACCAGTACCTCGTCGGCGAACGAAGCGCTGGCTATGCACTGCGCGATGTTGTCTGCCTCGTTCTTCGCGACGATGACCACGGTGAGCGAATGCGAATTCGGCGGCATGGTCAATCGGGAATCGCCCTCTATCATTGGCATTGTCGCCGATCCCCTCAACACCACTGGCGGCGCCGCACAGCAGCCGCGCCGTGTCGATCGCCATGAAAAGAAGAACCCTGATTCGTTTAACCGCCCGGTACGCTGCGGTCCCCGCCGCGCTCAGCCTGTTCAGCGCGGCGCGTGCCCAATTTCGCGTCGAAATCTCCGGCATCGGAACCACCCAGTTGCCGATTGCCATCACGCGCTTTCGCGACGAAGACAAGTCGGGCCAGGCGATCTCGGCGATCGTGCGTGCCGACCTGGAGCGCAGCGGCGCGTTTCGCGGCATCGACACCGTTGCCGCCCTCGACGAGACGGCGCGCCCGGTGATGACCGAATGGCGCAGCCGCGCTGCCGACGCACTCGTGGTCGGCTCGGCGACGCGCCTGGCCGACGGCCGCTTCGACATCCGGTTCAAATTGTGGGACGTGGTCAAGGGCGCAGAGCTGGGTGGCCAGAGCAATGCCGTCGAAGCGGGCGACCTGCGCCTGGTCGCGCACCGCATCGCCGACTACATCTACGAAAAACTGACCGGCGAAAAGGGTGTTTTCTCGACGCGCATTGCCTATGTGACGCGCGGCGCCGGGCACTACACGCTGCGCGTGGCCGACGCCGATGGCGAGGGCGGACAGGTGGCGCTGAACAGCGCCGAGTCGATCATTTCGCCGGCTTGGGCGCCCGACGGACGCGAGCTCGCCTATGTCTCGTTCGAGAGCCAGAAGGCCGTCGTCTGGCTGCAGGAAGTTGCATCCGGCAAGCGCCGCGCGCTGGCCAATTTCCGCGGTTCGAACAGCGCCCCGGCCTGGTCGCCCGACGGCCAGACCCTGGCCGTGACGCTGTCGCGCGACGGTGGTTCGCAGATTTACCTGCTCAATCGCGACGGCAACAACCTGCGCCGGCTCACCAACAGCCCGGCGATCGACACCGAACCCTTCTTTGCCCCGGACGGGCGCAGCATTTATTTCGTCAGCGACCGCGGCGGCACGCCGCAGATCTACCGCACGCCGCTGAACGGCTCGAGCGTCGAGCGCATCACATTTGCAAACAACTACAACATCAGCCCGGCGATCAGCCCCGATGGCCGCACGATGGCCTATATTTCGAGGTTGGGGAGCGATTTTCGCCTGCACACGCTGGATTTGACGAGCAACGACCTGGGCCTGGGCCTGACCGACACCACCGATGACGAAAGCCCGAGCTTCGCACCCAACGGGCGCCTGATCATTTACGCCACGCGCTCGCAAGGGCGCGATGTGTTGATGACGACAACCCTGGATGGCAAGATCAAGGCCCGGTTGATTTCCACGACGTCCGATGTGCGCGAGCCGGTATGGGGGCCTTATGGTCGGTAGGTATGGGACCGCTCGATCGGCCGTTGGCCATGCTGCGGCTCGGTCGACACTGAAGACCACTGAAAGGACCTGAATCATGACTGCGATGAAACAAGCCTTGATTGTCTTGTTCCTGCTCGGCACGCTGTTCGGTTGTTCGAGCACCAAACTCGACGCCGATGTGCCTGTGGAATCCCGCAGCACGGCGGCGACCGGCGCCGGAGTCGGCGCCTCCACTGCCGCCGGGCCAGGCACCGGTGGCGCCACGAGTTCGGCGACGAGCGGGGGTACGCTGCAGTCGGCCGTGACGCCGGTGGACCTGACCAAGGTGGCTCCCGTGGTGGCGGGAAACCTGCCGCGGATCGTCTATTTCGACTTCGACAGCTATGCCGTGAAGGAGGAGTACCGCGGCGCCATCGAAACCTATGCCAAGCTGCTCAGCGCCGACCGCAACAGGCGGCTGGCCATCGAGGGCCATACCGACGAACGGGGCGGGCGCGAATACAACCTGGCACTGGGCCAGAAGCGCGCCGAAGCGGTGGCCAAGTCGCTGGCGCTGCTGGGGGCGAGGGAGGCGCAGCTCGATGCCGTGAGCTTCGGCAAGGAGCGGCCTGCGGTCCAGGGCAACGACGAATCGGCGTGGGCGAAGAACCGGCGCGCCGAGCTGACGAGCCATTAGGGGGACTTTATGCACACCGCCATGTCTGGAGCATTGCTCAGATCGTTCGCCAGACCGTTTGCCCTGGCGTTTTCCATCGCCATTGCAATCACGGGCTTGCTGGCCACGCCGGTGGCGCACGCCGGCTTGTTCGACGACGAGGAGGCGCGTAAAGCCATTCTCGAATTGCGCCAGCGGCTCGACCAGGCCAACGAACAGAACCGTGCGCGCCTGGTCGAGCAGCTGACCCAGTTGAGCGCGCAGTTGAACTCCCAGCTCAACGCCCAGGTCGCCCAGCAGAACACCCAGTTGACCCTGCTCAGCGAGCAGTTGACGCAGATGAAGCGCAGCATGGTCGACTTGAACAACCTGATCGAGCAGCTGCGCGCCGACAACGCCAAGCTGCGCGGCCAGGACGAACTGCTCGCCCGCGACCTTGCCGAAACGCAGCGCAAGCAAAAAGACATCGTGCAAAGCGTCGACGAGCGCGTGCGCAAGTTCGAGCCGATCAAGGTCACGGTGGACAACCGCGAGTTTCTCGCCGAACCCGACGAGAAGCGTCTCTACGAGGAAGCCATGGCCGTGTTCCGCAAGGGCGACTTCGAAAAGGCGGCGAATGTTCTCGCGTCCTTCCGGCGCCGTTTTCCGGTCAGCGGTTTTTACGAGTCGGTGCTGTTCTGGCTGGGCAATGCGCAATACGGCAAGCGCGACTACGCCACGGCGATCAATACCTTTCGCGAACTCGTGACGGTGTCGCCCGAGCATCCGCGCGCGGCCGAGTCGCTGTTGTCGATCGCCAACTGCCAGCTCGAGTTGAAAGATCCCAATTCGGCGCGCACCACGCTTGCCGAACTGGCCAAGGCGTATCCGAACTCCGAAGCGGCGCAGGCCGGCAAGGATCGGCTGGCGTCGATCAGGTAACCCGTCGGATCGACGCGGTCGTTTCCAAGCACTTGGCTCCCGACCTGGAGCGCCGTTTCGGCGGCCTGCTTCGCCTGTACGGCGAGCCGGGCTACGCCAGGATTCGCTCGGCACGCATCGCCATCATCGGAGTCGGGGGCGTCGGCTCCTGGGCCGCTGAGGCGCTGGCGCGATGCGGCGTCGCATCACTGACGCTCATCGACCTGGACCATGTGTCGGAGTCCAATGTCAACCGCCAGGTGCAGGCCTTGGACAGCACATTGGGGCTTGCCAAGGTCATCGCGCTGCGCGACCGAATCGCCGACATCCACCCGGGCTGCGCGGTCCAGACCATCGAAGAATTCGTCGATGCGGACAACTGGCCGCAGCTGATGGCCAATCTGCTGGCGCAGCGGGTCGAGGTGCTGATCGACGCCTGCGACCAGGTGCGCGCCAAAGAAGCCATCGCCAGCTCAGCGCTTCGATCGGCAATCCGCCTTGTCGTGGCCGGTGCGGCGGGCGGGAAGCGCCAGGCGCACGCGGTACAGGTGGAGGACCTCGCGCGTGTCACGCACGACCCGCTGCTCGCAGCGCTGCGCCAGCGCCTGCGCAAGTTCCACGGCGCGGCGCGCGAGGGCAGGATCGGCGTGCCCTGTGTTTACTCGCGCGAGGCCGTGCGCGCTGCGCAGGGTGGCGCTGCATCCGACGGCACATTGAACTGCGCCGGCTACGGCTCGAGCGTCACGGTGACGGCCACGTTCGGCATGGTCGCGGCGAGCGTCGCGCTAGAATCCTTGCTCGATGCGCCAGGCCCGGCGGGCGATACACGAACTCTATAATCGACGACTGTCGAAAACTCGCCGGGTTGTTAGCTCAGTTGGTAGAGCAGTAGACTTTTAATCTATTGGTCGTGGGTTCGAGTCCCGCACAACCCACCACCCCAGCCTCGGCAACGCGCGCGGTGCACCAAGCAGAAATCAGGGCTCTTAGCTCAGTTGGTAGAGCAGCGGACTCTTAATCCGTAGGTCGAGTGTTCGAGTCACTCAGGGCCCACCAGTATTGACGAGGCTTTGCAGGGTAGTGCAAAGCCTTTGTCATTTCTGGCCACGCCGCCGCCGATCACGACGATGCCGCGCATGTTCAGGTCGTGATGAAGCGCTGCGCCACCAGGGTCGTGATGTCGTGCACCGCGCAGCCCGTCGCCGAGCGCACGGCAGCGGCGTACGGTGGCATGTTGGTGCATTCGAGAACGATGTGTCGCAACGCGGGATGGCGCGCCTGCAGGCGCAGTGCTGCAGCAACCACTTGGGCTTGGGCGTCGGCGGGGTCGAGGCTCGGCAGGTCCTCGAGCAAGGTGCGCTGGAAAGCGCACCCATCGGCCAGCCCCTGCACCGGCGTCCCTGGCGCGGCACCCGCTTCGCGCAGGTGCTCGGGCCGCAGCGAGCGCGCATCGACCGTGACCACGCCGGCCTGCGGGAGCCCGGACAGCAGCAGCAGGCTGGAGGTCCATACCGGTACCGGCAGGGCCGCCTGCAACGGGCGCTGGAACTGCACCAGAAAGCCGCAGCTGGTGGTCAGCGCGGTCGCGCCCTGCGCGACCAGCGACAGGCCTGCTGCGATGAAAGCGTCGAGCAGGGCCGGTTCGGCGTCGCGCACCACACGCTGCGGCGTCGCGCCGGCCACGACGCCGTAGCGCACGGCGCAGGCGAACGTCGCCGCATGGCCGATGTCGCCCGGCAGTCGCGGAAAGCGCGTCTGCAACATCAACACGCCGAGCACGCGCTCGGCCGCGCTGGAGCTGCCAAGGCGGCGCTGCGGCAACGCGGGTCCTGGTGGCTTCGTCACGGGGCTGGGACCGCAGCGGCGGCAGGGCTGGACATCGGCGCATTCTGCATGCCGCCGACGACATCCCCGAACTGCTCCTGAGGGCTTCCGAGCCGGCATGCGGACAAGAACCGATGCCGGGCGCATCGTCCTGGCCTTATCCTCGAACGCTTGATTCCCTATAAACCGGAGTAGCCATGAATTTCAAAGTACCGCTCACCGCCGCGGCCACCGCGCTCGCACTCGCCGCGGCCATCGGCACGGCGCGCGCCCAGGCCAAGTGGGACTTGCCCGCCGCCTACCCGGCGAACAACTTCCACACCGTGAACATCCAGCAGTTCGCCGACGAAGTCGACAAGGGCAGCGGCGGCAAGCTGAAGATCACCGTGCACGCCAACGCCTCGCTGTTCAAAGCGCCCGAGATCAAACGCGCGGTGCAGGGCGGGCAGGCGCAGATCGGCGAGATTCTGCTGGCCAACTTCGCCAACGAGTGGTCGATCTACGCGGCCGACGGGCTGCCCTTCCTGGCCGACAGCTACGACGAGGCGATGAAGCTGTACAGGGCGCAGAAGCCGATGATGGAGAAGAAGCTCGGCGAGCAGGGCATGATGCTGCTTTATTCGGTGCCGTGGCCGCCGCAGGGCATCTATGTGAAGAAGCCGATCGAGTCGGCCGCCGACCTGAAGGGCGTGAAATGGCGCGCCTACAGCCCGGCCACCGCGCGCATCGCCGAGCTGGTCGGCGCGCAGCCGGTCACGGTGCAGGCGGCCGAGCTGTCGCAGGCGATGGCCACCGGCGTCGTCGAGAGCTACATGTCCAGCGGCTCGACCGGTGTCAACTCCAAGACCTACGAACACCTGAAGTACTGGTACGACACGCAGGCCTGGTTGCCGAAGAACGCGGTGATCGCCAACACCGCGGCCTTCAACGCGCTCGATGCAACGACACAAGCGGCAGTGAAGAAGGCCGCTGCCGACGCCGAGGTGCGCGGCTGGGCCGCCAGCAAGGTCGAAAACGCCGACTCGATCGCCAAGCTGAAGGCCGGCGGCATGCACATCGTCCCGCCTTCGGCCGCGCTGAAGGCCGACATGAAGAAGGTCGGCGACACGATGCTGAAGGAATGGCTCGACAAGTCCGGCGCTGAAGGCAAGGCGCTGGCCGACGCTTTCGGCAAGTAAACCCGGCGAAGCAGAGCGCGTGCGCCGTCTGCTCGACGCGCTGTACGACGGTGCGGCCTGGTTCGCCGCGCTGTGCCTGATCGGCCTGCTCGCCATGGTGCTGCTGTCCATCGTCAGCCGGCAGTTGCACTTCCACGTACCCGGCACTGACGCCTATGCCGGCTATCTGATGGCCGCCGGCGGCTTCATGGCGCTGGCGCACACGCTCAAGCGCGGCGAGCACATCCGTGTCACCGTGCTGATCGGCGCGCTCAAGGGCCGGGCGCGGCACGCCGCCGAACTGTGGGCGCTGTTCGCGGGATCGCTGCTGGCACTGCTGTTCGCCGGCTACAGCGTCAAGCTGGCCTGGCAGTCGCGCACCTTCAACGACATCTCGACCGCGAGCGACGCCACGCCGCTGTGGCTGCCGCAGATCGCGATGGCGCTGGGCACCTGCATCCTGGCGGTGGCGCTGATCGACGAGCTGGTGCTCGAAAAGCGCGGCCTGCGCAAGCCGCCGGTGGCCAGCGATGAGGCGGCCCGCAATGAATGACCTGGCGATCACGGCGCTGCTGATCACCGCGCTGTTCCTGATCCTGGGCAGCGGGGTCTGGATCGGCCTGACGTTGTCGGGCGTGGCCTGGATCGGCATGGAGCTGTTCAGCACACGCCCGGCGGGCGACGCGATGGCGGTGACGATCTGGGGCACGGCGTCGAGTTGGACGCTGACCGCGCTGCCGCTGTTCATCTGGATGGGCGAGATCCTGTTCCGCACCCGGCTCAGCCAGGACATGTTCCGCGGCCTGGCGCCGTGGATGCAGCGCGTGCCGGGGCGCTTGCTGCACGTCAACGTCGTCGGCTGCACCATCTTTGCCGCGGTGTCGGGCTCGAGCGCCGCCACCTGCGCGACCATCGGCAAGATGAGCCTGCCCGAGCTGGCGCGGCGCGGCTACCCGCAGCAGATGACGATCGGCTCGCTGGCCGGCTCGGGCACGCTGGGCCTGCTGATCCCGCCGAGCATCATCATGATCGTCTACGGCGTCGCCGCCGAGGTGTCGATCGCGCAGCTGTTCGTCGCCGGCGTCGTCCCCGGCATCCTGCTGGCGCTGATCTTCTCCGGCTACATCGCTGCCTGGTCGCTGCTGCACGCCGACCGGATTCCGCCGCCGGACGCGCCGCTGCGCCTGCGCGACAAGCTGCGCGAGTCGCGCAGCCTGATTCCGGTGGTGCTGCTGATCGCCGCGGTGCTCGGCTCGATCTACGCCGGCATCGCCACCGCGACCGAAGCCGCGGCACTCGGCGTGGTCGGGTCGCTGATCATCGCCAGCGCGCAAGGTTCGATGAGCTGGGCCACCTTCAAGGCCTCGCTGATGGGCGGCACGAGGCTGTACTGCATGATCGCCTTGATCCTGTCCGGCGCCGCTTTCCTGACGCTCAGCATGGGCTACATCGGCCTGCCGCGCCACCTGGCCGAATGGATTGCCACGCTGGGTCTGAGCAGGCTCGAACTGTTGCTTGCGTTGGCCGCCTTCTACATCCTGCTCGGCTGCTTTCTGGACGGCATCTCGATGGTGGTGCTGACGATGGGGGTGATCCTGCCGACGATCGAGAAGGCCGGCATCGACCCGCTGTGGTTCGGCATCTACGTCGTCATCGTCGTCGAGATGGCGCAGGTCACGCCGCCGGTGGGATTCAACCTGTTCGTGCTGCAAGGCATGACGCAACGCGAAATCGGCAGCATCGCCAAGGCGACCTTCCCGTTCTTCCTGCTCATGGTCGCGATGCTGCTGCTGCTGTATGCCTTTCCGCAGCTCGCGACCTTCCTGCCGCAGCAGATGAAGTCCTGAATCCGGGTGGCCGCGGGCAGGGCGTCGCGATGACGATGGACCGCGTGCGACCGCAGCGCCGGCCGCTCAGATCCCCACGCCCGCCAGTTGTTTGTCGGGATAGCGCTTGCCGGCCATGGCGTTCAGTGGGAAGGATTTGGAAAGCGATTCGATCTCTTCGCCGGTCAACGCCACATCGAGCGCGGCGCAGTTCTGTTCGAGCCAGCTGCGCCGCTTGGTGCCGGGAATGGGAACGATGTCGGGGCCTTGCGCGAGCAGCCAGGCCAGCGCCACCTGCGCCGGGGTACAGCCCTTTGCGGCCGCGATGCGCTCCAGCGGCGCCAGCATCGCGGCGTTCTTGCTGATGTTCTCGGCGCTGAAGCGTGGATGGTCGCGCCGGCGGTCCTTGGGCAGCAGCGCATCGAGGCTCTTGAGGGTGGCCGTGAGAAAGCCGCGCCCGAGCGGTGAATAGGCCATGAAACCGATGCCGAGTTCGCGGCAGGCGGGCAGGATTTCGCTCTCCACGTCACGGCTCCACAGCGAATACTCCGTCTCCAGCGCCGCGATCGGGTGAACCCGGTGCGCCCGGCGCAGGGTTTGCGCGCCGGCTTCGGATAGCAGCAAGTGGCGCACCTTGCCCTGCTCGACGAGCCGCTGCATGGCCCCCACCGTGTCCTCGATCGGCACCGACTTGTCCATGCGGTGCAGGCCATAGACGTCGATCACGTCCACGCCCAGGCGCTGCAGGCTCTTTTCGCAGGCCTGCACGACGTAGTCCGGGTGGCCGCCGCTGAGCGCCGGCGCGGCGCCCGCCGCGTCGCGGCTCGCCAGTGCCAGGTTGCCGAATTTGGTGCACAGCACGACCTCGTCGCGGCGCCCCTTGATCGCCTTGGCCAGCAGCGCCTCGTTGACCCCGTTGCCGTAGGCGTCCGAAGTCACGATGAGGTTGACGCCGAGGTCGATCGCGCGTTGGATCGTGGCGATGGATTCGGCGTCGTCGGGCTCGCCGTAACTGATCGACATGCCCATGCAGCCCAGCCCCAGTGCCCCGACCTGCGGCCCCTTGCGTCCCAGTTTGCGTTGTTGCATGGCTCACCTCCGTTGGCGGTTCAGTTCAGCGCTCGACTTCCAGGATGTCGACGCCCTGGTTGCGGTCGAGCAAGTAGACCAGGCCGCGCGTATCGACGTCGACATCGTTGGATTGGGGACTCGCCTGGCCAGGGCCGGGCTCGGGGATAAAGCTCCCCACTTCCATGGGTTGGGTCGGATCGGCAATGTCGATGATCCTCAATCCACCGCTGAACCAGCTCGCGTACACCAGCGTATCGAACATGCGCTCAGCGGGCTGATGCGCACCGAAACGCCCGATCCGGCTCCACGGCGAATCGAGCTCGCTCAGATGGAACATCGAAATCGGCTTGATGTGGGCGGGGTCGGCCACGTCGAACAGCCACATCCCCGCATGCAGCCGCCCGGGCACGTGCTCGTGCTCCTCGTCGAATACCACGGCGACGTCCAGCCCGGCCAGCTTGAAGGGCACCCTCAGCACCGTGTGCGTCGGTTCGGGAAACGGCGGATGGTAGTCGTAGGCGCCGATGGTGGTGGGCGTGCGGATATCGGAGACGTCGATCACCCGCAGCCCCGCATGCCAGCACGCGGCCCACAGCGTGTTGCCCACGCGCAGCGCGTGGTGCAGCCGGTTCTTGTAGCCGCTCCAGGTCGGCGTCTCGCCGCCCGCGAGATGCTGACCCGGCATCCACCAGCGCGCCACCTCCTCAGGCTTCTGCGGCCGCGCCAGGTCATAGATGACCAGGATGTTGCCGATGAAACCCTCCATCTCGGTCGAGATGTAGGCGTAGCGCTCGTCCATGTCGAAACGGTGCACGCCGAAGCCGAAGGTCTTGTGGTGGCACAGCAGTTTCGGCCTGGCCTTGTCCGAGATGTCCCAGACCTTGAAGCCGCCGTCGCTGTAGCCGCTGCGCATGAAATCGCGGATCAGGGGGACGTCGCGGTCGGCCAGCTTCAATTCGGCGGCGAGTTCGGCGTCGGTCGGCGCGCGACCGAGCGCGGCCGCGAGCTTGCCCTCGGCGTTGCCCAGGAGCTGCGCACCGCGCCGCAGCAGGTGGCGGTTGTTCATCTCCACATTGGTGATCATGATGTGGCCGGCCACCCGCACTTTGTGGCTGTGCGAGAGCGCATCGGGCAGCGCCAGCGTCGAGGCGATCTTCGGCCGCCGCGGATCGGCCACATCGACGATCGTCGTGCCGTGCGGCGGCTTCATGTGGCCGACGTAGACGTGATCGCCCTGGACGCGCACCTGCCCGCCGCCGGGAATCTCGATGCGCCCGATACGGCTCACTTTCATGCCTGCTGCCTTTTCCATTTGATGCAAGCCCGCAGCGCGGGAGCGGCGAGCGAGAGCGCCAGTCCGGCCCACAGCATATTGCCCAGGGTCGACGAGAACAGGATCATCGGGTCGCCCTGCGAGAGTCGCAGCGAGCGCACCAGGTACTGCTCGAACAGCGGCCCCAGGATCACGCCGATCAGGATCGCGGTCACATGGTAGTTTGTCTTGTGGGCGATGTAGCCGATCACGCCGAAAACCAGGGCCAGGCCCATGTCGAACAGATACTGGCGCTCGGCGAAGGCCGCCACCGTCGTCACCAGGACGATGATCGGCACCAGGTAGGTGGTCTCGACCAGCACGATGCGCGCCATGTACTTGGCCAGCGGCAGGATCGTGAAGATCATGAAGATGTAGGCCACCGCCATCGAGACGAATACACCGTAGGCGAGCTGCGGGTTTTCCGTGAACAGCCGCGGGCCCATGGTCATGCCGTGGTACTGCAGCACGATCATCATCACCGCCGCCGTCGAGCCGCCGGGGACGCCCAGCGCCATCATCGGCACCAGGGTGCCCGAAGTGACGCCGTTGTTCGCAGCCTCCGGCGCAATCACCCCCTGGGGATGGCCGGTGCCGTAGAGTTCGGGCGTCTTGGACCACATGCGCGACTGCTGATAGGCCACGAAGGCCGCGATGCTCGCCCCGGCGCCGGGCACGATGCCGATGAACAGGCCCACGAACGAGGTCCAGACGATGTGCCACCAGTTCACCACCGACAGGCGCAGGCCCTCGAGGGTGTCGGCCCATTGCGTGCGCGCCGCGCGCGCCCGTCCCTCCTTCGAGACGATCATCTTGTCTTCGAGCATCACCAGCGCTTCGGAGATCGCGAACAGGCCGATCAGCGCGGGCACCAGGGGCACGCCGTCGTAGAGCTCGAGAAAGCCGAAGGTCGCGCGCGGCGAGCTGTAGACGTTGTCGGTGCCGATGACGCCGATCAACAACCCGAACAGGCCTGCAATGAGGCCTTTGAGCACATCCCTGGCGGCGATCACGGCGATCAGCGTCAACCCGAACAGCATCACGATGACCATCTCGACCGAACGCAGGTAGAGCCCGACCTTCGACAGCCACGGCAGCAGGCCGATGGTGGCGAACGTGGTGATCAAACCGCCGAACACCGAGGCCGTGAAGCACAGCACCAGGGCCTGCTGCGCCTGGCCCTTCTGCGTCATCGGGTAGCCATCGAGCGTGGTTGCGGCGGCGCCTCCCGAGCCGGGGATCTTGACCAGGATCGCCGGAATGCCACCGGCCAGATGATTGGCGCAGTACAGCGAAACCATGAAGGCGAACGCCTGCTCGATGGGCAGCGCCAGCGTCAGCGGCAGCAGCATGATGAGCGTGTTCTGCGGGCTGAAGCCGGGCAGGATGCCCACCACGATGCCCAGCAGGATCGCCGGCAAGATCAGCCACCACAGGCCGAACTGGGTGGCGAACAGGTCGAGCAGGAGGTCCGGGCTCATGCTCGCTTGCTCACGGCGGCGATCAGATTCTCTATCGGTCCATGCGGGAACGCCGAATCAAGGGTCGCGATGAAAAGCACGTAGGCGGACGCGGCGACCAGCACCGAGATCGCGATCAGGACCGTCGGCTTGCGCACACCCATGGCCCACAGCGAAGCCAGCATTCCCAGCAGCAGGCCGAGCGTGAGGCCCATCCATTCGATGGTCGCGATGAACAGGATCGTGACCACCACCATGGCGACGCGCTTGCCCAGCGCATCGCGCGGCTGCCACAGCGCATCGGTGCCCAGCCTGGCCCTGCCACGCAGCACGGCCAGCGCGATGCGCACCAGTTGCAGCGCGATCAGGGCGACCAGGGCCGTGCCGATGAAAATGCCGTTGGCCTTGGCTTCCCAGACCAGGTCCCGGATCGAGTCGAAGAAGTAGATCGAGAAAGCCAGGGCCAACAGAGGGATCACGAGGTCGGCGCCCAGCGGCACCGCCTCGTCGTTGCGCGGGGTCGCCATCGCGCCTAGCTCTTCTTCTTGGCGCTGAGCAGCTCCCGGTACTCATCGGCCAGCGAGATCATGTCGTTGCTGTACTTGGAGCACAGCGCGCGGTCGCCGTATTGGCTGGTTTCGATCGGTGCACCGGTCTTGGCGTATTCCTGCGCGTACTTCGGATTGTCGAAGACCTGGCGCGCGGTCTTCTCGAGCAGCGCGAAGCGCTCCGGGAACTTCTCGATCACCTCGGTATGGATCGCCCAGGAGCGCGACGATGGCAGGTCAGGAATCTTGGTCCCGGCGACCTTGTTCACCGCCGGGGCGTTGTCGCTGTACTTGGCCATCTTGTGATCGTCGTTGAAGATGCCCAGCACCTTGAGCGTGTCCTTCTGCGTGGCCACGCCAGCGATCGGAAGCGCGCCGATGTCGGCCTCGCCGTTCAGCACCGCGACGCTCGTGGGATTGCCGCCGCCGTAGGGAATCAGGTTGAACTTGCCGCCGATCGCGCGCCCGAGCGCCAGCACGCCGATCGAGGCCGGGTGCGGCAGGCGGCTGACGGCGACGTTGAGCGTGCGCTTCTTCGACTCCTCGAGCACGTCTTCGAGCTTCTTGAACTTGCTCTGGCGGTTCGCGAAGATGATGCTGTCGTCGACATCCAGGCGGCAGAAGTACTGATAGTCCTGCGGGAACTTGTACGGCGGCTTCTGCAGCGCGTACATCAGCATTTCCGGTCCCATGTTGCCGAACAACAAGTTGTGGCCATCACGGTCGCGCTTGCCGATGAAGGTCTCGTAGCCGACCTGGCCCGCCGCGCCCGACATGAACTGGTATTCGAACTGCGTCTTCAGCATCGGCGCCCAGAAGTCGTCGAACAGGCGCGCCAGGCGATCGGCCGACCCCCCCTGGGCGGTGGGCACGACCACGCGAATGTTCTTCGAGGGGAAGGCCTGCGCGTAGGCGCGCGGCAGCTGTGTCAGGGCTGAGGCGGCGGCCGCGCCGATGAGCAAGCGGCGCCGTGCGAAAGGGTGCGGCATACGAGTCTCCTTGTTGGTGGAAGATTGGATCGACGACGGTGACAACCGTATGCAGATTGTCAACGACGAGTGTCTTGCGGCTTCGGCGTTGCATCGGCGGGGGCAACCGCCGTTCGCCGCGGCTTTCGCTCATGCAGGCCGGCGCACGCCCGGCGGAAAACCTTCGCCCAGATCCCAGTACAGCCCGGCCATCAATTGCAGCGCCTCGCGCACCACCGGGCCGAGCAGATGTTCGTTCAGCGCGTGCTGCGAGCACGCCGGGTAGGAGTGCGGCACCCACACCGTCGGCAGCCCCAGCGTCTGGGCGAACACCTCGTTGGGCAGGGTGCCGCCGAGGTTGGGCAGCACGGCGACCTGCTTGCCCGTGCTTCGCTGCATCGACTGCACGGCCCACTGCACCCAAGGCTCGTCGGGGCTCAGACGCGTCGCGGGTGAAGCGACCGAAACGTGCACCTCGACCATGGCAAAGCCGCGCGCATCGAGGTGCGCGCGCACGTGTTCGGCCAGGTGTTGCCAGTCGGTTCCAACGACGAAGCGCAGTTGGCACCACGCCTGCGCCCATGGCGGTATCGCGTTCACCGGGTTCTCGGGGTTGCCCGCCTTCATCGCCAGCACTTCGAGGCTGTTCCAGGCGAATACACGCTCCTCGGGAGTCAGGCCTGGCTCGCCCCAGGCGCGGTCGATCGCCGGGTCGCCCGCGGCGCCACCGACTTCGAGGCCGGCGAGCGCGTCGCGCACGGAGCGTGGAATGGGCGGCGGTCGCAGCCCGGCCACCTGGATCACGCCTTGGCCGTTCACGAGCGTGCTCAGTGCCGCGATCAGCGTCGTCGCCGGGTTGCGCAGCAGCCCGCCCCAGTTGCCCGAATGGTGGCCGCCTTCTCGCGCGCGGTAGGTCAATGCGAAGTTGACCATGCCGCGCGAGCCGAGGAAGACGGTGGGCCGCGCCGCGTTCAGGCGCGGGCCGTCGGAGGCAAGGAACAGGTCGGCCTGCAACTCGTCCTGCAACGCCGCGCACACGTCGTTCAATCCGGGCGAGCCGACCTCCTGCCCCATCTCGAGCAGGATCTTGGCGTTGAAGCCGAGTTTCCCGCCGCGTACCGCCAGCACGCTGGCGAGCGCGGCGAGGTTGATGCTGTGCTGGCCCTTGTTGTCGGCCGTGCCGCGGCCGTACCAGCGCTCGCCCTGCACCGTGAGTTCCCAGGGGCCCAGGCCGGCGCGCCATTGATCGTCGTAGCCCTGCACCACGTCGCCGTGGCCGTACATCAGCAGCGTCGGTGCCGCCTTGGATTCGTGACGCTGCGCGACGAGGAAAGGCGGGCCGCCGCTGACGGGGTTGTCGACCAGGCGCGCGCTGAAGCCCAAGCCCACCAGCGCCGGGGCGATCTCATCGCGCAGGTAGGGCGCGAGGCTCGCCGCGCTTGCGCCCTGGCTTTCGCTGCGACAGGCGACGCGCCGCGCCAGCGTCGCGCAGAACTCGCCGCTGTCGAAGCTGGCGCTGACATGATCGATGGCCTTGGCACGGGTCATTGCAGGCTCCCGGTGGAACGCCAGTGTGCACGAGCTCGAGCGGTGCCGACGGCGGCGTCGCGGCGCTCGGCAATGCGGCGCCCGAAGGCGCCGCACCGGTTTGGCCTGCTGGCGGCTGTTTCAGTGACCGTGGCGGTGCGCCTCGAGCTGGCCGCGGATTTCACCCGGCGCGAACGTCGCGGAATGAACGTTGACATAGGCAGCGCCGGCGCGGATGGCTCGCACCAATTCGTCGAAAGCGAGGGCAGCGAAGCCCTGAGCGGCCTGCGCAAGCACTTGAGCGGGGAGGATGGTTCCCGTTACCGGACCGCCGGTGGTGTCTTGCGGGCAGAACGGCGTGACGGCGGCAACCGCGGCGGGCGCTGGGACTGCGGTTGTCTGGCACAGCCAGACGACGATGCCGCCGACCGTATGGCGCTGGCCGAAATGGATATGCGCCTGCTGGACGGCGCTGCCCAGGTCTTTGTAGTTCAGTTCGTAGGTGATGAGCTGTGCGGTGTCGTCGATGGCGGCCTTGAAGCTGCCCGAGGCCGGGGACGAGATGGCGCCGCGCAGCGCCGGTGTGGGTGCGGCAACGAAGTGCACCTCATTGAACCCTGACAGTTTGGTGGCCACGAGCCTCCCGCGGTGTTCGTGCTCGTCGTCCTTGGCCAGGGCAGGCGCGGCGGCGAGCGTGAAACCGAACGCCACGGCGACGGCAGCGGCGATGTGCCGCGCTTGCAAGGTATGCATGGGGAACCTCCTTCGAGTTCAATCAGATCAAATACCCGCTCTGACCGCCGACCGACACACTCATCGCGCGTTCAGTCAGATCGGGCGCCTCGCGCTCGTGCGTGGAACCTGGACCACGCGAGTCGCGCTGTGCTAACGCTGGCGGGCCGGGGTTTATTCCCGCGAAACTCGCTTGGGATTCCGGGGACAAACCCGCACCGGGGATGAAGTCGCTGCGCTTGCCGTGAACCTGCACTGTTGCCCCAGCCAGGCAACGCCCGAACCGCTCACGCACCCATCAAGGACCCCAAGGCTTCGCGCAGCACGCGCCGCACATGCAAGGCACCGTCGCCGGAGGGCAGCCAAGGCATGTAGGGCAGTTGCGCGCGCGTGGCCAGGCCCATCGGCGCCGCTTCGATCGTGAAGCCGTCTTGCGGAACCGCGCGGCCGCCCGAAGTTTCCTCGACCCCTGGGTTTGCCGCACGCCTGAAGTCGCGCAGCGCGCGCGGCATGTGCCAGTCGTGGGTGACCAGCAGTACATGGTTCACGCCGGCGCGGCGCAGCAGGGCGAGGCTGAACGCGGCGTTCTGGCGGGTGTCGCGCGACTGACTTTCGGCCCAGCGCAGGGTCAGGCCGAAGTCGTCGCGGGCGATGCGCTCGGCGACCTGCGCTTCGGTCTGGCTGCCCAGTTGGCCCCAGCCAATGCCGCCGCTGAATGCGACCGGAACGCCCGTCGCGCGCGCCAGCCACAGACCGTAACGCAGCCGTTCCGCCGAGGCGGCGTTGAGGTTGCTCGTGCCGTATTCGGGCGCCAGCGGTTCCGACCCGCCGCCGAGCACGACGATCGCCGTGTTCCTGCTTTTGGCGGCCTGGGCACGGATCGCGCCGATTCGCTCTGCGCTCAGCGCCGCGGGAGGGTCGAGCAGCCAGCGCGACAGCCAGTG
>JBAQUQ010000283.1:0-2091 GCA_049297615.1 Burkholderiaceae bacterium
CTCGACCTTGTAGCCGTCGGGGTCGGTGATGAAGGCGATCACGGTGCTGCCGCCCTTCACCGGGCCGGCTTCGCGCGTGACGGCTCCGCCATTGCCGCGAATCTTTTCGCACGCGGCGTAGGCGTCCTGGACTTCAATGGCGATGTGGCCGTAGGCCGTTCCCATGTCGTAGTGCTCGACGCCGTAGTTGTAGGTCAACTCGACTTCTGCGTGCTCGGGGTTGTTGCCGTAGCCGACGAAGGCCAGTGTGTACTTCTGGTCGGGGCGGTCGGTGGTGCGCAGCAACTTCATGCCCATCACGCGGGTGTAGAAGTCGATCGAGCGTTGCATGTCGCCGACGCGCAGCATGGTGTGCAGGAGTCTCATGGGGTGTTGAAGATGAAGCCTTGTGGAAGCGTGAGCGTACAGCTTGCCGGCACGGTTTGTCATCCGCCCGCCGGCGATCGCCTGACCCGGATGGGGCGGGATCAGCGCTTGCGCGTCGCCGCAACGCCGGGCACGACCGAATCACCGTAGCTGGCTTTCCAGCGTTCCATGATCTTGGCGTGCTCGTCGAGCCGCTCACCCGGCAGGCCGTCTTCCACGTGCCAAGTGGCGACGCGCGATTCGACGCCGAAGTGCGTCGTCGGATGGATCGCCGCCGGATCGTCGAGGCTGCCGACGGAAATGTCCATGCGCTGCGAATCGAGGTACTCGAAGGTGAGCGGTGTGCCGCAGCGCTGGCAAAAGCCGCGTTGCGCGAACTTCGAAGAAGCGTAGTAGGTCGGCGTGGCGCCGAGCCAGCGCAGCTGATCCTTGCGCAAGTTGAGAAACGCCGCGCGCGTGTTGCCGAAGGCGAGTTGGCACATGCGGCAGTGGCAGTAGTAGCCCTCAGGCGAATCGGGCTGGGCCTCGTAGCGCAACGCGCCGCACAGGCAGCCGCCGCTGTGGATGGGGTTGGAAGCGCGGGTGCTCATCGTCGTCCTGGGCGTCGGGTTTGCAGCGGATCGAACTCCAGGCGATCCAGCCTCAACCGGCCACGGTGTAATTCAAGGCCATGCGCCCGCCGTCGACATAGACGATTTCACCCGTCATATAGCTCGACGCGCTGCTGATGAGGAAGGCACAGACGTCGGCGATTTCGCCGGGCTCGCCCAGGCGTTGCAGGGGCGTTCGACTCATGATGCGCGCGCGCGCGGCGTCGCTGCCGAGCACCGCCTGGCGCGCGAGTTCGGTGGCGATCGTCCCCGGCGCGACGGCATTGACGCGAATGCCGTGCTCGGCCAGTGCGAGCGCCATCACGCGCGTGAGTTGATTGACGCCACCCTTGCTGACGTTGTAGCTCGCAATATTCGGAATCGCCAGGACGCTGTTCACCGAACTCATGTTGACGATAACGCCGCCCTTGTCGGCGCGCACCATCTCGCGCGCCACCGCCTGAGCGACGAGGAACGCGCCCTTGAGGTTGACATCGAGCACCGCGTTCCAGTCGGCCTCGCTGATGTCGAGAAAGTTCGCCGCCTTGAAGATCCCGGCGTTGTTGACCAGCGCGTCGACGCGGCCGAATGCAGCCAGGGTGGCGGCCAGGCCGGCGTCGACGTCGGCCTGGCTCGACACGTCGCAGTGGAATGCGGCGGCGCGCTGGCCGCGTTGCGTGAGTTGCTGCGCGAGCGCTGCGGCCGCCGCGTCGTTCACGTCCCAGAGCGCAAGCGTCGCACCGTCCTGCGCGAAACGCGCGGCGCACGCAGCGCCGATGCCCTGTGCGGCGCCGGTGACCACGACCACCTGGTCGTCGAGCCTGAACTGAACGGGTTCACGGCGCGCCATGGGTATGACTCGAAGGGCCGCAGCCTGGCTTGAACGCAGTCACGCGCAGGCCGCCGTGACAGCAGGAACTATGGCTTCAACTGAGCCCGAATCTCGCCACCCTTGTTCGCTGCGGAGTGCACATTCACGTACAGCTCGCCGGCCTGATAGCTCTTGAGCTGTTCTGCCGTCAACTTGGCGCCGGGCGCCACCGACCAAACGCCCTGCGCGCCCTTGGCCAATGGCACGACCACCGGGCCGTTCTTGCCACTGGGCGCCATGTGGATATGCGCCATCGTGCCATCC
>JBAQUQ010000284.1:0-10325 GCA_049297615.1 Burkholderiaceae bacterium
GCTGTGTCCAGTGCTGCGTTCGCTGCCGCATCGCTCGGCGCGGCGCCACGAACGGCGCGCCCGTCGTCGAGCGACGGATCGGGCTCGCGATCGGGCAAGTCGGTGCCGGGCGGGGCGTCGAACAGCCAGAGCTGGCGCGGATCGGGGGACTTGGCAGGGCGCATCGCTCAGGCCTCAGGCGGGGGCATCGGACGGCCTGTCAGGCGCCGCGGCGGCATAGGCCTGGCTGTCCAGGCGCCGCATTTCGGTTTCGATCCAGCTCTCGACCTCGCGCATCAATTCGTCGGGTTCGCGGCCGGTGCTGGGGATCGGCCGGCCGATGGAGACGTCGATCGTGCCCGGGCGCAGGGTGAACGATTTGCGCGGCCAGCAGCGCGCCGAGGTCACGGCGATCGGCAGCACCGGCACGCCCGCGGACACCGCCAGGCGCGTGCCGCCGCTTTTGTAGACGCCCTTTGCGCCGCGCGGTATGCGCGTGCCCTCCGGAAACATGATGACCCAATGGCCGTTGGCCATCAGGTGCCGGCCCTGCTCGGCGACACGGGCCCAGGCTTCGGCGCGTTTGCTGCGGTCGATGTGAATCATGTCCATGCGCGACATCGCCCAGCCGAAGAACGGGATGTAGAGCAACTCGCGCTTGAACACGTAAGCCAGCGGCCGTGGCATCAAGCCCGGCAGGGCGAAGGTCTCCCAGGTCGACTGGTGCTTGGGCAGCAGGACCAGGGGGCCGTCGGGCAGGTTCTCCATGCCGTGCAGGCGGGCGCGCACGCCGCAGATGACCTTGGCACCCCAAATGACGGTGGTCAGCCAGCCCACACACATGACGTAGATGAGCTTGCCGCGAACGAAAATGGAGACCAGCACGACGGCCAGGGCCCAGGGCACGACGCTGAGCGCCATGAACAATACGAACAGCGCCGAGCGCGCTGCGGTCCACAGCGCCCGCATCAAGGGAGTTCCCCGTACTGCGTCTGGCCGTAAAGCGTATCGTTCTGATCGGTCGGACCGCGCTGAAGGCGGTCGCTGCGCACCAGTGCCTCGGCGAATGCCGCGAGGTCGGCGTGCAGTTGCATCTCGGGAATCGATTCGCGCATCAGGGCGATTTGCGGCGCGTCCAGGCCTGCGCTCTTGCCGGTGAGCACGAGGTGCAGCGGGCAGCCCAGGGCCTGGCCGGCCTGCAGGTCGCGCATTGAGTCGCCCACGACGGGCACCTGTTCGAGGTGCACGCCATAGCGTTCACCGATAAGCTTGATCAGCCCGGGCGCGGGTTTGCGGCAGTCGCAAGCGTCATCGGGCGCGTGCGGGCAGAAGAACACGGCGTCGATGCGTCCGCCCAGGTGCGCCAGTTGCTGGTTCATTTTCAGGTGCATGGCATTGAGCGCGGCCATGTCGAACAGGCCCCGCCCCAGGCCCGACTGGTTGGTGGCCACCACGGTGTGCCAGCCGGCATGGTTGAGCCGGGCAATCGCTTGCAAGGCGCCGGGCAGGGGCAGCCATTCGTCGGGCGACTTGACGTAGTCGTCGCGGTCTTCGTTGATCGTGCCGTCGCGGTCGAGAATGATAAGTTTCATGGGGGTGCTGTGCAGGACCGGGGGTAGGGCGAATCAGGCGGCGAGCTTGGACAAGTCCGCGACGCGGTTCATGGCCGAACTGAGTGATTCGAGAAGGCCCAGGCGATTCGCGCGCAAATCATCCTTGTCGGCATTGACCATCACCGTATCGAAGAATGCATCAACGGGTTCCTTGAGAGCAGCCAGGGCGCGCAGCGACGCGGCATATTGCTGCGCGTCGAACAGCCGCTGCGCTTCCGGTGCGACCCGCTGCAAGGCTTCGTGCAGGGCACGTTCAGCCGGCTCGACCAGCAGACCTGGATTGACGGCGCAGGCGCTCATGCCGCCCGTCCCGGACTGCAATTCGAGCGTGTTTTTCCTGAGAATGTTGGCCACCCGCTTGTTCGCCGCGGCCAGCGCCTCGGCCTGCGGCAATCCGGAGAACTCGCGCACGGCCGCTAGGCGCTGGGCTGCGGTGTGCAGCGAATCAAGGCCTGCGGAGGTGACCGCATCGACCTCGTGTGAACTGAACCCGCAATCGCGCAGGTAACTCGACAGGCGATCGCCGACAAAGGCTTGCACCTCGGACCCGGTGCGCTGCGGCGCACCGGGAAACTCGCGCAAGGCGATCGCAAGCAGGGCAGACAGCGGCAGGTCGGCCCTGCGCTCGACGAGCAGGCGCACCACCCCCAGCGCATGGCGGCGCAAAGCAAACGGATCCTTCTCGCCCGTGGGAGCTTGCCCGATGCTGAACAGCCCGGCCAGGATCTCGAGCTTGTCGGCCAGCGCGACGACGATTCCGGCGCTATTGCGCGGCAAGGAATCGCCCGCAAAGCGCGGTTTGTAGTGGTCTTCGATGGCCAAGGCCACTGCCTCGCTCAGGCCGTCGTGACGCGCGTAGTAGCCGCCCATGATGCCTTGCAGTTCGGGGAATTCGCCGACCATGTCGGTGAGCAGGTCGGCCTTGGCGAGACGGGCCGCGGTGTCGGCTTGTTCGGCCAATACGTCGCCGCCTGGGTCCTGGCCGATCGTGCGGCCGATCTCGCTGGCAATCGCGCGCACGCGCCGCACACGGTCGCCCAGGCTGCCGAGCTGGTGGTGATAGACCACTTTGTCCAGGCCTGGAACGCGTGATCCGAGCGAGCGTTTGCGATCCTGGTCGAAGAAGAATTTTGCATCCGCCAGGCGCGGCCGAACGACGCGCTGATTGCCGCCGATGACGCGGCTGACGTCGGCGGGGCGGATATTGCTGACGACGAGAAACTTGTTGCTGAGCCGGCCAGCCGCGTCGAGCAGGGGAAAGTATTTCTGGTTCGCCTTCATCGTCAGGATCAGGCACTCCTGCGGCACGTCGAGGAACTGGCGCTCGAATTCGCAGGACACGACGTGGGGCCGCTCGACGAGCCCCGTCACTTCGTCGAGCAGGTCCGCGTCTTCGATGGGCGTCAGGCCCAGCGCGGCCGCCGCGGCGTGCACCTGGCGACTGATTTCGTCGTGACGCGCGGCGAAGCTCGCCAGCACCGCGCCCTGCTCCTCGAGCTGGCGCTCGTAGTGGTCAGCATCGATGAGCACCACCGGGTCGGCCTCGGCCTCGAAGCGATGGCCCCGGGTGGTGCGTCCAGCGACGAGCCCCAAAGCGGTCACCGGCACCACCTCCGATCCGTGCAAGGCCACCACGGCGTGCACCGGGCGAGCAAAGCTCACACTGGACCAGCCGTCCTCGAGCTGGTAGGACATCAGTTTGGCGATCGGCAAGGACTGGATCGAATCGTCGAGCGCGCCCTGCAGACCCGCCAGGAGCGACGATCCGCGGGCCAGGGAGCGCAGGAACAAGGCCTGCGTCTTGCCATCGGCCTGTACGAACAGGCGCTCCGGGTCCTGCGCGGCATCAGGCCAAGCGTCCGCGAGCCCGATTCGTCCCAGCTTCGCAAGGCTCTTTCGAAGGGCCTCGGTCGGCCTCCCGTGGGCATCCAGCCCGATCGAGACAGGCATGATCTTGCGGGTCACTTCTTCGTCGGGAGCCTGGAGGCGGACGGCGCTGACGTGGACTGCGAGCCGCCGCGGCGTCACGAAGGGCGTCCATGCCGAGTCTTCGGTGCTGAGGCGGCGCGACTTCAAGCCGTCGAACAGGCCTTGTGCGAATGCCTGGGCCAGCTTGTTCAGCGCCTTGGGCGGCAGCTCTTCGACGAACAGCTCGACAAGCAGGCTCTTCGTCGTGCTCATCAGGCCGCTTTCTTCGCCATCTGAGTCAACACCTCGTCGGCCCAGGCCTTGGGCGCCATCGGGAAGCCCAGGCGCGCCCGGCTGCGCAGATAACTTTGCGCCACGCTGCGCGAGATGTTGCGGATGCGGCCGATGTAGGCGGCACGTTCGGTGACACTGATCGCGCCGCGCGCGTCGAGCAGGTTGAAGCTGTGCGCGCACTTGAGCAACTGTTCATAGGCGGGCAGGGCGAGCTGCAAGTCCATCAGGTGCTTGGCTTGCCGCTCGTGGGCCGCGAAAGCGCTCAGCAGGAAATCGACGTCGCTGTGTTCGAAGTTGTAGTTGCTCTGTTCGACTTCGTTCTGGTGGTACACGTCGCGGTAGAGCAATCGGGCTCCAGGTCCGGCTCGGGAACGGCCCGGCGCCCGCTCCAGGCCTTCCGTCCAGCACAGGTCGTAGACGCTGTCCACGCCTTGCAGATACATCGCCAGGCGCTCCAGGCCATAAGTGATTTCGCCGGTGATGGGCTTGCAGTCGATGCCGCCGACTTGCTGAAAGTAAGTGAACTGCGTGACTTCCATGCCGTTCAACCAGACTTCCCAGCCCAGGCCCCAGCAACCGAGCGTGGGGTTTTCCCAATCGTCTTCGACGAAGCGAATGTCGTTGGCGCGCAGGTCCAGGCCCAGCGATTCGAGCGAGCCGAGGTAGAGGTCGAGGATGTTCGCCGGTGCCGGCTTGAGCACCACCTGGTACTGGTAGTAGTGCTGGAGACGGTTCGGGTTGTTGCCGTAGCGGCCGTCTTTGGGCCGGCGGCTCGGTTGCACATAGGCGGCGCGCCAGGGCTCGGGCCCGAGCGAGCGCAGAAAGGTCGCAGTGTGGCTGGTGCCGGCGCCGACTTCCATGTCATAGGGCTGGAGCAATGCACACCCCCGCGCGGACCAGTACGACTGGAGCTCGAGGATGATCTGCTGGAAGGAAAGCATTGAATTCGGCTTGTGGGCAACTCGGGCGTCAGCCGCTTGGATTCTAGGAGCCCGGCAGGCCGCTAGTCCGGTTTGCGCCATCGCGCCAGCGCCAGGCACAGCAGCAAGGCGATGGCGCCGATCGGCCACAGCCCTGCTGCACCCGCCCAGCGGGCAAACGGCGTCACCCCGCTGCGCCCTTCAACCCTGGCGTGCAACACGCCCTGGGTGTGCGGCGCCAATGCATGCGTGACCTGGCCGCGATGGTCGATCACGGCAGTTGCACCGGTATTCGTCGCGCGCAGCATGGCTCGCTGCAACTCGAGCGATCGCATGCGCGAAATGTTCAGGTGTTGTTCCACGGCAATCGTCTGGCCGAACCAGCCGATATTGCTGAGGTTGGCCAGGATCGTCGGCGCGAGCGCCGGGTCGGTGAAACGCGTGGCGAGTTCTTCGCCGAACAGGTCTTCGTAGCAGATGTTCGGGCCGATTCGCTCGCCCTTGACGGCGAATGAAGGCGCCGCGAGTGTGCCTCGCTTGAAGTCGCCCAGGGGGATATCCATCAAACGGACGAACCACTTGAACAGGGGCGGAATGAATTCGCCGAAGGGCACGAGGTGGACCTTGTCGTAGCGATAAAAACCGTCGGGAAGGGCTGCGGTGGACGCGGCGATGCCGGCTGCCGAGTTGGTATAACCTTGTCTTTCGTTGCCCAGCGGCAAGCCGACCAGGGCAGCTCGCCCTGCCTCGCGAAAATGTTCGAGCAGGGGCTCCCAGTAGCGCGCATCGAGCTGATGCGGCAACAACGGAATCACGGTTTCCGGGCCGACGACCAGGTCTGCATCCGCGCCGAGCAGTTGCGCGCGTGTCCATTGCATCGCCTGCGGCAAATGTTCGAGCGAGAACTTTTCATTCTGCGGGACATTGCCCTGCAGCAGCGCGACGCTCAGGGTCGACGTCGCGCGCGTGAATTCAGGCACCGGTGCCAGGGCCAAGGCGGCGAGCACGCTGATTCCCGCCAACAGCGGCTTGCCCAGGACAGTCAGCCCGCCACCCGCCAACGCCGGTGCAGCGGCCAGCGCCGCGGCGACGCCACCGATGCCGTACACACCGATCCATGGCGCCAGCGCGGCGAGCGGCGAATCGACATGCGCATAGCCGCTTGCGACCCAGGGCAATCCGGTGAAGATCGAACCGCGTATCAGCTCGGTCAGCGTCCACAGCGAAGCGAACAGCAAGGTGTCACGCGCCGTGCGGCCGCAGCGAAACCGGGCGAAGGTCGCGCAAGCCACGGCGAGCAACAGCGCCAGGCCGGCACACAGCAAGCCCACCGCCAGTGCCGCCATCCACGCCGGCAGGCCGCCATAACGGTGCAGGCTGATGTACAGCCACCACATACCGCAAAGCAGCCACGCGGTCCCGAAGGCCCAGCCGAGCAGGGCCGCCCGCGGCGGCGCGGCGGTCTTCACCCGCCAAACGAGGAGCGCGATGCAGATCGGTTGCAGCCACCAAGCCGACGTGGCCACAAAGGGCAGGCTGTGTGCTGCACCCAGCAGGGCTGCACCGCAGAGTTCCGCCCAGCCCGGCCACGGCCACGCCCCCGAGCCGCCAGTGGCGCGCTGCGCGGCCACCGTCAAGCGCGTTTGGCCGCGCCCGATGGCCCCAGCGGGGGCCGGGCGGCGCGTGTCACCTTGAACCAGCGCACCGCGCCGCCGCGCGTCAACATCACCTGGAACAGCAGTGGACCCACTGGCGTCGATTCGCCGCGCCGCGGCACATGGCCGAGCTCGTGCGCGACCAAGCCGCCGATGGTTTCGAAGTCCGCCGTGGGCAATGCCACGCCGAAGGCGTGGTTCACGGCGTCGATGGCCGTATCGCCGGCAACGCGTTGGCCGCCGTCGGCCAGGGTGTAGATGCCCGACTCGCCGTCCTTGTCGTCGAACTCGTCTTCGATCTCGCCGACGATCTCTTCCAGAACGTCTTCGATCGTGATCAGTCCGGCGGTGTTGCCGAATTCGTCGATGACGATCGCCAGGTGGTTGCGGTTCGAGCGGAAATCGCGCAGCAGTTCATTCAGGCCTTTCGATTCGGGCACGAATACAGCCGGGCGCAACAGCGTGCGGAGGTTCAATTCCGGGGCCCGCTGCAATTTCAGCAAGTCCTTGGCGAGCAGGATGCCGATCACGTTGTGGCGCTTGCCTTCGAACACCGGAAAACGCGAATGCCCGGCCGTGATCACGCCGTGCAACAAGTCTTCGTAGGGCGCGTCGATGTCGAGCTGGTCCATGTGCGGCGCGGCGACCATCACGTCGCCGGCCGTCAGGTCGGCCATGCGGATCACGCCTTCGAGCATCATGCGCGATTCGGGCGCGATCAACTCGCGGTTTTCCGCGTCGGCCAGCGTTTCGATCAGCTCGTTGCGCGAGTCCGGCCCCGGCGCGACAAATTCGACCAGTCGTTGGAACAGGCTGCGCCGATCGGCGGGCGCTGGCTTTTCGCGGGGAGTGCGACCTGAGTGCGGCTCGGACATCGCGCCTTGCGACGTGGGTTTTCGAAACGGGGAGCTTACCCGATGTGGGGCAGGCCGAATTGCGGCCTTGACAGGGCGGCGCCCTTGAACCAAAGTCACCGACCCTCACCTGTTGGCCCTTGCGCAGTACAGTTCGCGGCCCGCAGCCGACAAGACGCCGGCCGCAAGCCCGGCGGCGGCAAGACCTTCTCTGCCCTCGAAACGGACCACCCATGACCACCGGCCTCATTCCCGCCACCATCCTCACCGGCTTCCTGGGTTCGGGCAAGACCACCTTGCTCAAACGCGTGCTCAGCGAAGCCCATGGGCAGAAGATCGCTGTCATCGAGAACGAATTCGGCGACGAGAACATCGACAACGAGATCCTCGTGCAGGACAGCCAGGAGCAGATCGTTCAATTGAACAACGGCTGCGTGTGCTGTTCGATCCGGGAGGACTTGCGCACCACCCTGTCCGACCTGGCCGAAAAGCGCCGCAAGGGCGAGCTCGAGTTCGATCGTGTCGTGATTGAAACCACCGGCCTGGCCGACCCGGGGCCGGTGGCGCAAACCTTCTTCATGGACGATGAGATTGCCGAGAGCTACCTGCTCGACTCGATCCTGACCCTGGTCGACGCCAAACACGGCAATGCCCAGCTCGACTTGCGGCAAGAGGCCAGGCGCCAGGTGGGCTTTGCGGACCAGATCTTCATCAGCAAGGCCGACCTGGTCGACACAGCGGCTGTGGACGCGCTGGCGCACCGCGTGCGCCACATGAACCCGCGCGCGGCGCAGCGCCGCGTCAACTTCGGCGACGTGCCACTGTCCGAGGTGTTCGATTTGCGCGGCTTCAATTTGAATGCCAAGCTCGACATCGACCCCGAATTCCTCAGCGCCGATGCACACGACCACGCCCATGAGCATCACGATCACGACCATGAGCACGACGATGATTGCGAGCATCCGCACCACCACGCCCACGACGACGACGTGAAGTCCTTCGTGTTCCGCTCCGACAAGGCCTTCCATGCGGCCAAGCTGGAAGACTTTCTCGGCTCTATCGTTCAGGTCTACGGACCGAAGATGCTGCGCTACAAGGGCGTGCTGAACATGAAAGGCACGGACCGCAAGGTCATCTTCCAGGGGGTTCACCAGCTGATGGGCAGCGACCTCGGGCCGAAATGGGCGAGCGGCGAAAAGAAGACGAGCAAGATGGTCTTTATCGGGCTCGATTTGCCACGCGATATCTTTTTGCAGGGTCTGGAGCAATGCCTGGTGTGAGATCGGTGCGGTTTTGGCGCCGCCACTGCGGCTGTTGCGTGGATACAATCCGCCGCCGCCGAAATCGCGCCAGCCCGGCATACGACCCTCGCGATGAGGGCTTACGCGTCACTGCGAGGAGAGTCACTTGACCAAGAAACCGGCCCGCAAAACCGCCGCCAAGAAGCCTGCTGCCAAGCAAGCGACTGGTCCCGCCAAGAAGCCGGCGCCCGCCACCCGCAAGGCCGGCAAGACGCCCAGTGCGGCCGCGCCCGCGGGCAAGAAGGCGGCCCAGCCGGGCACTGGGGCGAAAAAAAACGCGACCAAGCCGAGCTCCAAGCCCGGCGCCAGGCCCAGTGCCAAGGCCACCGCGCGGCCTCCCAAGGCCGTGGCCAAGCCTGGGGCGAAAGCTGCTGCCAAGCCCGGCCACAAGGAAGGTCGCTCCGGAGCTTCCGTGACCGCAAAGGCCACGAAGGGGCCCCTGCGTGGCTCCAAGGGCGGACTCGGTGTTGCCAGTCCTGGGGGCGCTCATAAGAGCGCCGCTGCCATGCCTGCGGCGCCGAAACCCAACCCGCACACCGCCTCAACTATGGCGGGCCAGAGCAGGCCGCAGGCAAGCGTTGGCGCCGCGCTGGCCGCGTCGGCGGCTGCTGCGCCGGTCGTCAAACGGCCTTTGTCGAGCCGGGCAGCCGCGCGGGCGAATGCGGCGCCTGCCCAAGCGCCGCTGCCGCCGCCCACGTCGCGTTTCGCCGATCGGTTTGCGCCGCCTCGGCCGCCGACGCGACAGATGGCCCAGATCGAGGTCGACACCCCGCGGCGCGTCCACATTTCCGACCCGAAGCTCGCCAATGCCTGGAAATCCAAGGCGGGCCGCGATTTGAGTGAAGCCGAAATTCTGGCGATGCCCGAAGCGGAATACATGAACGACAAGCAGTTGGATTTCTTTCGGCGCACGCTGGGCTCGCTCAAGGACAGCCTGCTGAGCAATGCCGGCCAAACCACGGAACACTTGCGCGAAGACACGTCGATCGTGCCCGATCCGGCGGACCGTGCCACGATCGAAGAAGAACACGCCCTGGAATTGCGCACCCGGGACCGGGAACGCAAGCTGCTGAAGAAAATCTCGCAGTCGCTGTCGCGAATCGAAGCCGGCGAATATGGTTTCTGTGATGAAACAGGCGAACCCATAGGTTTGGGACGCTTGATTGCGCGACCGACCGCTACACTGTCCCTGGAGGCGCAGCAGCGGCGTGAGCTCAAGCAGAAGATGTTCGGTGACTGACCCGGCTCGCCTGTGCCGGGCAGCGCGCGGCCGAGCTGCCGGCCGCTGATCCGGCGCAAAGCACAACCCAGAACACGCCATGGCGGAACCCAAAGACAGCCCGAGCTTCTTTCGCAAGATGGTGAAGTTCGTGGCCAATCCGTCCACGGAATGGGCCGAGTTGACTTCGCGCAACGACGTCGAGCGCGAAACCGATACCGCCAAGTCGGAATTGAGGTCGATGATCGAGCGCAAGCGCCGCAACGACTTCGTGCGCAAACGCGAGCTCGACATGTTGCGCCAGGTGCGCCGCGATGGGCTCAGCGGCGACCAACTGGCGGTGCTGGCTGGGAATTCGCGCAACGACGACTCCGAAGTCCGTGCTTCCGATGGCGCCAAGCCCGCCAGCGGCGTCAAAGCCAAGATCGACCAGATCGAACAACAGATGGTGGGCGACGGGTACTCGGGTTCGGCACGCCGCTCCAACGACTACTTCAACCGCCCCCCGCGCCCCGGCGGAATCGCAGGGCCGCCCACGGGGGGGGGTGCGCGCTCGCCGGCCGCCAAGACGCTCGCCAGGGC
>JBAQUQ010000285.1:0-23065 GCA_049297615.1 Burkholderiaceae bacterium
GGGCAGAGCATGGCCAAGGGCAGCGGCGGCAAGCTCGGGCTGCGCGACCACTACTACATCCCGGCCACCGACAAGACCGTGCACTGGGGTTATTTCAGCAAGAACCTCAAACCCCAGGTCGAAATCGACTCGGGCGACTTCGTCACCATCGAGACGCTGACCCACCATGCCGGCGACGACTTCGAGCGAATGATCAAGGGCGACCCGGGCGCCGAATCGGTGTACTTCTGGGACAAGTCGCGCAAGGGCGTGAACCGCCGCGGCGCCGGTCCGATGGACGCCAAGCTGTTCGGCCGCGGTGCCGGCGAAGGCTTGGGCGTGCACATCTGCACCGGCCCGGTGTTCGTCAAAGGCGCCGAAGAAGGCGACGTGCTCGAGGTGCGGATCGTCGACGTCTCGCCGCGTCCGTCGGCCAACCCCGTGCATGCGGGAAAGAGCTTCGGCAGCAATGCAGCTGCCTGGTGGGGCTTTCACTACAAGGAGCTGTTGACCGAGCCGAAGAACCGCGAGGTCATCACGATCTACCAGATCGATGCGAACGAAGACAAGAACTGGGCGCAGGCGGTCTACAACTTCCAGTGGACGCCGCAGACCGACCCGAACGGCGTGGTGCACAAGACGATCGATTACCCCGGCGTCGTCGTGAATCACGCCACCGTCAAGGAAAACCACGGCATCCTGAAAAACGTTCGTGTGCCGGTGCGGCCTCACTTCGGCGTGGCCGGCCTGGCGCCCAAGGAAGCCGACATGGTCGACTCGATCCCGCCGAGTTATACCGGTGGCAACATCGACAACTGGCGCATCGGCAAGGGTGCTTCGATGTACTACCCGGTGGCCGTGAAAGGCGCGCTGTTCTCGGTGGGCGACCCGCATGCGGCGCAGGGCGACTCGGAGCTGTGCGGCACGGCGATCGAATGTTCGCTCACCGGCACCTTCCAGTTCATCCTGCACAAGAAGGCCACGCTCGCCGGCACCTCGCTCGAGAAACTCGACTACCCACTGCTGGAGACCCAGTCCGAATGGGTGCTGCACGGATTCAGTTTTGCCAACTATCTGGCCGAACTCGGCGACAAGGCCCAATCCGACATCTATGCCAAGTCGTCGATCGACCTCGCCTTGCGCGATGCCTTCCGCAAGGCGCGCCGCTTCCTGATGGAAACCAAGAAGCTCACCGAAGACGAGGCGATTTCGCTGCTGTCGGTGGGCGTGGACTTCGGCGTGACCCAGGTGGTGGACGGCAACTGGGGCGTGCACGCGGTCATCAAGAAGGCGCTGTTCTCGGGCGGTTCGATCTGACCGGCCGCGCCGCCTTGCGGCGCGTGCTCTGGGCTGCGCCGGCCAGGCATTGAGGCCCGGCCGGCACGCGTATTCCACGATACGCGGCGCACCAAACGAGTGCCAGAATGAATCGGCACCCGCTCCGCAGAGTGAATGCAGGGGCTGGCGCTTGCAGCGCGTGGCAAGGCAGCGCACGCGCGTTCATCGGCCATAACAAGGAGACAAGCATGAATGCTGGCACCACTCCAGGTGCGGTACGTCTTTGGGTCCCGGGCGACTGGAACGGCTTTTTCGGCCTGTTCACCAACGTACTGCTCAACGTCATCGTCCTGACCGGCCTGTGCCTCGGGGTCGTTCAATTGCCTGCCGACACCGTGTTCGGGCGCATCCTTCCCGCCCTGGGAATCGCCCTGCCGCTGGGCAACCTGTTCTACGCCTACCTCGCCTGGCGGCTCGGCAAAGCCGAGGGCAGAAACGACGTGACCGCGATGCCCTACGGCCCGAGCGTTCCGCACATGTTCATCGTCGTCTTCCTGATCATGCTGCCGGTATACCTGGAAACCAAGGACGCCATGCTCGCCTGGTCCGCCGGCCTGGCATGGTGCTTCATCATCGGCGTGATCGTTCTGCTCGGCGCCTTTGTCGGGCCGCAGATCCGCGCCTTGACGCCGCGCGCGGCGATGCTCGGCACGCTGGCCGGAATCTCGATCTCCTTCATTTCGATGCGCCCGGCGTTCCAGATGTGGGAGACGCCGTGGATCGGTATTGCGTGCTTTGCCATCGTGCTGATCGCGTGGACCGCGAACCTGCGCATGCCCGGTGGCCTGCCGGGAGGACTGGTCGCGGTGATCGTCGGCTCGGTGATCGGCTGGGGCGTTTCGCTCGCCGGTTTCAGCGATTTGATGCAGAGCGCCGCCCTCGTCAAATCGCTCGACCAATTCGGCCTGCACTTCCCCGTGCTCTCGGCCGACGTCTGGACCGGCCTGGCCAAAGTGGCGCCCCTGCTCGTCACCGCGATCCCGCTGGGCATCTACAACTTCACCGAGGCGATGAACAATGTCGAAAGCGCGTCGGCCGCCGGTGACAACTACAACCTGCGCAAGATCCTGCTTGCCGATGGCCTCGGCGCCGTCGTCGGCTCGATGCTCGGCAGCCCCTTCCCCCCGGCCGTCTACATCGGCCACCCGGGCTGGAAAGCGGTGGGCGGACGCATCGGCTACTCGCTGGCCACCGGCGTGGCGATCGCCCTCGTGTGCTTCCTCGGCCTGACCGCTCTGCTGCTGGCGCTGATCCCGCTGGTGGCGATCCTGCCGATCCTGCTCTACATCGGCCTGGTGATCGGCGCGCAGGCGTTCCAGGCCTCGCCCGCGAAACACGCGCCGGCCGTGGTCCTGGCGTTGATTCCGAACATCGCCGAATGGGCCAAGACGCAGATCGACGGCGCACTCGGCGCCGCCGGGACGAACGCAGCGGCACTGGGCATGGACAAACTCGCCGGCTTCGGCGTGCTCTACAAGGGACTCGAATCGGTGGGCGGAGGCTCGGTGCTGGCCGGCATGGTGCTCGGTGCGATGGCGGTCTACGTCATCGACAACAAGATGCGCCACGCGGCGGGCTGGGCCTTCGCCGGTGCGGCGCTCGGCTACGTCGGCCTGATCCACGGCGCGCAACTCGGCTGGCACGTCTCGCCCCTGGTCGCGCTGGGTTATGTGATGTTCGGCGCGACTTGCCTGGTGCTCGAGCGAAGTCAGCCGCCGGGCACAGCAACTGGCTGATTCGGCGCGGCGCGACAAGGGCGCGCGCAACGTGCCCGCGCCTAACGCCGATCTAGACAACGCGCTCGAGATAGCTCTGGAAGACGCCGACGTGCACCAAGGCCGCGTCGCAGCCATTCGGCCAGAGCTCCTCGCTGCGAAAGCGCACGTCGTAGGTCGGTTCGTCCTGCGCGGCCACACCGTGCGCATGCGCGTCGGGGAAGGGGTAGGGCGGTGACTCGCTGACCACGACGCCGGCCTTGCCGCGGATGTAGCCCGGCAGGCGAATATGGCCGGGCACATGGTCCAGGCGCACGCGCACGCGGTCACCGGGTTTGAAGCGTTCGCGGCTTTCGACATTGGATCGCCCGGGGGCACTCGGTGCGGCCAGCGGAAATTCCCCCTGCGCCCGGCGTTCGAGTTCGGCGCGCGTCACGACGCCCTTTTCGACGCACAGCGTGGCCAGGCCGGTCAGCGATCGTTCGTAGTAACTCGCGCCGACGTAGTGGCGCGGCTCCATGCGCTCGATCGCATGGCGGTACTCGTCCATGTTGAACAGACCGACTCGCACCGCGAACGCGTAGAGCGAATTCGCCCGCACTTCCCACGCGGCGTGGAACGCAGGAGCGTTCACGGTGTAGCGAACCGTGCCGAAGCCCTGCTTGCCGCCGAGGTCGTGCATTCCATCCATTGCAAGGCCGCCTGCGAGTTTCAAAGGCGCGCAACGCCGATCATCGAATCGCGCGTGACGATCGACGCAAGCGCTTCCTCGGGCCAGCCCACGCTGTGGCGCGGTTGCTCGGGCAGCACCAGGTAGCGCGTATCGGCCGTCGTATCCCAGACGCGAATTTCGACTTCGGGCGGCAGGTCCAGGCCCATTTCCTTGAGCACGGTGCGCGATTGACGAACGATGCGGGCGCGGTATTCCAGGTCTTTGTACCAGTCCGGTGGCAGGCCGATGAGCGTGAACGCCGTGCACGAGCACAGCGTGCAGCAGATGACGTTGTGAACGGCGTCCGTGTTCTCCAGGACGACCAGATGCCGATGGTGCGCCGGCATCGCCAGTCCCAGTTCGGCCACGGCGGCCCGCCCGTCGGCCAGCAGCCGCGCGCGAAACGCCGGATCGACCCAGGCCTTGGCCACCACGCGGGCGCCATTGCGCGGCAGCCACTCTTGCTGGGCGAGGCGGGCGAGTTCGTCGACAGCGGGTGTGACCTTGAACCCGCCTTCGTCCAAGGCGGCTTCGATGGCGTCGACGCGATCTTGCATCGAGGCCGTGCGGCGGATTTGTTCCTTGCCCATTGCCACAGCAGGTCAAACGCGCAGCGCCGCCAAGGCGCGCTTCGAGTCCGACACCCAGCCGAACAACGCGCCCTGCGCTTTCACCATCTCGAGCGCGACGCGCTGGAATTCAGGGAAATAAGAACCGACGCAGTCCGACAGCACGACGCATTCGTAGCCGCGGTCGTTCGCTTCGCGCACCGTCGTCGTCACGCATACTTCGGTGGTGACTCCGCAGACGATGAGCGACTTGATCGCGCGGTTGTGCAGGATCAGGTCGAAGTCGGTCGCGCAGAATGCGCCCTTGCCGGGCTTGTCGATCACCACTTCGCCCGGGAGGGGCGCCAGCTCGGGAACGATGTCGTGGCCGTGCTCGCCACGCACCAGGAGTCGCCCCATCGGGCCGGGGTCGCCAATGCGGATCGCGCCGCGGCCGCGCACGATCTTCGTCGGCGGGCAATCGGCCAAATCGGGGCTGTGGCCTTCGCGCGTGTGGATCACGAGCATGCCCATGGCGCGCGCCGCGTCCAACATGCGTTTGCACGGGGCGATCACCGCCTGCAAGGGCGAGACGTCGTTGCCCAGCGCCTCGCCGAAGCCGCCCGGCTCGACGAAGTCGCGCTGCATGTCGATGATGACCAGGGCCGTGCTGCGCGG
This sequence comes from Burkholderiaceae bacterium, assembly GCA_049297615.1. GTDB lineage: Bacteria > Pseudomonadota > Gammaproteobacteria > Burkholderiales > Burkholderiaceae_C > JAEMQF01. The sequence goes on from JBAQUQ010000285.1 coordinate 4,971, forward strand.
ATCGAATTCGAACTCATAGGGTTCGGCTTGCATCGGTTTGATGGCCATGGCGGGCTCCGTCGGGTTTGCGCCCGTGATGCTACTGCGTCTGCGCGTCTAGAATGAGATGCATGAGGCGCGCCAGCACCTGGTGGCTTGGACTGGCCCTTCTGGCCCAGGCGTTCGGGGCGGCCAGCGCTGAAGCTGTGTCCGGCGCGGCGAGCGCACCGCGCGCCGCCGTCATCCTGATGAAGATCGACGGCGCCATCGGCCCCGCAAGCGCCGACTATGTGCACCGCGGTCTGGCCCACGCAGCCCAGCAGGGTGCGCAGTTGGTGGTATTGCAGATCGACACCCCCGGCGGCCTGGACGGCGCCATGCGCAACATCATCAAGGACATCCTCGCGTCCAAGGTGCCGGTGGCCACTTGGGTGGCGCCCAACGGCGCGCGCGCGGCGAGCGCGGGCACCTATATCCTCTACGCCAGCCACATCGCGGCGATGGCGCCGGCGTCCAATCTGGGTGCGGCCACACCGGTCGCGATCGGCCTGCCGACGCCCGGCGGCCAGCCCGATAACCCGCTGCCGCCTTCGAAGAGAGCCTCGGACGCGCCAAGCGGGGCCGGCGCGCCCAGCGAACGCGCGACCGACGCGATGACCGCCAAGCGCATCGGCGACGCCGCGGCCTATATCCGCAGCCTGGCGCAATTGCGCGGCCGCAATGCCGACTGGGCCGAGAAGGCCGTGCGCGAGGCGGTCAGCCTGGCTTCGCACGAAGCGCTGAAGAGCCAGGTGATCGACCTGGTCGCCGACAGCTTGCCCGATCTGTTGAATCAAGTCGACGGGCGCGAGCTGCGCCTGGCTGGCGTGGCCGGCGGCAGCGTGCGCCTGGCCACACGCGACGCGCCCGTGGTCGAGTTCGAGGCGGACTGGCGCAACCGGCTGCTGTCGGTTCTCACCGACCCGAGCCTGGCGCTGATCCTGATGATGGTGGGCATCTACGGCTTGCTGTTCGAGTTCTCCAACCCGGGCTTCGTGCTGCCCGGCGTCGTCGGCGGCATCTGCCTGCTGATGGCGCTGTTCGCCTTGCAGATGCTGCCGGTGAATTACGCCGGCCTCGCCCTGATCCTGCTCGGCGTGGCCTTCCTCGTCGCCGAGGCATTCGTGCCGAGTTATGGCGCACTCGGCCTGGGCGGAATCGTCGCGTTCGCGATCGGCGCCGTGCTGCTCATCGACAGCGACGTGCCAGGATTCGGCGTGCCCTTGCCCTTGATCGCCGCTCTGAGCGCAGCGTCCGCCGCCTTCATCCTGATCGTCGTCGGCATGGCGGCCAAGGCGCGCACGCGACCGGTGGTGAACATGGTCAGCGGCGGGCGAGCCCTGCTCGGAACAACGGGTGAGCTGTTGGAGTTCTCGGGCGGCGAGGGCTGGGCACTGGTCGGCGGCGAGCACTGGAAAGTGCACGGCCCCGCCGAGTTGCGCGCGGGCCAGCCGGTGCGCGTGACGGGCACGAATGGCGTCGTGCTCGAGGTCGCGACACAAGAGACGCAAGGCGCCGCCATGAACGCGCAAGCTGCGGGAGTGAAAACATGAGCTACTTCGGACCGCTGGGCTTTGTGGTGCTGCTGCTGATCGCGGCGGCGGCTTCGCTGCGCATCCTGCGCGAGTACGAGCGCGGCGTCGTGTTCCAGCTCGGCCGCTTCTGGAAGGTCAAGGGCCCCGGGCTCGTGCTCCTGATCCCGGGCATCCAGCAGATGGTGAAGGTGGGGCTGCGCGTCGTCGTGCTCGACATCCCGAGCCAGGACGTGATCACGCGCGACAACGTTTCGGTAAAGGTCAACGCGGTGCTGTACTTTCGCGTCGTCGACGCCGAGAAGGCCGTGATCCAGGTCGAGAACTTCCTCGCCGCGACGAGCCAGCTGGCGCAGACCACCTTGCGCGCCGTCCTCGGCAAACACGAGCTCGACGACCTGCTCGCCGAGCGCGATCGGCTCAATCTGGACATCCAGAAGACCCTCGCCGCGCAGACCGAGGCCTGGGGCATCAAGGTCACGATGGTCGAAATCAAACACGTCGACCTGAACGACAGCATGGTGCGCGCCATCGCGCGCCAGGCCGAAGCCGAGCGCGAGCGGCGCGCCAAGGTGATCCACGCCGAAGGCGAGTTGCAGGCCTCGGTGAAGCTCGCCGAAGCCGCCGAGATCCTCGGCCGCCAGCCGCAGGCCATCCAGCTGCGCTACCTGGAAACGCTCACCGTGATCGCCGCCGACAAGAACTCGACGATCGTCTTCCCGCTGCCGCTGGACATCATCTCGCCGTTGCTGCAGTGGGTGCAGCGGAAATCGGCGCCACCGGGCGAATAGCCCACGTCCTCGACTGGCGCAGCACCCGAGTCGCGACAACCTGTCGCAATAGGTGGCACAGACAAGACCCGCAAGTTCCGGAGCGGCGACGGAGCGCATTGGCACGTTCCTCGCGCTGCGCGAGACTCTGCACCTCAGTAGGCCCCGAACAGCGTGTCCAGCGCCTCCTGCACCATCGCGCGGTCATCGCGCAAGTTGGCGACTCTTCTGCGCAACTCGCTCAGCGGAACAGCGCCGATCGCCGCCGTATCGAGCACGACCTTTTCGCCGGCGACGATGAGCAACGGATTCAAATTCCGGGCGCGCGCACCGAACGCCGATTCCTTGCGCAACGGGATCACGACACGCGTCGTCAGTGCGTCGATGAATTCGTTCTGGACATCGACGAAGAACGGCGTGTGTTTGCGCTCCGAAGCGTCGGGATTGGCATATGCGTCGAAGCGCGCCACGAGTTCAACGCCCCTTCAGGAACGTGCGGTACTTGGCCAGCGGCAAGCCCTCGCGTTCGATGCGCGCGTTATAGGTGTCGATCGCTTGCCGGTTGTCCTCGTTCCAACGCGCCCAGTAGCGGCGCTGCACCTCCTTGGCCAGCAATTCGTCCACCGTCTGCGAGATGTTCATGCCCAGCTCGCGCGCCATATCGAGCACCTTGGCGTTCAGGCTCAGATTGGTCGGTCGCTTGGGTGACGCATCAGCTCGGGCCATCAACATTCTCCATCAGGTATGCGCATGAATTATGCATGACAGAGCCCCACTTGATCCGGCCCATGCGCGCAACTCCTCGCGCACAAAGGGCTTCAAACCTGAGCAAACGGCGTTCACCGCGCACACCTCCACGCCGACCCAGCCCATTGGCAACACGACTTCGCGGATCACGTCTTGCGTGATGTCCGGTGGCCACCTTGGCTGCCTTCTTCGGCCAGGAGACCCACAGCACAGCGTTGGGTTCGAGCACTTTGCGCAGGCGCTGCGCTCCTTGGCGGCAATCTCCGGGCGCCTTCAGCGCCGCAATGCGCATCCCTGCGGCGATGCCGAGTTTCTTTGGCAGCGGTTTTCCGGAGTCGCCGACGTCGGCCATGCGCGCTACGGTAGCGAGTGCGGCGCGCGGCGCGGTGCGGCTACGATGCGCCCGTGAGACGCCCAACTTCATCGAGACCGCCATGCTCTTTCCCACCACCATCGTCGGCAGCTTCCCGCAACCCGACTGGCTGATCGACCGCGAAAAACTCAGTGGCCGCTTCCCGCCGCGCGTGCGCGCCAAGGAGCTCTGGCGCGTCGCCGAGCCGCATTTGCAGCAGGCCTGGGAAGACGCGACCCTGCTTGCGATCCGCGCGCAGGAAGACGCAGGCCTTGACATCATCAGCGACGGCGAAATCCGGCGCGAAAGTTATTCGAACCGCTTCGCCACCGCGCTCGAGGGCATCGACCTCGACAACCCGGGAACGGCGCTGGACCGGTCCGGCCACGCGAATCCGGTGCCGCGCATCGTCGGCAAGATATCGCGACGCCACGCCGTCGAGGTCGAGGACCTGTTGTTCCTCAAGCGCCACACGCAACGCCAGGTGAAGATCACAGTGCCGGGGCCATTCACGATGTTCCAGCAGGCGCAAAACGATTTCTACGCCAGCGATGAAGAGGCAACGCTCGACTACGCCACGGCAGTGAACGCTGAAATCCGCGACCTCTTCGCCGCCGGCGCCGACGTCGTCCAGATCGACGAGCCCTATATGCAGGCGCGCCCGGAAAAAGCGCGCCAGTACGGTCTGCAAGCGCTGAACCGGGCGCTCGAAGGAGTCAGCGGAACCACGGCCGTGCACATCTGCTTCGGCTACGCAGCGATCATCCACACGCGGCCCAGCGGCTACTCCTTCCTGCCCGAATTGCGCGGCTGCGCCTGCAAGCAGGTCTCGATCGAGACTGCGCAATCGAAACTCGACTGTTCGGTGCTCGCCCAACTGCCCGACCAGCAGATCATGGTGGGCTGCATCGACCTCTCCAGCATGCAGGTCGAGACGCCCGAGGTCGTTGCGGCGCGTATCCGCCGCGCACTGCCCTTTGTTGCGAAGGAGCGTGTCATCCTTGCGCCGGACTGCGGCATGAAGTATCTGCCGCGCGACGTGGCGAGCGCCAAGCTGGGCGCGATGGTGGAAGCGGCGAAGATTCTGCGCAGGCAATACGCGTAATCCCGAATCGGGCGCGTGCGCGCTGGGTCGTGGCCGGCGCGACGTGTAACTCCCGCGCCTTTGCCTCGAAGTTTTCTTCGCCAACTGCTAAGCTCTTCGGCCTTCGCAGCGCGTCGCGGCGATCTCGAATGCACAGGAGACCAGCATGTCAGCCCAAACCAAGTCGAAGTGGACGCTATCGATCCTTGCCGCCCTGCTGCTCGCCGTGTGCGGCGGCGGCGCAGTGGCCACCGAATCATCGGGCAGCCACGCCGCCAGCGCGCCATCAAGCACGTTCAAGGCCCGCCACGACGGCCACAAGCATGAGTTTCGCAAGTTGGTCGTCTTCGGCGACAGCTTGAGCGATGTCGGCAGCTACCGCACCGCCGGAATCGCCGCAGTCGGTGGCGGCGAATACACCGTCAACGGCAAGCCGCATCGCAACTGGACGGCGCGACTCGCGAGCGAGCTCGACCTCAGGCAGCCTTGTCCGGCCCGAACCGGTCTGAACTCGACCGGGCCGCTGGCCTTCTTCGCCCAAGCCATCGCCGACCACGCCGGCTGCTTCAACTACGCGCAAGGCGGTGCACGCGTCACGAATCCCGTCGGGCCAGCCAATGCGGCATTGCTGGCCGTCGGCAATCCTGACGGTTTCCTCGGCCAGCTCACCAACCCCATCCTGGATCAGGTGTCGCGTCACCTGGCCGTGAGCGGCGGTCGCTTCGGCTCGCGCGATGTCGTCGCGGTGCTGGCCGGCGGCAATGACGTCTTCATGAATCTTGCCGCGATAGGGCCGAGCGGCATCACCCCAGAGCAAGCCGTGTTCGCGATGGCGCAAGCCGGAGCCGAACTGGCAGGCTACGTGAACAACCTGATCGTCGCCTACGGCGCCAAGCGCGTCATCGTCGTCAATCTTTCCGACGTCGGGACAAGTATTTTCGCGCGCAGCCTCCCGCCTGAATTGCAAGGCCTGATCTCACTCATGTCTTCAACCTTCAACGACCAGCTCGGCGCCGGCGTGTCGGGCACGCAGGGCGTATTGCTGGTCGACGAATTCAGCGCCAGCCGAGACCGGATCGCCAACCCGGCGAAGTACGGGCTGCGCAATGTCAACGACACCGCTTGCGACTTGACGCGTACGCCCTTCCGGTCATCACTGGTGTGCAGCACACCGGGCACGGTGATTCCCGGCAATATCAAGCACCATCTGTTCTCCGACACCGTGCATCCCACGCCCTATGGCTATCGCCTGCTCGCCGAACAGGTCGTCGACCGCATGAGACAGGCCGGCTGGCTCGGCAAAGCGGGCCGAAGGCTCGACGACGACGATGACGCCGATCACGGCCACTCGTCGCAGGCGCGCGCGATGCACTGAACGATCGCGTTGGGCCTTCGTGCGCGGGCTCAGATCATCGGGATGCCCAGGGCTGCGAAGTGGACCACCCACTCCAGCGCCGGGTCGACTGGCGCCTCGTCTCAGCGGGGGACATTTTAGTCTTGCCGTCTTCGCCGACGATCATCGTGCTGCTTTTCTTGCCGAACGGCGGATTGGCGAGCACCACGTCGAAGCGCTCGCCGGGGTCGGCTGCCAGGGCGTCGGCCACCTTGATCGGCACGCTCTTCTCCGAGCCGATGCCGTGCAGCATCAGGTTCATCGCGCACACGCGCGCCGTGCCCTGCACCAGCTCCCAGCCGCGGAACGCGCCTTCCTTGAGGTGGCGCTTCTCGTCGCGCGTGAGGTTGGGGTGGTGCTGGGTGATGTAGTTGTGCGCGGTGAACAGGAAGCCGCCGGTGCCGCAAGCCGGGTCGCAGACCAATTCGGCGGGCCTGGGCGCAATGGCGTCCACCATCGCGGCGATCAGCGCGCGCGGCGTGAAATACTGGCCCGCGCCGCTCTTGGTGTCTTGCGCGTTCTTCTCCAGCAGGCCTTCGTAGGCGTCGCCCTTCACGTCTGCGCCCATCGACGACCAGTCTTCTTCGTTGATCAGGTCGACGATCACGCGCCGCAGCTTGGCGGGGTCCTGGAACTTGTTCTGTGCCTTGTTGAAGATCAGCGCGAGCGTGCCCTTCTCGCTGCCCAGCGCTTCGAGCGTGTGGCGGTAGTGGTCGAACAGCTCGTCGCCGTCCTTGTCGAGCAGTTGGGTCCAGGCAAACTTCGCGGGAATCAGGCTGGCCTGGTGGTAAGGCGGGCGCGAGCGCTCGTCGGCCATCTTCAGGAACAGCAGGTAGGTAAGCTGCTCGACATAGTCGCCATAGCTCATGCCGTCGTCGCGCAGCACGTTGCAGTAGTTCCAGAGTTTCTGGACGAGGGTGGAGGCGTTCATGCGAGGGTCAGAGTCAGGCCGCGTGGCAACCAAGAGCGTTCCCATTTTGGGTACAAACGTACCCAAAATGGGAACGCTGCATTGCGCGAATCGGGCTCTTGCCGGGGTACGATTGCCGCCGTGACGCTCAAGCAGTCCAACCCGCACCTCAAATCGGCCGCCACCCGCAAGGCGGCGCTGCGCGTCTCGGCGCAAACGTCTTCGGCGGTCGAAGGCATCCGGGCCCCTTTCGCCAAGGGCGAGGGCACCGCGGCCCCGGCAAGCACCAAGGCCTTCATTGCGCACTGGAAGCGGCGTATTGCCGCGACCGCTCGATAACGCGCAGAAACATCGCCGTCAGCGGCGCGTAATTGCGCCCGACGGCCGCATGAATGCCGACGATGTATGCCCGCTTGCCAGCCCCTGCAAGCGGGCTGAAGTTGAGCGGCGGCAACCCGGCCTGCAAGGCCATCAACAGTGCCAGCAGGCGTGCCAGGCGGCCGTTTCCCTCGCGAAACGGGTGCACCAGGATCAGCTCGGCATGCACCTCCGCCAGCGCACTGGCCACTTCGGCGTCGGGCGCGGGCCGACAGGGCGTGAGGCGTGCCAACACGCCGCGTTCGAATTCGGCCATCAAGCCGGCAATCAAGGGCGCATGCGCAAACTGGAACCCGGCCTTCCCAACGTTCACGGTGCGGTACTCGCCCGCCCACGCATAGATCGGCCCCAGCCAGAGTCGGTGCAATGCGCAAATGTCGCCGGCGGTGAAGCGTTGATCCGCCCCGAAGCGGTCCAGCGCGGCCTCTTGTGCAAGCACCAGCGCCTGAGACTCGGCCTCGTTCATGTCACGCACGCGGGTGATGCCGAGCAGGTTGCGCAACACGCGGCCGCGCGAGCCGGGCTCGAACTCGGCCTCTGGCCCTGTCGCGACATACTTGCCGCTCACCCAGCCGCCTCCTGCGCCTGCAGTTCCTTCAGCGTCCTCCCTTTCGCATCTTTCCAATCCAGGCGCCCGTTCGAGCTGCGCCCCTGCACCACCGTGGCAGCGGCGGACGGCGAGCTGAACACATAGTCCTGCGAGAAGCGGTAACCGTCGCCGTCACGCACCAGCACACCGTTACCGATCACCTCCTGCCGCAGCTCATACATGCCGCGCACATGCTGCTGCATCGACGGCACCGCATCCAACACCGCGTGCGAGCCCGCCTTCACCACGAAACCCTGGCTGGATTCATAGCCCGTGGCCAGCACGCCCTTGCCCTTGCAGGTGAGCAGCGTGGCGGCAGCCGCGGTGGCGGGCGGCGCCTGCTCGAAGGCCTGCACGCCCAGCACCGGCAGCATGCCTAGCATGTTGTGCAGGAACACCAGCATGTCGGCGCGATCGGCCTCGCTCAGCGTAGGCTCGGTGGGCGCGTTGCCGTTGTCCAGCGGCATGCGCTTGGCGGCCTTGGCCAGGCGCACCAGGTTCGCTTCCAGGAACTGCACATGTGCCTTGTTCAATTGCCCCGGCGCCGCCACGAAGCACACCGCACGGGTCCAGAAATCCTTCTGCGCATAGTGCGACTCGAGCCGCGGGCGGATCGGGTCGCCCTCGCCGATGTAGAGCTTCTCGCCCTCGCCCTCGTCGCGCGGGCCGAGCAGCAGGTACACCCCCGTCTGGCCCATCTCGTCGCGCTGCTTCACCTTGGGCAGCAAGGCGCGCGGGAAGATCAGCGCCTTGCCGATCCAGTTGGAGCGCTCGACGACACGCAGGCCGTCGGGGTCGCCGTCGGCGACGAAGATGCGCAGGGAGAAGGGGTTGCTCATCGTCAACACATCGGCTGAAACGTCGCAATGGCGTCACGACGACCAGATGCGCAGCTGCTACGCCCGCAGCAATGCGGCCTCACCGAACTGCAACGAGGTCTGCGGCACAACCTCAATATTCGGATTGCTACGAATCGCATCGACGCCGCGGATAACCATAGCCCGCACAGGAACCTTCGACAGCGCCGCCAGCAATTCGTCGAGCACCATTTCAGTAGTGACGATGCGTATCTTTCCGAGAGTGCGAGATGCCGAAGTCGCTCTTCTTTCCAGTCGTCCTTTGGGCTCAACACGGCCACCCAGTAACCGGTATCGGCGAAGACCACTTTCACGTGCGATCCCCGCCGCTCCCGTACACCACTTCATCAATTCGTATAGAAAGGTCAGTGGGGACCGAATCCCAAGCACCCGCTGGCGCCGAGCGACCTATGGCGTCAAGTTGCTCCCAGATCGGTGCCGCCGACTCGTCATAGGTTGGCGCCTCGCTGGTCACGAGGTTGACTGTGTCCACTCTCGCAAAGCGCTTGAGCATCCGATCTGCTGTACTGAACTCCCCAACCCCACGCACGCGCAGCCGCGCTGTTCGGTGCCCGTGCAATGCATCGAGCACCTTTGCTTCATCGGCAGCGGAATACCGGCCTTCGACCAGGGATTGACTACCGCTGACCTCGACCTGCAACGCAAATCGCCCCGGGCCAACGTTGGCCATTCGCACTTCGCCGGCCACGTCCACGACATCCTCGTAGGTGGCTTCGACCCATTCGGCGAGTCGCTTTCGGGCTCTCGCTGTGTACGGTGCCTCACGAGCGGCGCCACGAGCCCGCGTGAACAGTACCTCGTCGTCGCGCAGCGTCTTCCCAAAGTCACGAAACCACGGGATAACGTTGGCAGGCAGTGACGTCGGCAACAGGTCATCGTCGTTTGCGGCGGCAATGGCTTGATCGATAAGGGTCACGGCCTCATCGAATTCGTCGGTGAGTTCAAGCTCGCCTTGCTCGCCCGCAACGCGAACGCGCTGCAGAGGCACAAGCGCCGAGCCATCCTCGAGTCTGTTGAATTGCAGGCGGAATCCCTTGCCGAAACCCTTGGGCAAATTCACGCGGTTCGGATACTTCGTGCGCCAGAGCGCCTTGGCACACTCCAGTACCAGGTTGCGATACGCGATCAGCTCCTGAGTGCAGTCCACGTCCAGCGAATGCCCGGTAAAGCGCTCGCCGTCGAAACGCAGCGTGGCCATCTCAAATGTGCTGTCTGTGCTCACTGTGGAACCTCCAAGACACCATTGTCACGCCAGTAGTTTGCATGCAAAAGCTGTCTGCAGTACAGAGCGCCGCAGCGCCTGCGCGCGCTTCAGATTGGCATCGACCTCGGAATCGACTTCGCGGACGATGGACAGACGGCGATCGACTTCGGCGACGATGCGGTGTTGTTCGGCGAGGGGTGGGACGGGAATGGGAAGACGGGAAATCTTCCCCGTACTCAATGTATGAAGCCCTGCCGTCGAACTCGATACACGCTCGATCTCCCGTCGGCCGCCAGGCGACAGCAGCCAAATCAGCGCCCATTGCGGTGCCACGTCGGCAGCAAAGCGAACCTTGATGAGATGGTTCTGATGCACGCAGTCTGGAATCGAACCGTCCCACAGCGCAACCCGGCCGATCTGGTCTGGGCTGCCATTGCCTTCCACGATGAGAAGGTCACCACGGCGTACCAGCAACTTCTCAACTTCTTTGTCGGCCACGCCGATGTACTCGATGTCACTCAGCCGAAGTTCGTTGGCGTAAACATTGGCCACACGCAGATAGGGCATCTTGCGGGGCAAGGCTTCGCGCTTTGGATTCTTCGTCAAACCGCTGATGACTTGGCCGACCTCGCCAATTAGTGCGTCACGCCAGTTTGTCTTGTTGTCGCCGCCAAGCAACTTGCCATCGGTTGCCGCCTTCAAGACAGAGGCACGAAACCGCTTGAGCTTGGCCTTGACGCGCTGGAGGTTGGCGACGGCTTCGTCGAGGCGGGAGAACTGCTTTTCGATCTCGGCGACGATGCGGCGCTGTTCGGCGATGTCTGGCAGCGGAACTGTGGAGTCGTCGAACTTACCCTTGGTGATGTGAGCAAGACCAACCCCGCCTTGCGCTTTCGCAACGTAGTCTGCGACGTTTCGATTCAGCGCGTAGCAAAGAAAGTGTTCATCGGCTGCCTCGCGATCAAAGTGCAGGTTGAAGATGTGCTGGTTGAGCACGGCATCACCGCCGCGCCAGATGTGAGCACCAAACGAAGTGCCCGGCGTTCCAGACCAGGCAAAGAGCAGGTCACCGTGCTTGACGCGGAACTTGGGTTCGACGTCCCCTGCGTAATAGTTGAAGGAGGCGCTCTCGTTCTTGAGGTTCTGAATTCGAATGATGGGGAGGCCGTCAGACACCCACTCCGTGGGTTTGAACGCCCGCCCGTTTACCGCACGACAGATATCCCCGATGCGAACCACGCGCCAAGCGCGATACGACGGATTTGCCGCTGTCACGCCACCAACTCCCGATTCAACTCCTCAATCACCTTCGGCAACTCCGCCCCGAACAATTGATGCACCCTTCCCAAGCCCCCCTGCTGGCTGAACGGCGGCAGGTCGAAGTCGTCGATCTCGATGCCGAGGCTGGCGGCGATGTGGTCGCGGATCATTTCCAGCCATTGTTGCTGCTCGGGCGAAAGGGCCTTGCCCTCTCTTTCCCGCGTCACCGTTTGCTGCGCCATCCAAGCCTTGAAGTTGGCGGCCACGCGCTCGGGGTAGGGCACCAGTTCGTTGTCCTGCTGCATCGCAAAGCGCACCAGACTCACCAGGTCGGTCAGGATGCGCTGGCGGCTCGCGCCTTTCACCTTGCTCTTGTCCAGCGCCGCGTAGGCCTGCCACAGCGTGCCTTCGTCGAGCAGGTGGGGCGGCGCGTGCAGCGCATCGGCCAGCGCCTTGATGTCGTCGAAGCTCAGCGGAGCATTGACGGGGCGGCTGTAGAGGATCTGCAGCGCGGTGATCTCATCCTTCTGCCGGGCGATGAAGGCCTCGAAACTCTGCACGATGCCTTGGGCGCGCTCGCGCGCCGCTTCGCTGAAGCCGGCTTCGAGCACGCGGTCTTGCGTGACGGTGTCGATCACCAGTTCCTTGCTGGCTTTCAGGCCCAGCAGCAATGCGCGCAGCGCTGGGTCAGCCAGCGGCTGCACAGATCGTCGCAGCGCCGCTTCCGCTTCCTGCGGGCTGCGGTCCACGCTCGGGTTCAGCGCGTGCACGATGCCGCCGGCCAGTTGTTTCATGTCGAGCCCGCCGCTGGCTTCGCGCACCCTTTTGCGCTCGGCGTCGGTGAGCTGCGTGTCCAGGCGCGACAGGCGCACCGCCACGCTGGACAGCACCTCCTCCTCCACATTGCCCAGGCTGACGGCCTGCAGCAGCTTGTCGAACGGCACGGTCTTCTTCTGGTCCATCGGGCGGCTGTCGGTCTTGTCGCGCTCGCACACGCCCACGCAGTCGACGATGACGAAGTGGTCCTTGTGCACGCCTTCGCCGGGGTTCACGCCGCGCAGGTCGTCGTCCTTGATCACGCGCACGCCTCGCCCCTTCATCTGCTCGAAGAAGCTGCGGCTCTTCACGCTGCGCATGAAGACGACCATCTCCACCGGTTTGATGTCGGTGCCGGTGGCGATCATGTCCACGGTGACGGCGATGCGCGGGTAGTAGCTGGTGCGAAACGCCCGGATCAGGTTCTCCGGCGTGTCGCCGGTGGTGCGGTAGGTGATCTTCTGCGCGAAATCATTGCCGCGGCCGAACTCCTCGCGCAGGATCTCGACGATTCTCTCGGCGTGGTTGTCGTCCTTGGCGAAGACCAGGGTCTTGGGCAGTTCCTGGCGCTGCGGGAACAGGTCAGCTTTCCACTTGTCGCGCAGCGTGCGCGCGATGGTGCGGATTTGGTCGGGCGTCTGGACCGTGCGGTCCAGCTCTTCGGGCACGTAGTCGAAGTCGTCGTCGAGCTGCCAGTCGCGTTTGGCGCGGGTGGCCTTGTCGCGCACTTCGAGCCAGTAGCCGGCCTCCACCTTCGCGCCAGCCTCGGTCACCTCGGTCTTGATGCGGTAGACGTCGTAGTTGACGTTCACGCCGTCGGCCACGGCCTGCTCGTGGCCGTATTCCATCACCAGGTTCTGGTTGAAGAAGCCAAAGGTCTGCTTGTTCGGCGTGGCGGTCAGGCCGATCAGGTGGGCGTCGAAATATTCGAGCACCTGGCGCCACAGCTTGTAGATGCTGCGGTGCGCTTCGTCGGTGACGATGATGTCGAAGGTCTCGATCGGAAAGTGTGGGTTGTAGGCGATCGGTTCCGGGTCCTTGAACAGGCCTTCGGCGCCTTCGGTGGAATGTTCGTCGTCCTCGTCGGGCAACTCGCGGCCCTTGAGCATCGAAAACAGGCGCTGGATCGTGCTGATCACGACGCGCGCGCTCTTGTCCAGCTTGTTGCTGGTCAGGTGCTGGACGATGTATTCCTCGCCGAACTTGTAGTTGTTGTACGGCGAGAGGTAGGCGTCGAACTCCTTCTTCGCCTGGCGGCCCAGGTTGCCGCGGTCGACCAGGAACAGGATGCGCCGTGCGCCCGCGAACTTGATCAGCCGGTACGCCAGCACGATTCATACGCGAACGGCAGCGGGCGGTGCCACGCCGGTAGGCTGGCAGGCAAGCCCTGGGAGTAGCGCGCCGATTGCGCCTCCACGCCGGTGAGCGTGGAACCGGCCTTCTTCGCCTCGATGACGCCGCAGGCCTTGGCGTCGACGTAGAGCAAGTAGTCGGCGAAGCCGTGGCCGGGGTCGAGCGGGAATTCGCGAATCGCCACGCCGCGCGCGGCAGGCAGGTTCACGGCCGATACGGCTTGCACGGCCCAACCCGCCGCGCTGAGCAGCTGGTCGATGGTTTCGCGCGCCCGCTGCTCGGGGGTCACTGCCTCGCCCTCATCGGTGGTGGCCGCCAGTGTAGTCAATGCCCCCGGCGCGCCTTCACAATGCCGCTCGCGGCAAGACTTGGAGGTCCGCCCCGCCAATTGGGCCGATCGACTGGCCATCGGTGGGATGCTCCTGCGGTATCAACCCGATCTTCCCGACGCAGCGACTCGCTGAGAAAGGCGCACCATGGTCATCGGTTGGCTGACAGTTTTGAAGAGTGTTCCGTGGGTCGAGGTCATCAGCAACGCGCCCAAGATCGCCGATGGGGCGAAAAAGCTGTGGAGCAGTGTCGGCAAGAATTCCGCCGCGGCGCAGCCGGCTGCGGCCGGCGCACAGGTTGCACCCGAAACCGAGGCGAACGCCGCGATTCAGGCGCGCCTGGCAACGCTCGAATCGGCTGCGTCAGACCTGCACGATCAGATGCTCGCCTCGTCCGAACTCATCAAGGAACTGGCCGAACAAAACGCCCAGTTGATCAAAGGCATCGAGGCGAATCGAATTCGCATGCGCTGGCTGCTCGGCGCGGTGGTCGGCCTGGCCATTGTCGCCGTGGCGGGCCTGGTGCTGGCGCTCGGGCGCTGAATGGCACCGAGTCGGGGTTCGCCGGCCCCGGGGCGCGAGTCATGGTATCCACTGAATCGCAGCGCGCATTCATTCACTACATTCGCTGCCACGTGCTGTGACATCGTCTGCGGCTGCCTTTTGGCCGGCCGCGCGCTGCGCCGAACCTTCCTTCCACATCCGTTCCGGAGACCCGCCATGAACCACCGTTTCCCCCTACGCTTTCTCTCGGGCCTGCTGCTGGCCGCCCTGCCGCTTGCACCCGCCTGGGCTGAAAACATCACGCTGAAAGCGTCGCACCAGTTCCCCGGCGGCAAGGGCGACGTGCGCGACGAGATGGTGCAGATGATCGCGCGTGAAGTGGCCGCAGCCAATGTCGGCCTGGAGATCAAGGTCTTTCCCGGTTCGAGCCTGGTCAAGGCGCAGGAGCAGTGGAAGGCGATGCTGAACGGCCAGATCGACATGAGCTCGTTTCCGCTCGACTACGCCTCGGGTTTCCACCCGCAGTTCGGCGCCACCCTGATGCCGGGCCTGGTCAAGGGCCACGCGCATGCGCGGCGCATCAACGACTCCGCGTTCATGAAGGACATCAAGGCCATCATCGACCAGGGCGGCGTGCACGTGCTGTCCGACGCCTGGCTCGCCGGCGCCTTCGGCGGCAAGGACAAATGCATCAAGAAGCCCGAGGACGCCGCCGGCCTGAAGGTTCGATCGGCTGGCGCCACCTTCGCCCAGATGTGGGCCGGCGCCGGCGCGTCCATCGTCTCGATTCCGTCCAACGAGGTCTATAACGCCTTGCAGCAGGGCGTGGCCCAGGGCACCGACACTTCGACCGGCAGCTTCGTCTCGTTCCGCTTGTACGAACAGCTCAAGTGCGTGACGGCGCCGGGCGACAACGCGCTGTGGTTCATGTACGAACCGGTGCTGATCTCCAAGAAGAGCTGGGAAAAGCTCAACGACGCGCAGAAGAAGGCGCTGACGGCGGCGTCGAAGAAGGCCGAGGATTATTTCGAGTCCGAGTCGAAGAAGCTCGACGACGAAATGGTCGAGACCTACAAGAAGAACAAGGTCGAGGTGGTGACGCTGACCGACGCCGAGGCGGCTGCCTGGCGCGCCGTGGCGCAGAGGACCTCGTACAAGTCATTCGCCGAGAAGGTTCCCGGAGGCAAGGAGCTGATCGAGAAGGCGCTGAGTGTCAAGTGAGGTCGGGCCGCCGCCCTTGTGGGTGGCGGCGATTCACGCGGTCTCGCGCGCTCTGGGCGTGCTGGCCGCGGGGTTCATCCTGCTGTCGGTGGGCGTCATCTGCCACATGGTGTTCGTGCGCGCCGTGCTCGGGCAATCGTCGATCTGGCAGACTGAATTCGTCACCTTCTCGTTGATCGCCGCCACCTTCATCGGTGCGCCCTACATCCTGCTCACGCGCGGCCATGTCAACGTCGACATCGTGCCGATCATGGTGGGTCCGCGGGCGCGGCGGGCGCTGCATCTGTGCGGCAACGTCATGGCCCTGCTGTTCTGTGCCTTCTTCCTGGCTGCCGCCCTGCCCTGGTGGCACGAAGCCTGGCAAAGCGTGCACACCACACCGTCGATCTGGCGCGCCAGGCTGTGGATTCCCTATCTGGCCGTGCCCGTCGGCCTCGGGCTGCTGTGCCTGCAATTCGTTGCCGATATCTACCTGGTCGCGGCGCGCCGCGCCGATCCCTTCGGCATTGCTGCGGAGAAGCCACGGTGAGCCCGCTGGCGATCGGCCTGCTGATCTTCGTCGTCACCATGGCAATGCTCGCCACCGGCTTGCCGATCGCCTTCGGCCTGGGTGCGGTGGCCCTGCTGTTCATGGTGGTGTTCGACGGCTGGAACAGTGTCAACTTCCTTCCCGAGACGATCTTCGCCGGCTTGAACGACTTCACGCTCGCCTCGCTGCCGATGTTCGTCATCATGGGCGCGGCGGTGGCGTCGTCGCGCGCCGGCAGCGACCTGTACGAAGCGCTGGCGCGCTGGCTGCACCGCGTGCCCGGCTCCCTGGTCATCTCCAACATCGGCGCCTGCGCGCTGTTTTCGGCGCTCACGGGTTCGTCGCCCGCCACCTGCGCGGCGATCGGCAAGATGGGCATTCCCGAGATGCGCAAGCGCGGCTACGACACCGACCTGGCCACCGGCGCCATTGCCGCGGGCGGCACCCTGGGCATCCTGATCCCGCCGAGCATCACGATGATCCTGTACGGCATCGCCTCGGAAACTTCCATCGGGCGGCTCTTCATCGCCGGCATCCTGCCCGGCCTCATGCTGACCGCCCTGTTCATGATGTGGGCGCTGTTCCTGAGCTGGAAGCGCGGCACCCGGCTCATCGACCACGACCGCATCTATTCGCTGCGGGAAAAGCTCGAGCTGATGCCACGCCTGCTGCCCTTCATCGCCGTGATCGTCGGCGTCGTCTACGCGCTGTACGGCGGAATCGCCACGCCGTCGGAGGCGGCGGGCGTGGGCGCGGCGCTGTGCCTGACGATGGTGATCGTGATCTACCGCGTCTGGAAGCCGATGGACCTGTGGCACATCCTGCGCGACGGCCTGCGCGAATCGGGCATGCTGATGCTGATCATCGGCACGTCGATCCTGTTCGGCTACATGATGTCCTCGCTGCAAGTCACGCAGTCGGTGGCCGAGGCGATCGGGGCGATGCAGGTGAACCGCTGGGTCGTGATGGCCGCGATCAACCTGATGCTGCTCGTCGCGGGTTGTTTCCTGCCCCCGGCAGCCATCATCCTGATGACCACGCCGATCCTGATGCCCGTGATCACCGCCGTCGGCTTCGACCCGATCTGGTTCGGCGTGATCCTGACGATCAACATGGAACTCGGCCTGATCACGCCACCCGTCGGGCTGAACCTGTTCGTCATCAAGGCCATCACGCCCGATATCAGCCTGCCGACGATCCTCAAGGGCGCTTTCCCCTTCATGCTGTGCATGGTGCTGGCGATCCTGATCCTGTGCGTCTTCCCCGAGATCGCGACCTGGCTGCCCAGCAAGGTGATGGGCTAGGCGCCGGCCTCATCGGCCGTGAATTGACTGCCAGCTCGACCCAGCCGGCGTGTTGCCGGCCACAACCCCACCAACCACCAGGAGAAGCAAGATGAACAAGGACGACTTCAACAAGGGCCTGAAGACACGCCGCGAAGTGCTCGGTGCCGACTATGTGGACAAGGCGCTGCAGAGCGCCGATGACTTCAACATGCCGATGCAGGAGCTGGTCACGCAGTATTGCTGGAACGACATCTGGAACCGCCCGGGGCTGGATCGGCGCACGCGCAGCATCATCAACCTCGCGATGTTGACGGCGCTGAACCGGCCCCATGAATTGAAGCTGCACGTTCGCGGCGCGATCAACAATGGGCTGTCCAAGGACGACATTCGCGAGGTCTTTCTGCAGACCGCCATTTATTGCGGGGTGCCGGCGGCGATCGACAGTTTTCGCGGCGCCAAGGAAGTGTTCAAGGAGCTGGGGATTTAGTGAGCGCACCGAACGGGCCCGAGATCGGCTTCATCGGCCTGGGGCAGATGGGCGCGCCGATGGCGCGCAATCTGTTGCGCGCGGGCTTTGCCGTCGCCGGGTTCGACCTGAACCCGAGGGCCTGGCAGGCGTTTGCCGGCGCGCCGGGCTTCAGTGCCATGGCCTCGGCGCGCGACGCCGCACAAGCCGGCGACGTGCTCATCCTCATGCTGCCCGACAGTGACGCCGTCGATGGCCTGCTCTGGCAAGGTCCGGCCGGCTTGGCGCCGTGCCTCACGCGGGGCCAGGTGTTGATCGACATGGGCTCGTCCGACCCGCATCGCTCGCGCGAGAACTTCGCCAGGCTCGCCGAGTCGGGAATCGCCTTCGTCGACGCGCCGGTGTCGGGCGGGGTGAAGCGCGCCGTCGAGGCGAGTCTGTCGATCATGATCGGCGGCGAATCGCCGGCCGTCGAA
>JBAQUQ010000286.1:0-1796 GCA_049297615.1 Burkholderiaceae bacterium
GCAAGGCGGGCTGGAACCCGGCGCTGAAAGAAAAAGTACAAACCATCGACGACCTGATGTTCCATAACTACCTCAAGGAGATCTACCTCGACTCCGACACCAAGATCGCCTGCATCAGCGGCGCGCCCTCGGAAATTCCGGAGGACTGGTTCCTGACCAACAAGATGAAGGCCGACGCGCGCGCCGGCGTCAACGCGATCGCCGGCACGAAGCGTTTGTTCAGCCACGCGATCTTCACGCCGGGCTACGACGGCTGGCTGGAGGCGATCGACCGCGACATCGAACTCCTGAAGCCCGATTCGATGAAGGGCTACACGATAGGCGACAACAGCCACAAGGACCTGTCCAAACACCCCTGGCATCTGGACGACGAAAAGCTCGTCTATCCGGCCTATGCAAAATTCGCCAAGGCCGGGTTGAAGAACGTGTGCGTGCACAAGGGGCTGTTCCCGGAGTCTGTGGCAGCGCGCTTTCCGCATCTGCTGCCGTATTGCGATGTGCGCGACGTGGCCAAGGCCGCCAAGGATTGGCCGCAACTCAACTTCATCGTCTACCACGGCGGCTACCGCTACGCGGGAGGCGGGCGCGCCGAGCAGGCCTGGGCGCAGTTCGAGCGCAGCGCCCGCGTCGACTGGATCACCGATCTGAGCGAGATCCCTGCCAAACACGGCCTGAGCAATGTGTACGCAGACGTCGGGCAGTTGTTCGCCCAGACCACGATGGCCGAGCCGCGCCTGGCCGCCGTGATGTTGGGCCAGTTGATCGCGGGCATGGGAAGCGACCATGTGTGCTGGGGCACGGATGCCATCTGGACCGGTTCGCCGCAGTGGCAGATCGAGGCCTTGCGCCGCCTCGAAATTCCCGAGGAGCTGCAGAAGAAACACGGCTTCGCGCCGCTCGGCGCTGCCGACGGGCCAGTCAAGAGTGCGATCTTCGGTGACAACAACGCGCGGCTGTACGACGTCGCGCCACACTGGCGTGCCGATTTGGCGGGCGACAAACTCGCCCATTACAAGGCCTTGTACGAGAAGCACGGCGCCGGGCGAACGAATCTCGCCTATGGCTATGTACGCAAGCCTGCCTAGCCTGAGCGTAGTTGCAAGTGGCCGCCCTCAGCCTTGTTGCCACAGCCCTCCTGTTGACCCTGACAGGGGTGGCCGGTGCCCAGGACTACGCGTCGGCGCGACAGCGCATGGTGCAGGACATCACCGTCCTGGTTCGCCAAACGCGCGCCGAGACCGGCAGGGACGCTTTCGACGAGCGCGTGATGGCCGTCATGGAGCGCGTGCCGCGCCACGAGTTCGTTCCCGCTGACCAGCTTGCCTCGGCCTACCGGAATCGCCCGCTGCCGATCGGCCACGGCCAGACCATCTCGCAGCCCTATATCGTCGCGCTGATGACCGATCTGGCCCGGTCCGAGCCCGGCCACAAGGTGCTCGAGGTCGGTACCGGTTCGGGCTATCAGGCGGCGGTGATGGCGCAACTGGCGAAGGCGGTTTACACCATCGAGATCGTCGAGCCGCTCGGGCTGCAGGCCAAGGAGCGCCTGCGCAAGCTCGGTTACGCCAATGTCGAGGTGCGCGTCGGCGACGGCTACCACGGCTGGGAGGAACAGGCGCCGTTCGATGCCATCCTCGTCACCGCGGCGGCGAGCCATATTCCGCCGCCACTGATCCGCCAGCTCAAAGCCGGCGGCAGGATGGTGATCCCGGTGGGCGCAGCCTTCATGGTCCAGCAATTGATGCTGGTCGAGAAGAACGTCGACGGCGTGGTCTCGACGCGGCAGATCCTGCCGG
>JBAQUQ010000287.1:0-8997 GCA_049297615.1 Burkholderiaceae bacterium
TGGTGCGGTCGGCAAGCACCGCACCTGGGAGCGCAAGAACAAGCGCAAGATCCAGGCCTGGCAGAACATCCGCCTGCGCCTGCGCGAGAGTGGTGCGCTGCCGGACGACATCGATTCGACCGATGTCAGCAACGTCGAGCTGCTGCGGCGGCACTCGAGCCCCTACCAGCTCGACATGCAGGGCGCGCAGATCCGCGGCAATGGTACCGACTACCATTTTCCGGACCAGATCGAGCCGCGGAACCTCATGAGCGAGGACGAGCGCCAGGCGGCCAACGCCGCCACCCAGGCGATCATGAAGATCTTCCGCGAGACCAAGGACCCGGAGAAGCGCAAGGCGGCGATCGCCAAGCTGACGGAGGGCTGACGCCGTGGCATTTCCCCTCCTGTTCGAGGAAGGATTCGAGCTCGGCACCGACGGCGCCTTTGACGCCGAGTCGGACACCGACAGCAAGCTCGCCTTCAGCCACTACGCCACGCTGGCGAAGACGCCCGGCCTGCCGATGCCGTACCGCGGCGCCTATTGCATGACGGTCGACCTCAGCCTCGGCACGGCGGACGCCTATGTGCAGGAGACCGGCAGCTTCGACCTCGCCGCCGACGCGGAAATCTACGGCCGCTTCTATTTCTGGTTCGGCGCGCAGAACACCGCCGGCAACGTGCGGCTCGCCCCCGTCATGGCGAACAACGACGTCTTCGCCATCTTCCAGCTCTGGTCTGGCGCCAGCACGGTCGAGGCGACCATCGGCATCGAGTACACCACCGCCAGCGGCTATCGCCTGTTCGCCAACGAGACGGCGGCGGCGGCCGGCGCGACTTTCGCGGGGCTGGGGCTGAACGAGTGGCATCTGGTCGAGTTCAAGGCGGTGATCGACGACGGCGTCGGCAATGACGGCACACTCGAGGTGTGGCTCGACGGCTCGGCCTTGACGGCGATCACCGCCCTCGACCAGGGCGCGATCACCTCGGCGGTGTTCGGGGCCATCGGCATCGACGCCGGCACTACCCGCGGCTGGCTCGCCTTCGACGAGATTGCTGCCGACGATGCGCGCATCTACGGCTATGCCGAGCGCTTCCCGCAGACGACCATGATGCGCGCGTCAGGTCATGCCTTCGTCGGCCCCGGCACGATCGACAACATCTCGCTGCTCTCCGGCGCCGGCACCGACAACGTCGTCTCGGTTTACGACACCGACGAAGCCGAGCTGAACGATGCGACGCGGGTTCCGGTCGAGCTGAAGAACACCGCGAACAACGAGCTGGTCGATCCCGCCGGCATGCCGATCCGGGTGCAGCGCGGCGCCTATGTGCAGATGACCGGCACCAACCCGCGCTCCATCGTCAAGGTCTGCAACGCGCCGATCTATGGCAGCGACGGCGTCATGCGCAGCTACGCGGCGCGTCGCGCCAAGCGGGTGATCTGATGGCGAAGCTGCCGACGCCGATCCAGCCGCTGGCGGGCTTGAACGAGCTGCAGTTCATCTTCGAGCTGCTGCGCGACCCGGCCTCGCTGGAGCAGCTGACCGCCGACATCGAGGCGCGCCGCACGGCCGCCAACGACACGATCGAGCTGATCGGCCCGGCGCGCGAGATCGAGGCAATGAACGCCCGCGCTCGCGCCAACGAGATCGCCAGTGAGACGGCACTGAAGGGTGCGCAGGCCAAGGCCGAGCAGATCGTCGCTGACGCGACCGCCAAGGCCGAGGAGATCGTCGCGACGGCGGAGACGTTGGAAGCCGGCGTCAAGCTGGCGCAGGGCGCCGCCGAGGCCGCGAAGCGCGGGGCCGAGGAGGCGCGGCGTCGCGCCGATGCGGAGACCGCTGGCGTACGCGAGCGCGAGAAGCAGGTCGAGGCGAAGTTCGCCGAGGCCGCGCGCATCGTCGAGCAGGCGGAGGCGGCGAAGGCGGATTTCGAGGGCCGCGCGGCGAAGCTGAGCGAGACGCTGAAGTCGCTGGGCGGCTAGGCGGGACGTGCCATGGCCTTCCCTGTAGGCTGGGGCTTCTACAAGACCCACACCATCACCGACAGCATCGACGGCGCCCTGACCAACTGGACGCTGGATATTATCGTCTACAAGAGTGCTGGCACCGACACCGGCAACGAAGTCTATCTCGGTACCAGCTGCAACGACGATTTCAGCGACATCCGCTTCACCGACGCTTCCGGCAACCTGTTCGGCTACTGGCGCCAGACCTACACTTCTGCGACCAGGGCCAAGTTCCGCATCCTGCACCCGAGCATCACCGGCAATCCGGTCATGCGGATTTACTACGGCAACGCCTCGGCAACCTACGACGGCGACATAAACACCGCGTTCCTGTTCGGTGATGATTTCGAGACGCACCATGCCGGCTATACATTCAAGGATGGCGCCGGCTCCTGGTACGCGCAGGACATCTGCAAGATCGGCACGGCGATCCACTTCAACCTGGAGAGCAGCACTACTATCGAGCATTGGAAATCGACCGACGGTGGCTATACCGCCTCTAAGGTCTCCGACATGCTCACCGCCTCGGCCGGTACGCACGCCTACATGGACAGCGACGGCGGCACGACCATCGTCACGACCTACAACAACAGCGCCAACACTTCGATTATCTGTAAGACCTCCACGGACAGCGGCGCAACTTGGGGCGGTGCGGTCAACATCGCCACCGGGCTAACTGGAGCGGTTGACGCAAAGGTTCTGTTCATCACTGGCCAGACCTGGCTGGTGTTCTTTCGCCGTACCACTGGCGGCAACTTCGAAATTCTCTGCTACGAGAGCACCGACGACGGCGCCACCTGGGGGTCTAAGTCTACGGTTGTTGGTAGCTTAGCTACTGCTACATATAACAGCGTGGAGGACATCGACGCGATTATTGCGCCGAACGGTGACATCCTGGTTGCTTGGGAGCTGGAGACCACCGAGGCCGCCGAAGCGCAGTGCGACATGCGTATCAGCACCGACGATGGCGCCACTTGGGGCAGCACCATCACGGTCGTCAACAACGGCGCCGGCATCGACGACGAGGGCGGTAACTTCTGCATCGCGCCGAACGGCACTGATGTGCATTTCGTCTACTCCACCAACAAGGCTGGAGGAACCTCTTACTTCAAGAGCCTACCCTATCTGAAGGTGTCGACCGACAACGGGGCGACCTGGGGCGCTGACACGCAACTGGTTGAGAGTTACTGCAACATTGAGCCGCTGGTTGAGTACAACTCCGCTGGCGATTTGGTGCTGATAACCTTCAAGCAGTACGTCGCTGCTGGCACGGCTTCCACATGGCACGCCGCCATGCAGGTGCTCGACGGCGTAGATCTCAGCGACAAGGGCTGGGTGCAGTCCGGCGGAATTGCCTTTGCCTCCCGTCGCGAGGGTGAGACCAAACGCGGGATGTACGTTGAAAGTTGGATGCCGGCGGCGACCACCGAACGTGGTTTCCTGCTCCAAGACAGCTACACGCCGCCGAACGATTGCGCGATAGAATTTCAAGCGCTGGCGCCTGGAACCGAAGTTGACATCCGCGTTGCTTTCCGCTGGACCGACATCAACAACCACTACATCGGGCAGATGGTGAAGTCCGGTGCAACGGAGCAGGTCAACGTCATCGAGCGCGCGGCCGGGACCTACAACGCCGCGCTTGAAACTGACGTTGTGACCTTCGCCCCTGACACTGCCTATCTGATGACGATTGACATCGAAGGCACTGTTTTCAAGACATTCACCGGCACCGATCCTTATGTGGCGTTGACGGCGCGCGGCACCACGGCGAGCGACGCCACGAACGCAAGCGGCAAGCTCGCGCTGGCGGTGGGCAACCAAACCGCCCGATTCCAAGCCCTGTACTACTGGGTCGGCGTTCGCACCCGCTCGGACAACGACCCGACGCACTCGACCTGGGGCGCCGAGGTCGATGTTGAGGCATCGACCTACAGCATCTCTGGCGCCAACAGCGGCACGGTTGGAGTCGCCTCCAGCAACATCAGCCTGACGCCGACCGATGGTTGGTGGCCATCGGGCGTAACTATCACGCCGACCGATGACGCCGGTACGCCCGGCACCTTCACGCCGTCTAGCCGCTCGCCGACCGGCGGCACGACCACAGTGCAGACTTTCACCTACACCGCCGCTGAAGCCGGGGTCATCAACATCACTTTCGCCAGCGCCATGAGCGACCCGAGTGCGCTGGCCTTTACGGCATCCGCCGCTCCTGGCGGCTCGGCATCAACGCGCCGCGGCAGGACAGCGGCTTTGGCACAGAATCGCAGAAGGGCTGCTTCAATGGGGCGCGCACGACGCATTTCGCGATAAGGTAGGGGCGCATTATGGCTACGGAAAACGCACCCAAGACCTTCTCTGACCTGTACGGCGCCCTGCTGGCGCGCCTGCGGCAGGACAGCGGCAACTCGATCCAGCTCGCCCAGGCGAAGCAGCACATCAACCTCGCGCTGATGAACATGCACATGGGCTTCGGCGAGAAGTTCCCCTGGGCCGAGCGCAGCGCCACGCTGATCACCCAGGCCAAATACACCACCGGCACCGTCAGCGTCTCGGTCGGCTCGACCAGCCTGACCGGCGTCTCCTCCCTGTGGAACACCAGCAACAGCTACGGCGTCGCCAATGCGCGTGCCGGCGGCAAGCTGGTGCTGGCCGGCGCGCCCGACGTCTACGAGGTTGCCAGCGTCGGCTCCGATACGGCGATCACGCTGGCGACGCGCTACGTCGCTTCCGCCGCGCTCTCCGCCGAGACCTACACCTATTTCGAGGACGAGTACGATCTCGCCACCGACTTCCTGAAGCCGGTCGACCTGCAGAGCTTCGACACCGACCGGCAGATCCCGCTGATCAGCCGCACCGACTTCCGCCGCATGGCGCCGCGCAGCAACGTCACCGGCAAGATCCGCTATGCCTGCATCCAGGACCGCGCGCCCAGCGGCAACGTCACGCCGCGCCGCCGGGTGCGTTTCTACATGCCGCCGGACACCACCGTGCTGATTCCCTACGCCTATGTCACCAAGCACCTGGTGGTCAGCAGCGCCGGCACCGCCCAGGAGGAATTCAGCGCCGACACCGACGAGCCGATCGTGCCGCGCATCTACCGCCACGCCATCGTTCTGAAGGCCAAGGCGGAGTGGTATCTCGACAAGAAGGACGATCCGGAGCGGGCCGAGCGCTCCGAAGCCGAGTACAACACCTTCATGCTGCGCGTGCTGGCCGACGGCGATATCGGCGAGCCGCGCATGCGCATCGAGCCCAGGGTCGGCAGCTACCGCCGCGCCGCGGCCCGGCCCTGGTCGGGTGGCTCCGGCGGGCGCTACGACCTGAACGGCAAGTTCGACCGGCTGGAGCGGTGATGGCGCCGCGCACGACCTATCACGTTCTGCCACGCAACGACCTGCGCGCGCACGAGATGTCGGCTAATTGCTGGTGCGGGCCGCGCGTTGACGACGAGCAGGCCGAGGAATTGATCGTCCATAACTCTCTCGATGGGCGCGAGCGTTGGGAGAGCGAGTCGGGGAAGCCGCACTGATGGCCACCCGCTCCCCCTGGATTCGCCACATCATCGCCGGCGGCTGGGCGACCGACCTCGGCCAGGTCTACGACGGCCAGGTGCCGGCGAACCTGATCATGGCGATCCCGTTCCTGACCCAGGCCGACGACCTGCTATTCGAGCTGCACGGCGGTCCGCGCAAGGCGCCGGGCGCGGCGAAGATCAATTCCTCTGCCCTGGAGTCCGGTGCTGCCATCCGCACCGCCTATGACGCCTGGTTCTCCGGCACGTCGGGCACGCCGTCGCAGCGCCGCATCGTCGAGGTAGGCACCACGCTGAAGGCCGACGCTGCCGACGGTACCTTTGCCAACATCTCCACCGGGCGCAGCGCCGACAGCATCTCCTGCTACGCCATGCTGGACGACTTCGCGGTCATCGCCAGCTCCACGGAAGCTCTCAGCAAGTGGGACGGCACCACCTTCTCCGCCGTCAGCGGCGGCTCGCCGACCAACATCAAGTGCATCTGCGAGCACAAGGGCTTCCTGTTCGGCGGCGGCGCCAGCGCGGCACCCTCGGCGCTGCGCTACACCGACCAGTTCACGCCGAACACCTGGTCCGGCACGATCCAGGTTTCGCCTGACGACGGCGACGGCATCATGGCGGTGGCGAGCCACCGCGGCGAGCTGATCATCTTCAAGGGGCCGTACAAGGGCTCGATCTGGCGGCTCACCGGCTCCTCGAGCAGCGACTTCGCCCTGGTGCCGTTCGCCAAGGGGCTGGGCGCCGCCGGGCCGAACCTGGTGCGGACCTTCGGCGGCGATCTCGCCTTCGTCGATTCCGACGCTAACATCTACACCCTCTCGGCGACCGACAAGTACGGCGACTACGCCGACGTTTCCCTGACCCGGCAGATCGGCAGCTGGCTGCGCGACAACGCCACCTTCAGCCAGCTGGCCAAGGGCTCGCTCAGCGAGGACAGCGGCGACGGCATCCTGATCTACACCCTGCCGGCGGAGGGCAGCTCGGTGCCGAACACGGTGATCACCGTGGACTATCGCTTCCAGCCGCCGCGCATCTCGCGCCATCCCAGCCTGACATCGAAGGGCTACTCGGTTGCGCATCTGGTCGATGCGTCCGACAGCAACCGGCACAAGGTGATGCTCGGCGGCAGCGACGGCTACCTGCGCAAATGGGGCCAGAGCGTTCGCACCATCGACGCCTCGACGGCGATCGGCATGCGGCTGACGACGCCGTTCCTCAGCTACGGCACGCCATGGCAGATGAAGACCTTCCAGGGCGGCAGCCTGGCCATCGCCAATCGCTCCGGCGGCACCATCGAGTTCGGCTGGCAGGGGTTGACGGGTTCCTACAACTCGACGCCGATCACCGAGGGCGGTGCCGGGGCGCTGCTCGATGCCTTCCTGCTCGACACCGACAGTCTGGCCAATGTCAGCTTCGGCGACCGCTTCTTCGAGCTTGACGCCGGCGACTTCCGGGCGATCCAGTTCTCCATCGGCCAAGGCACCTCGGGACAGGATTGCGAGGTGTTCGCCTTCACCGCGAAAATCGAGGGCAACGCCGACAGCACCAGAAACGACGAGGGCTAGGGGCCATGGCACTTTCCCGCATCAAGAGCTGGATCGCCGAGATCCTCTATGCCTCGGACCTGAACGCCGAGTTCAACAATATCCTGAACAACGCGCTCAGCCTGATCTCGCCGCTCACCGGCAACCTCGCCGCCGGCGGCAACAAGATCACCGGGCTGGGCGCGCCGACCGCGCTGACCGATGCCGCGCGCCTCGGCGACACCATCACCAACCTTGCGACCTTCTACACCACGACCGGCACCCAGCCGGCTTACGTCCTGACGCCCAGCCCGGCCATCACCGCCTATGCCGCCGGCCAGGAATTCCTGATCCTGGTCCACTCGGCGCAGACCAGCGACGCGCCGACCATCAACGTCTCGGCGGTCGGCGCGAAGAACCTGCTCAGCCCCGACGGCACCGCGCTCAACGAGTACGCGCTGCAGGCGAGCGCGCTCTATCGCATCGTCTACGACGGCACCGGCTTCCGGGTGCTGACGCCGACGCTGGCCGGCTCCCGGCTCTACGAGGTGAAGCAGTTCGCTACTTCGGCGAGCGTCGAGTTCACCTTCCCGACCGGCTACGACTTGGCCGGATACAGGGGCCGCGACATCATCCCGGCGGTGCAGGACGAAGCACTACAGGCTCAGGTCAGTATTGCCGCCGCCTACCAGACCGCCGGCAGCTACACCAACAACTACCGGGACATTTCCAACGGCGTCCTGGGCGACACGCTCAGCACGACCGATACCGCGATCGTCATTGCCGGTGGCAGCGACGACAACGGCGCGCACGGCATTTCCTTCAGGGTGGATCTGGAGAGCAGCCCGCACGGAACGGCGCTCAACAAGGTGTTTCACTACAGGTCCTATGCGGTCAGCTCCGGCGGCACCCGCACCAGCCGCGACGGCGATGGCTATTGGGGCGCCGCGCAGTCGGCGATCGACAAGATTCGGTTCAACTTCTCCGGCGGCGGCAACGGCACCTCCGGCGTCGTCATCGCCGAGTACACACGCACCGGCCTGTGATGCTGGCGCTCGAGCCCCGCCCCGCCAAGCTGCGCCGCCCCAGCATTCAGCCGGCCGACGACACCGACGCCCCGGCGATTCGCGCCCTGCTGGTCGGCCGCTACCCCTACCTGGCCGACTGCGACTGGACCAAGGTCGCCGGCTGGTGGCTGGTCGCCGTGCTCGACGACCGCATCGTCGGCACGGTCCAGCTCGCCGGCAGCCTGCCCATAGGCCGTTTGGAATACCTCACCATCGACGAGCATCTCCCCAAGCGCGACCAGGCCAAGGTCGCCCACAAGCTGATGTGGTCGGCCTGCGGCACGCTGCAGCGCATGGGGTGCTCGATGGTGCAGGGCATCGTCGGCTTCGACGTCGAAGGCTGGGCCGAGACGCTTACAAGACGCGGCGGGGTTGTGGTAGTGTCGGGGCGGATGGTGGCGAGGCGTCTGCGCTAGGGAGCTGGCAGATGGGCGGTGGTGGCACGACTCAGACGACCAGCGTTCCGCCTCCGACCGAGGCGGAGCTGAAGCTGCAGTCGAAGAACGTCGAGCTGGCCGACCTGCAGATCACCGCGCTGAAGCAGCAGCAGCAGTTCAACGACAAGCTCTGGACCACCATCGGCCCGACCTTCGACGCCCAGGCCAGGCTGATCCAGCAGTCGATCGACCAGCTGCCCGACCCCAGCTCGCCGGAGTACCGCGCCCGCATCGCCAAGGAACAGGAGATCCAGGATCTCTCGCTGCAGGACACGCTGGAGCGCCTGCGCGCCGGCGGCGGCGCGACGCCGAAGGAGATGGCGGCGATCCGCGAGGCCGGCGATGCGGCGATCAAGTCGGGCGAGATCGACATCTCCCGCTTCGAGGGCGACGCGCTCGAGCGCCTGCGCGAGGAGGTCGCCCCTTCCCGCGGCCTGCGCTTCGGCGATAC
>JBAQUQ010000288.1:0-2068 GCA_049297615.1 Burkholderiaceae bacterium
GGCGCCGGCCGGCGCCGTCGGTGACGCCGGCGCAAACATCTCGAACAGCGGTTTGCCCTGCATCGCCGGCACCCACGCCAGCAGCGCCAGCTTGAACAGCAGCGTCAACGCGATCAGCGGCAGGGTCAGCAGGACGGCCTCGCGAATGTCGCGGGCGGCGTTTTTTGCGGTCACGCCGAAAAAGCTTGCCGGGTAGCCCGAGACGCGCACGAACACGAACAGGATCGCGACGCAGATGATGATCGCCGGCACGGTGATGAACTCGCTGCGGCCGAGAGCCTCCTTCATCTGCGTGGCCGTGCCCAGAATCCAGGTGTAGAGCGAATAGGCGAAGATCAGCAGCAACGTGAAACGGCCCATCACCGCGCGCGTGCGCTCCTCTTCCAGCGCCCGTTCGGCCGCGGCCACCGCGTTGGAACTCGACAGGCGCAGACGCTCGGCGACCAGCGCGGCAATGTCAACCAGCACCGGCACCAGCGACGGCCGCGATTCGGTCTGCGCGACGATGTCGGCCAGCGGCAGCACCAACGTGCGCACCGGGCCAAGGGCGCGCACCGTGGCCGACCGCGGCACGCGGTCGAATAGCGCCATCTCGCCAAATGAATCGCCGACAGCCAGGCGGTTGATTTCGTGCTGCTCGCCTTTTGCGCCGAGCTTGAGAACCAGTGCCTCGCCGCTCACGATGAGCATCAGGTCCTCCGAAGGATCGCCTTCGCGCACGATGTCGGCCCCTGCAGCATGGTCGACAAAGCGCGCGGCCGCCTCCAGCGCCGCCAGATCGTCGCCGCCGCACCGCCTGAAGATGGGGCTGCGGCGGAGCAGCGCCTGCGCCTGGGCGTGTTCAACGGGGTCGGGTGGCGCGTCGCTGCCGGTACTGTTCGTCATGACGGACATCCGCTGGTCTCGTTGTGGCTGGGGCGGAGCATGGCGGTTGGGAGCGTATCGGATTTCGGGGGCCGCCCGGGGGCTGGCTATCCCGGGCATCGCAGTCCATCCCGCAGGTCGTGGTCTGGCGTGGCTGGGTGCAGGCGAGCTGCCGGGTCTGGATCGTCGCCGCAACCGCAATTGCAGTCGCAGCGAGCGCGAGCGACCACGCAAACAGTTTAAGGCAACGCGCCTCGATCGCGAGCTCGGCCGGCACGGCACTGCTCGCGGCGTGCGGCGGCGCGGACAGGATCCATAGCCACGGCCGGCGCCGGGGCGTACGAACAACGCGAATGGCCGGCGTGTCGATCACGCGGCCTACATCGACAGCGATCCCTCGCGAAACTCGGTCTTGTCGAGCCACACGTTGACGAGCACCGGCCTGCCGCCGCGTGCGATCTCGCGCGCACGCGCCAGTGCCAGCGGAACTTCGCGCATCGTCTTCACGACCAGGCCCTCGGCGCCGAAGCCCGCGGCCACCGCGTGGTAGTCGGTGCGTGCGAGCACCGTAGCGACGTCGTCTTTGAGCATCTTCACCTGCTCACGCGCGATCTGCGTCCAGCACGCGTCGTTGCCGACGAGGGCGATCACCGGGATGCCGTGGCGCACGAAGCTGTCGAACTCGCTCAGGCTGTAGCCGCAGGCGCCGTCGCCGAAGACGATCCACACTTCGCTGCCGGGACGCGCGAGCGCTGCGCCGAGCGCAAAACCCGCGCCGACGCCGAGCGTGCCGAACGCTCCCGGGTCGAGCCAGGTGAGCGGGCCGCGCGGGTGCAACACGTAAGCCGCGGTCGAGACGAAGTCGCCGCCGTCGGCGACAAAAATTGCGTCCGCACCCGCTTCGCGTTCGACTTCGCGCAGCAGCGCGAGCGGATTGACGAATTCGCCGCTCTCCTGCGCCTGCCGCGTGATGTCGGCTTCGCGTTCGGCATCGCGCGCGCGCAGTTGTTCGACCCAGCCCGACCAGCGCGCCCCTGCCCCCGCGGGGGCCGCCGCAGCGAGGGAGCGGATGAAAACCCCGGCGTCGCCGATCGCAGCGATGTCGGGGCGGCGGTTCATGCGCGCGTCGCGGGCGCTGCGGTTCGCGGCGATCAGCACCGCGCTGCGCCGCACGTGTTTGCCGTAGTCGAGCCTGAAGTCGCAG
>JBAQUQ010000289.1:0-1517 GCA_049297615.1 Burkholderiaceae bacterium
GAAGACAGCGTGGTGCGCTTCTACGGCGAGCCGTTGAGCTTCGGCGTCGGCCCGGGAATCCTGGGGCGCGTCTTCGACGGCGTGGGCCGGGTCATCGACGGCGGGCCGAGCGTCGCCGCGCACCGCAGGGTGGCGATCGACGGCCTGCCGATGAACCCGGTGGCGCGCTCGATGCCGCGCGACTTCATCGAAACCGGAATCAGCACGCTCGACCTGATGAACAGCCTGGTGCGCGGCCAGAAGCTGCCGCTGTTCTCGGGGGGCGGCCTACCGCACGACAGGCTCGCGGTCGAGATCGCCAGCCATGCGCGGCTGCGCCAGGGCAAGGCCGAAGACTTCGCGATCGTCTTCGCCGGCATCGGCGTTCCGTATGACAGCGCCGAGTACTTCCGGCGCAGCCTGGAGCAGGGCGGGGCGCTCGAACGGACCGCGCTGTTCCTCAACCTGGCCAGCGATTCGAGCACGCAGCGCCTGCTGACGCCGCGCTTTGCGCTGAGCGCGGCCGAGTACCTGGCCTTCTCCTTGGGCAAACACGTGCTCGTGATCCTCACCGACATGACGAACTACTGCGAGGCGCTGCGCGAGGTGTCGTCGAGCAAGGGCGAGATCCCGAGCCGCAAGGGTTTCCCCGGAACGATGTATTCCGACCTCGCCACCCTGTTCGAGCGCGCCGGCTGCCTGCGCGGCGCCGAACCGGGCCAGCAAGGCACGCTCACGCAACTCGCCATCCTGACGATGCCCGCCGACGACATCGGCCATCCGATCCCGGACCTGACCGGCTACATCACCGAAGGCCAGATCGTGCTGTCACGCGACCTCGACCGGCGCGGAGTCTACCCGCCGGTGAACGTGCTGCCGAGTCTGTCGCGGCTGATGAAGGACGGCACCGGCGCGAAGTACACGCACGCCGACCACCCGGCCCTGGCGAGCCAGTTGTACGCCGCTTACGCGCGCGCGACGCAGGCGCGCTTGCTCGCCAGCGTGGTGGGCGTCGAGGGCCTGGCCGAGACCGACCGCAGGTACCTGCGCTTCGGCACTGAGTTCGAGCAGACCCTGGTGAATCAGAGCGAAGCGCGCACTCTCGAACAGAGCATGGCGCTCGGCTGGGGCCTGCTCGCCGGGTTTGCGAAGAGCGAGTTGACGCGCCTGTCGGACGCGCAGATCGCCGCCCACATCGAGGCGCAGGTCGAGGCTCAGGCGTGAGCGATATCAATCCCACGCGCAGCGCCCTCATCGAGATGAAGGACGAGCGCCGTGCGATGCACGAGGGCTATGTCTTTCTCGACGAGAAATGCCTGCTGCTGGCCGGTGAGATCCTGCGCGAACTCGAGCGCTACGGCCGCTTGCGCGCCGATTTCCTCGAACTGCACGAGCGCGCGTTCGCCGCGCTGGCGGCGGCGCTGGCGCGCCACGGGCTGGAGGGCTTGCAGATCTACCCACCGGCCGATCCGGCCGGCGCGAGCTTGCACATCGACACGCACTCCCTGATGGGCGTGCGCTTGCAGCAAGCCGTGTTC
>JBAQUQ010000290.1:0-7570 GCA_049297615.1 Burkholderiaceae bacterium
CGCGCCGCTTCAGCAGCAAGGCGCCGAGCAAGAGCACGACGGTCGGGCTCAAATAGAGAATCAATCGCTCCAGGCTGGCACTGATGTATTCCAGGCCGATGAAGTCGAGCGTGCTGGCCAGGTAGTAGCCGCAAAAACCCAGGCCGAGCACCACGCTCCAGTCGCGCCGCGCGAGCGCCGCCTGACCGCGCCCCGCCAGCGCCGCGAGCAGGACGAACAGCGGCAGTGCGAACAGCATGCGGTAAGTGATCAAGGTGATCGCATCGACACCGTAGCGGTACGCGAGCTTGACGATGATGGCCTTGGCCGAGAAGGCAATCGCCCCCATGATCGCCAGGCTCAGCCCCGGCCAGAGGGATTGCCGGCGCGAGGTGGAAACAGCGGTGGCCTCGGGCTGGGGCATCGTCTGGCATTCTACGAAGCCGCCATGGCTGCCGTCATCACGCTTGACAATCCCCTGTCCTTCAAGGAGACGCATCGATGTTCGACCTCAGTGCCAAAGTGGCGATCGTGACCGGCGGCAATGGAGGCATAGGCTTGGGCCTGGCCCTGGGCTTGGCGCGCGCGGGTGCGAGGGTTGTCGTCGCGGCGCGCGATGCGGCGAAGTCGGCCCATGCCGTCGAACAGCTCGCGGCATTGGGCAGCGACGCGCTTGCGCTCGAGGTCGACATAAGCGACGAAGCATCGGTTCAGGCCATGGTCGACGCAGCGATGCGGCGCTGCGGGCGCATCGACATCCTGGTCAACAACGCCGGCATCAATATTCGCAAATCCGTGGAGCAACTCGCACTGACCGAGTGGCACAGCGTGCTCGACACGAACCTGACCAGCACCTTTTTGTGCGCGCGCGCCGCCTACCCGCACCTGAAGCGCTCGGGCTGTGGAAAGCTGATCAACATCGGTTCCATGCTGTCGATCTTCGGCGCGTCGTTCGCTCCCGCCTACGGCGCGAGCAAGGGCGGTGTGGTGCAGCTCACCAAGTCGATGGCCTGCGCATGGGCCGCGGACAACATCCAGGTCAACACCATCTTGCCGGGCTGGATCGACACCGAGCTCACGCGTCAGGCACGCCGTGAGGTCGACGGCCTGAACGAGCGCGTCCTTGCGGGCACGCCGGCCGGGCGCTGGGGCCGTCCGGGAGATCTCGCCGGAACCGCGGTGTTTCTGGCGAGTGCGGCGTCGGACTTCATCACCGGCATGGCCATCCCGGTGGACGGCGGATACTCGATTCAGGCGTGAGCGACCCGATCACGCTAGAAGGTTGGCACGCTCGCGCACGCCCTGCGCCGGCGCGTCGGAGCGGCGCTGCTTATGTGATGTGTGCTCGGTCTGCTGCCGACAGCGCCCTGCGGCGCACGCGGCGCAGGGCGAGCCAGAAGGCGAAGGCAATCAGTGGAATGCTCAGCGCAGTGGCCAAGTCGGGCGACACGGCCATGCCCACGGCCTTTGCCCCTTTGGCCACATAGCCCACCAGGCCGGCACCGTAGTAGGTGACCGCTGCGACCGACAGGCCTTCGACGGCGGACTGCAATAACATCTGCGCGCGCTGGCGCCGGTTCATCGCGTCGAGCAGGCCCTGGCTGCTTTGCTGCTGCTCGATCTCGACGCGCGTGCGCAGCAAGCTGCTGATGCGCGCGATGCGTTCGCTCAAGCCTTGCTGGCGGCGCGCCGCCCAGGCACAGGTCTGCATCGCGGGCGCCAGGCGCCTGTCCATGAATTCGCCGAGCGTCTGCAAGCCGCCGTGGCGCACCTCGTGCAGTTCTTCGATGCGCCGCTGCACGAGTTCGAAGTACGCCGAACTCGCTGAAAACCGCGCATGCGTTGCGGCGTACAGGCTCTCCACTTCGCCGGCCAATTGGGTGAGCTGGCGCAGCAGCTCGGGCTCGCTTTCCTGCTTCGCGCTGCGGATCTGCTCGGCCACTCGCGCCAGGTCGCGTTCGGCGTACTGGAGGGTCGCGGCCACCTGGCGGGCTACGGGCAGGCCGAGCAAGGCCATCATGCGGTAGGTTTCGATTTCGAGGAGCCGCTGCACAGTGCGCCCCAGGCGTCGCGGATTCATGCCCTGCACGTTCAGCAATTGGCGCGCAAAGCTGTCGGCGTGCAAGCGGAAGTCGGTGACCACCAGACCCTGGCCGTCACTCACCGCGGCACCGACCAGACCCGTCTCATCGAGAAAGCCGCGTGCCACGGCGTCGACGGCAGATTCAGCCAGGGCGTCAGCGACGATCATGTGCAGGCCCACCAGCCACTGCCCCGGCAAGGCATGCAGCCATTCGCTGCTGACATGGGCCAGCGCCGTGTCGCCCAGCCCCGTGGCGCCCGGCGCCGGGGTGCGCCAGAAGGTGAAGGTCTGGAACTCGGTGTGTTGCTCCCAGCGCAAACGCACGCCGCCGAGGTCGACACTGAGGTGGCTGGCACCGGTGGAGGGCAAGGGCAAATGGCGCGCCTCGAGCAGCCGGTGCAGGTGCGCGCGCGACGCGACCGGGTCGGGAGTCAACAGCGCCAGGTGCGACAGTGTCAGCGGCGCGCTCAGTTGCTCATAGGGCCGTGCATGGACCTCGTTGTGCAGGGACTCGCGAAGCGGGTGGGTGGCGAGCATGCCGCGAAGGCGTCACACCGCGTCGTGGAAGGCCTGCTCGCGTTTGCTCTTAATGGCCGGCAACATCACGATCACGAGCATGAGCGCCGCGGCGATCAGCAAACCGGACGACAGCGGGCGCGTCACGAACGTGGTCCAGTCGCCGCGCGATAACAACAGCGCGCGGCGCAGGTTCTCCTCCATCATCGGCCCGAGAATAAAGCCGAGCAGCAGGGGCGCGGGCTCGCAGCCGAGTTTGAAGAACAGGTAACCGATGGCGGCGAAGGCCGCGGTCATGAAAACGTCGAAGGTATTGTTGTTGAGGGTATAGACACCGATGCAACAAAACAGCGTGATCGCCGGAAACAGATAGCGGTACGGCACCGTCAGCAACTTGATCCAGATGCCGATCAGGGGCAGGTTCAGGACGATGAGCATCAGGTTGCCGACCCACATCGAGGCAATCAGGCCCCAAAACAATTGCGGATTGCTCGTCATGACCTGCGGACCCGGTTGGATGCCTTTGATCGTCATCGCGCCGACCATCAATGCCATCACCGGATTCGGCGGGATGCCCAGCGTGAGCATCGGGATGAACGAGGTCTGCGCGCCGGCATTGTTGGCGCTCTCCGGCCCGGCGACGCCGCGAATGTCGCCCTTGCCGAACCTGCCGTTCGGCCCGGCGAGTTTCTTTTCCATCGTGTAGGTTGCAAACGACGAGAGCAGGGCACCGCCGCCGGGCAACACGCCCAGCATCGAACCCAGCGCCGTGCCGCGCACCACAGACGGCCAGGCGTCGTGAAAGTCTTGCTTGGTCGGCCAAAGACCTTTCACGTCCTTCGTGAACACCTCGCGGCGCTCGGCCGGCTGGCCCAGGTTGGCGATGATTTCGCCGAAACCGAACACACCCATCGCGATCGTCACGAAGCCGATGCCGTCGGTGAGTTCGGGAATGTCGAAGCTGTAGCGCGCCGTGCCCGAGATCACGTCGGTGTTGATCTGGGCGAGCAGCAGGCCGAGCAGGATCATCGCCAGCGCCTTCAGCAAGGAACCCGAGGCAAGCACGACGGCGCCGATCAGTCCGAGCACCATCAGCGAAAAGTACTCTGCCGGGCCGAACTTGAAAGCGAGTTCGGTGAGCGGTGGTGCGAACGCGGCGATGACGAGCGTGCCCACGCTGCCGGCAAAGAACGAGCCCAGGCCGGCGGCGGCGAGCGCCGCACCGGCCCGGCCCTGGCGCGCCATCTGGTAGCCGTCGATCGCGGTGACGACGGAACTCGATTCGCCGGGAACATTGATCAGGATCGCCGTCGTCGAGCCGCCGTACTGTGCGCCGTAATAAATGCCGGCGAGCATGATGAGCGCCGGCGTCGCATCGAGCGCGTAGATCGACGGCAACAGCATCGCGATCGTCGCCACCGGGCCGATGCCTGGCAGCACGCCGATCAAGGTGCCCAGTACCGCGCCGAACAAGGCGTACAGCACATTCTGGAAGGTGAACGCGACACCGAAACCGAGCGCGAGGTTGTTGACGAGGTCCATGGTGGCGTGCCTTGTGATGCTTCTTGCTAGGGTCGCATCACTGCATGAACCACGGCCATAGTGGCATCGTCAAGTTGAGCCCCCAGACGAAGATAACCCACGAGCTGAACGTGAGTACAACGGCGTTGATCGCCACGCCGCGCCAGCCGAACTCGTCGCCGGCCAGGCTCGTCATCACGATCAGGATGGGAATCGTGAGAATCATTCCCAGGCGCGGCAGCAGTGCGCCGAAGACGTTGATCGTGACGACGATCACGATCAAAGGCCGCCAGGCGATGTGACCAACCGGCTCGCCGTCGTCGGTTTCGATCGTCAGCGACTCGAACAGGAGGAAGGCGCCCAGCAGGGCTGTCAGCACACCCAGCCCGAGCGGGAAATAGCCCGCCCCCGGGCGCGCCGACGTGCCCATCGAATAGTTGGTCGCGCCGATCGCGAAACCCGCGCCGACAATCAGAAACATCAGCCCCGACCAGAAGTCGCGCTGGCTCTTGATATGCATTTGGTCTCCTCGCACACCCCGTGTATCGCGCCCGATTCTAGGCACTGCATGCTGTGCCTCACGTGTGGTTTACACGTAGCGCCGCGGGGACAAGGCTAAGGCGACGCTGAACAAGTCCCGGCGATGGCGCGCGCCTCGGCGTGCTCGCAGCGATCGGGCTCTTGGCCAGCCACTCGCGAGCCCGCAAGGGCTCGCTCGGCGCAAGCTAACTAAGCCCAATTCGGCGTGGCGCGCAGGACCTCGTCGATCGTGGTCACACCTTCGGCCACTTTCATGGCACCGGCCAGGCGCAGCGGGCGCAGGCCATCGATCAGCGCCTGGGCGCGCAGCTTTGCGGTATCAGGCACAGGGTGGATGCAGGCGTGCGCCGCATGGCTCACATTGAGCAACTCGTAGAGGCCGGCACGGCCGCGAAAACCCGTCATTCGGCAATCCAGGCAA
The DNA here is from genome assembly GCA_049297615.1 of Burkholderiaceae bacterium. GTDB lineage: Bacteria > Pseudomonadota > Gammaproteobacteria > Burkholderiales > Burkholderiaceae_C > JAEMQF01. The sequence continues at coordinate 5,061 of JBAQUQ010000290.1, forward strand.
CCCACCGGCTTGAAGGGCCGCATGCCCCCGCTCAAGCGCCATGGTTTGACGACTTCGAGCAGGGCCTCGCGCGTCACCGATTCGTCGGGGATCTTGCATTGTTCGCACAGGGTGCGCACCAGGCGCTGCGCGAGCACGCCGATCAGCGACGCACCGATGAGGTAGGGCGGCACGCCGAGGTCGACGAGCCGCGTGACCGCCGAGGGCGAGTCATTGGTGTGCAGCGTGCTGAACACCAAGTGGCCGGTGAGAGCAGCCTGGATCGCCATCTCGGCGGTCTCCAGGTCGCGGATTTCGCCGACCATGATGATGTCCGGGTCCTGCCGCATCAGGGCGCGCAGGCCTTCCGCAAACCCGAGTTCGAGGGCGGGCTGCACCTGCGTCTGGTTGAACGCCGGCTGGATCATTTCGATCGGGTCTTCGATCGTGCAGACGTTGACTTCGTCACTCGCCAAGCGGCGCAGCGTGGAGTACAGCGTCGTCGTCTTGCCCGACCCGGTGGGACCGGTCACGAGGATGATGCCGTGCGGCTTGGTGACAAGGCTTTCCCAGCGCTTGCCGTCGTGGGCTCCGAAGCCCAGTGCATCGAGTTCCTTGATCGCTGTGTCGGGGTCGAAAATTCGCATCACCATTTTTTCGCCGAACGCAGTGGGCAGGGTCGAGAGCCGCATTTCCACTTCGTCGCCATCGGGGTTGCGCGTCTTGATCCGCCCATCCAGGGGCCGCCGCCTTTCCACGACGTCCATGCGGCCGAGCAGCTTGATGCGCGCGATCATCGCGTTCATCACCCCGGGCGGAAGCTGGTACACGGTGTGCATCACACCGTCGATGCGAAAGCGGATCAGGCTCAAGTCGCGGCGTGGCTCGAGGTGGATGTCCGAGGCGCGTTGGTCGAAGGCGTATTGCCACAGCCAGTCCACGACCTGCACGACGCCTTGATCGTTCGCGTCGAGTTGTTTGTTGCTGCGGCCCAGTTCGACGAGTTGCTCGAAGCTCGCCAGGGGCGACATTTCGCCCGCCTTGGCCGCGGCTCGCACCGACTTCGACAGCGTGTAGAACTCCGTCGTGTAGCGCGCGATCTCGCCCGGGCTGACCAGCACCAGCTTGACCGTCTTGCGCGTGTGCGATTCAATCTCTGCCACCCAGCCGATGTCAAACGGTTCGCAAGTGGCGATGGTGATATCGGTCAGGCCGTACTGCATCGGCAATGCGTGACGCCGCTCGGCGTAGTTGACCGACATCACGTCGGTGACCCGGCCCACGTCGACCTTGAGCGGGTCGATGCGCAGATAGGGCATGCGGCAGCGCCCGGCCAGCCACTCGGTGAGACGCTCGACATCGAGCGGCTTGCCGTTGCCCTTGCGCAGCAAACCCGCGCCGCCCAGGCGCTGCAGCGGGTGTTGCGAGCTGTTCCCGGCGGCGAAGCGCTTCTCGGTGCGCTCGGCCTCGTCGGCGCCGATGACATCGTCTTCGCGCAGCCATTTCAGCAGCACGCGCCAGTCGAGAGCCCCGCTGTGTGCGGCGGTGGGGCGCGTGGCAAGATCAACAGGAGTCATTCGCGGGCAAGCTCGGTATGCTCGGTGGATTCCAGCGGCGTCGGCGCCAGGGGTCTGATCATACGAAGCCACTTGCGTGCAGGCAGGCGGAGCCGAGTTTCAATGTTTTGCGCGCGTGCGGCAAGCAAAGACTGGGTGGGAAAAGCCTGGCTTTTCACTGCCACGACGATCGAATTGCCCTCTCGCGTGGGCTGCATGCTGCGTACTTGGCTGGCCCCGAACGCGGCGGCGATGCGTTGCACGCTTCGCGTAAAACTGGTCTGGCGGCCGAACAAGTTCACGCTCATGACGCCGTCGTCGCTCAAGACGGCGCGGCAATCGGCGTAGAAGCCCTCGCTGTCGAGCACCGGCGCGGCGGCCTCGTGATCGTACAAATCGACACACAACACCTGCACCGTCGCGGCTCGCTGCGGCTCGGCCACGAACTTCCCGGCGTCTTGCTCGATCACGATCAAGCGCGCTGAGTCCTGCGGCAAGTGGAACCAGGCGCGCCCGGCGCCGATGACGCTGGGATTGATCTCGACAGCCGTCGTTCGCATGCGCAGTTTGCTGTGGCAAAAACGTGTGATGGCACCGGCCCCCAGGCCCAATTGCACGGCATGGCCCTTGGCCAGATCGGCGCCTGGGCGCAGCAGCAGCCAGACCATCATGCGCTGCACGTATTCGAGCTCGATGGCCAGCGGCTCGCGGATGCGCATCGCGCCTTGCACCCAAGGTGTGCCCAAGTGCAGGTAACGCACTCCGCCCGCCTCGGAAATCGTGGCGGGCGGCCAGGGGCTCGCAGGAGGTCGGGTTCGCATCGCTGGGCGATCGTCAGAGGCTCCGGCGCGCCTTCAATGCAGCGAGTCTCAGCGCGGACTCGCGCCGGCAGGCTGCCTCGGCGCCGGGTTTTGCACCAAGCCCAGGCGCGGCAGCGCGGCCAGCGCGTTGCCGCGCGTCGCTTCGGCCAGGGCC
>JBAQUQ010000291.1:0-4652 GCA_049297615.1 Burkholderiaceae bacterium
GTCCACGCAGGGCTACGGCGCGGTGGCGCCGATCCCGCGCGCGGCCGAAGTGCGAGCCGCGCTGGCGCAGGCATGATGGGGCAGGCATCAGGCCCTGCACGCGCCCGCGCACCGCGGCTTACGTCGACCCGCTGATTCGCTCGCAGCGGATCAGGCCTGCGCGGCTGCGCAGCCGAGCGCCGGGGTCAGAACGTGCCCGGGTACGAACCACCGTCCATCAGCACGTTCTGCGCCGTCATGTAGCCGGTGTGCACACTGCACAGGAAGGCGCACATGGCTCCGAACTCGCGCGCATCGCCGAAGCGTTGCGTCGGGTTGCCCTTGCGGCGCGTCTCCCACAGCACCTCGAAAGTCTGGCCCGACTTCTGCGCCACGGTGGCGGTATTGCTGCGCAGCCGATCGGTGTCGAAGGGCCCGGGAAGCAGGTTGTTCAGCGTGACGTTGCGCGACGCCAGCTTGGGCTGGCGCGCGAGGCCGGCGACGAAGCCGGTGAGGCCGGTGCGTGCACCATTGCTCAGGCCGAGCGACTCGTAGGGCGCCTTCACCGCCGCCGAGGTGATGTTCACGATGCGACCGAAACCGCGCTCGGCCATGGCGTCCACGGTGGCCTTGATGAGCGCGATCGGCGTCAGCATGTTGGCGTCCAGCGCGGCGATCCAGGTCTCACGCGTCCAGTCGCGGAAGTCGCCTGCCGGCGGACCGCCGGCGTTGTTGACGAGGATGTCCACCTGTGGCGCAGCCGCGAGCGCCGCTGCGCGCCCGGCCTCGGTGGTGATGTCGCCGGCGACGGTGCGCACCTGCACGGCGGCATTGAGCGCGCGCAGCCCGGCGGCCGTGGCCTCCAGCGTCTCGACGCCGCGCGCCGTGATGATCACATTGACGCCTTCGCGCACCAGCGCCTCGGCGCAGCCCTTGCCGAGTCCCTTGCTCGCGGCGCACACGAGCGCCCACTTGCCGGCGATCCCCAGGTCCATGTCGATCTCTCCTCGAAGGTGGTGGTTCGTGGCACCGATGCTACCCGCTGCGCGCGAGCAGCCCGCTGCCTTGCGCAGGAGCGAATCGTCCGCGACCATCTGACGGGCGGCGCTGCGCGAGGGCACGGCGCACGGCCGGGCTGCGGCACCTGCGGAGCCGTCCATCGAGCGTCATGATGTAGAGATGTTGATACAATGGGCCAGGCGAGGCGCACCGTGACCGTCACCACCCTGTCCAGTCGAGAGTTCAACCAGGACACAGGCAAGGCCAAGAAGGCTGCCAGACGTGGCCCTGTCTTCATCACCGACCGCGGCCGCCCGGCCCATGTGTTGATGAGCATCGAGCAATACCAGTCGCTCGCGGGCTCGAACAGCAGCATCGTCGATCTTCTCGCCTCTCCCGGTGCCGAGACGATCGAATTCTCGGTGCCGCGGGTCGGCAAGCTCACGCGCCCGGCAAAGCTGAAGTGATGTTCCTGCTCGACACGAACGTCGTTTCCGAACTGCGCAAAGCCAAGGCCGGCAAGGCCAATCCGAAAGTCGCGGCCTGGGCACGCAAGGTGCCTGTCGGTGGCCTGTACCTCTCGGCGATCACGCTGCTCGAGCTGGAGACCGGCGTGCTGCTGATCGAGCGGCGGGACACGGTGCAAGGGGCCGTGATGCGCACTTGGCTCGATGAACATGTGCTGCCGGCATTCGCGGACCGAATCCTCCCCATCGACGCCGCCGTGGCACGGCGTTGCGCGCGGCTGCATGTTCCTGACCGGATGAGCGAGCGTGACGCCCTGATCGCCGCGACGGCGCTGGTGCACTCGATGACCGTGGTCACCCGCAACGTGGCCGACTTCGAACCCAGCCAGGTGGCGATCGTCAACCCCTGGCGCGCGGGCTGAGCGCGGACCCCGGGCGCTGCCGGGCATCCGTCCGAGAGGGCCTCTTGGGCGGCCCGGTGCGGTCATCAGACCATAATCGATCGCAGCGCCCGAGGCTCGGCGCCATCGATGGCCCGTCGGCCAGCTCGAGTCCTTGTTTGATGTCGAAGGGAGCGCCATGCCACTGGGGAGAACGAACCGGGTCGCAGTCTTGACCCTGATTGCGTTCGCATTCCTTGCGACGATGGCCGCAGCCTTGGCGCAGGACAAGCGCCCCTTCGTCTACCTGGTGCCTATCGAAGGCATGGTCGATCTCGGCCAGGCGCCCTTCGTCCAGCGCGCTCTGGACGAGGCAGCGCAGGCGGGCGCGGCGGCCGTCGTTCTGGACATCAACACCTTTGGCGGACGCGTCGACGCTGCCGTGCAGATCCGCGATGCGCTGCTGGCTTCGCGCGTCCGCACGATCGCCTACGTCAACAAGCGGGCGATTTCGGCCGGGGCGCTGATCGCCCTTGCCGCTGAGAACATGGTCATGGCCGGGGGCGGAACGATCGGCGCTGCAACGCCGGTGCAGGTGGGGCAGCCCGGCGCTTCGGCACAGCCGGTGAGTGAGAAGACGGTTTCCTACGTCAGGAAGGAATTTCGCGCCACCGCCGAGAGCCGCAAGCGGCCCCTCCTGCTGGCCGAGGCGATGGTCGACTCGGACGTGGAGATCCCGGGCGTCATCGAGAAAGGCAAGCTGCTCACGCTGACGACCGAAGAAGCGCTCCAGCACAAGCTCATCGATTTCCGCGCCGACAGCCTGGAGAGCCTGCTCGAGCAGTCCGGCCTGGGCGGCGCGCAGATCAGGCCGGTGCAGGTGAACTGGGCCGAGAACGTGGTTCGTTTCCTGACGCACCCGGTGGTCAGCTCGCTGCTCATCAGCATCGCCATGATCGGCATCATCCTCGAGATTCGCACCCCCGGCTTCGGCGTGCCCGGCGCTCTGGGCATCACGAGTCTGGCACTGTTTTTCTGGGGCCACTGGCTGGTGCAACTGGCGGGCTGGGAGGAACTGCTGCTCGCTGCCGCCGGCGTCATCCTGATCGCGCTGGAGCTGCTGGTCATCCCCGGCTTCGGCCTGGCCGGGTTTCTGGGAATCGTCGCGATCCTCTCGAGCCTTGCGCTGAGCCTGGTCGGGCCCGGTGACACGGCAACATTCATCCTGCTGGCCACCGGGCGCGTGATCTTCGCGCTGCTGTTTGCAGTGCTGGCGAGCCTGCTGCTGCTGCGCTTCCTGCCGCGCTTGCCGTTCGGACAGAGGCTGATCCTGAAGCGGGGGCTTGCCGCTGCCGAAGGTTATGCTTCGGCGCCCGAGAGCGATGCGCGCTGGCTGGGAAAGCAGGGCAGGGCGACGTCGCCACTGCGGCCGGCCGGCATCGCCGAAATTGACGGCAAGCGCGTCGATGTGGTCTCCGATGGAGAACATGTCGAAGCCGGCGCGCCGATCGTCGTCACCCGCGTCGACGGCAACAGAATCGTCGTTCGCCACATCACGAATATCAACCCAAGGAGTGAGACATGAATGAAGTCATAGGCAGTCTGGTGGGGGGCTTCGGCTTGCTCCTGATGGTGTTGGCGGGGCTGGCCCTGGTCTTGTACCTGGTGCCGATACCGCTTTGGATTGCGGCCTGGGCGTCGGGCGCCTACGTCGGCCTGCTGACCCTGATCGGCATGCGGCTGCGCCGCGTTCCACCGACCACGGTGGTGACGGCGCGCATCAGCGCGGTGAAGGCCGGGCTCGACATTTCGATCAATGACCTGGAGGCGCACTTTCTGGCGGGCGGTAACGTGGTGCGGGTGGTCAACGCCATGATTTCGGCCGACAAGGCCAACATCCCCCTGCCCTTCAAGCGCGCCGCGGCGATCGATCTTGCCGGGCGCAACGTGCTCGAGGCGGTGCAGATGTCGGTGCTGCCGAAAGTGATCGAGACACCGAAGATCGCCGCGGTGGCCAAGGACGGCATCCAGCTCATCGCGGTGTGCCGGGTCACGGTGCGGACCAATATCGACCGGCTGGTCGGCGGCGCGGGCGAAGAGACGATCATCGCGCGCGTCGGCGAGGGCATGGTCAGCACCATCGGTTCGGCGAGCAGCCACAAGAACGTGCTCGAGAACCCGGACCACATCTCCAAGCATGTGCTGAGCAAAGGGCTGGACGCCGGCACCGCCTACGAAATCCTGTCGATCGATATCGCCGACGTCGACGTCGGCGCGAACATCGGTGCCAAGCTGCAGATCGACCAGGCCAATGCCGACAAGCAGATCGCCCAGGCGAAAGCCGAGGAGCGTCGTGCCATGGCCGTGGCGCTGGAACAGGAGATGCGAGCGCGCGTCGTCGAGGCCGAAGCCGAAGTGCCGCGCGCCATGGCCGAGGCGTTCCGCCAGGGCAACCTGGGAATCATGGACTACTACCGCATGAAGAACCTGCAGGCCGATACGGCGATGCGCGCCGAGATCGCAGGCGAGGGAGACAAGGGCGGCGGCACGCCGGGCTGAGCGCCGGCGCTTCGCATCTGCACAGACTCGGAGACGCAATCCCATGAACAACCTGCCCACCGAACTCGTCTACATCCTGGTATTCGGCGCCATCTTGCTGTTCAATTTCTTCATGCAGCGCCTGGCGCGGTTGCGACAGGAGCAAGAGGCGCGCGATGCGCCGCCGCAGCCTGAGCCGGCACCGGATGAGCTGTCGGCCGACGAGCCGGAACCAGAAGTCCGCCGGCGTGCGCCGCCCATCCCGGCGCCCGCGCTTGCGGGCCCGGTG
>JBAQUQ010000292.1:0-7175 GCA_049297615.1 Burkholderiaceae bacterium
GGGTGGCGCGCTGCACGCCTGCCAGCGCGAGACCGATCTGTTCATCGTGCCGGGTTTCAGCTTTCGTGTCGTCGATGAGCTGATCACGAATTTCCATCTGCCCAAGAGCACCTTGTTGATGCTCGCCAGCGCATTCGCGGGGGTGGACGCAATCAGAACCCTTTACGCCCATGCAATAACGCAGCGCTACCGGTTCTTCAGCTATGGCGATGCGATGTTGCTCGAGCGCAGCGGGCAAGACTGAACGCGAGCCCCGACAGGCTTTGAGTATCAGGATGTTGCACGCTGTCAGCATCCGTTGCAGGTGCCCGCGCGCGCGTGACCCAGGGCACGCCACAGCAGGCCGCAAGACCGGGCATTCTCGACGTCGCGTCGGCGCGGCTTTACAGTCCAGCGGGTAGACGGCGCCTGTTTCTGCCCTGCCAGCATGCCCGCGCTGCGTAGCGCGCGGCGGCGTCCGCCAACGCAACATGGACTCCATCGACATCAAATCGCAAACCCGTCCCGGGCGCCACGCCAGGGCGATGCTGAAGGGCATTCGAAGCGCTTTCAGCATGCGCAAGGATTTGCCCCTGGCTCGGCGCCTGTCGCTCCTGCTCGCCTTGTGCGCGGGTGCCACGGCGCTGTGCGGTTTCCTTGCGGTATTGATTGCCAGCGTGTGGTTCCAGCAGGCGCGGGCGCTGAATGCCGCGCAGGAGCTGGCGCGCACCATGGCCTATGCCTTGCAGGTGCCCCTGGCCTTCGAGGACCGCAAGACGATCGCCGATACGCTCGGCGGCCTGAGCACACGCGCCCAAGTCGAAGCCGCGTGGCTGGTCGACAAAACGGATCGGCTCGTGGCCGTGTACGGCAACGCCCGCGGCAACGCGCCCCGGGAGGGCGGGGGCTTGCACACCGGCCACCTGGTCGTGAGCGAAGGCGTGTGGGCCGGCGAGACGCAGCTCGGCCGCGTCGTGCTGCGCAACGGCCTGAACGATCTGTACCGGGCGCTGGCGTTCGAGCTGGCGGCGATTTTGCTGGGCTGCGCCGCCGGCCTGTTCGTCACGTTGAACGTGGCGCGCCGCGTTGCGCGGCGCATCACCGAGCCGATTTCGGCGCTCGCCGCAACCTCGGGTGCCATCGCCGCGGACAAGGACTATTCGAAGCGCCTGATCGGCGTGGCCGGCGACGAGATCGGCCTGGCCGTGCACGCCTTCAACCGCATGCTCGACGAGGTGCAGGCGCGCGACGTGGCGCTGGCCGACTCGATGCGAATGCTCGAGCGCCGCGTCACCGAGCGCACCCAGGAGCTGAAGAAGGAAAAAGAGAGTGCCGAAGCCGCTTCGCGTGCCAAGACACGGTTCCTGGCCAATATGAGCCACGAGTTGCGCACGCCGCTGAACGCGGTGATCGGTGCTGCACAACTGCTCGACCAGAAGGAAACGAACGACGGCCAGCGTCACCTGGTCGAGGCGATTCGAACGAGTGGCATCAACCTGCTTGGGCTGATCGATAACGTGCTCGACTTGTCGCGCATCGAGGCCGGTGCCTTCGAGCTCGCCATCGAAGACTTCAACCTGCTCGACTGCGTGCAGGGCGCGTTGGCCACGGCCTCGGTCGCTTCGCGCGCGAAAGGCGTGGCCATGGCCGGTGTGCTCGACCCGTCGATCGCCGCCTGGCGCCGCGGCGACGTCATGCGGCTGCGCCAGGTGCTGCTCAATCTTCTGGGCAATGCCGTCAAGTTCACGCCGCGCGGTGAAGTCGTGTTGCGCGTCGTGCCTGGCGTTGCGCCCAATGCGCTGCACATCAGCGTCAGCGACACCGGCATCGGCATCGGCCAGGCATCTCTCAAGCAGGTTTTCGAGCCTTTCCGTCAGGCCGACGACGGAACGAACCGGCGCTTCGTCGGCAGCGGCCTGGGCCTGGCGATTGCGCGCCAGCTCGTCGAGGCGATGGGCGGGCGCATCGAAGTCAGCAGTGAACTCGGCAAGGGCTCGTGTTTCGACCTCTGGCTGCAACTGCCGCTGGCGAACCGGGTGATTGCCGAGCCGGTGCCGCTGAACCACGCGATCGCGTTCTTCGAGCCGCACGAGGCGAGCGCGCAGGCCCTGGAAGCGCAACTCGTGCGCCTGGGCTGCACGGCTCAGCGTTGCCACACCGCACAGGAATTGCGCGAGTGGCTGGACGGCCTGGGCGAGACCCCGGCAAAACCATGGCTGCTGGCAGCGGTGGATCATGAACAGACGTGGCAATTCCTGGAAGCCGCGATGGCCTGGTTCGACCCCGAGCAGGTGATCGGCATGACCGCGGCCGAATCGCAGGCTGCAGAATCAGCGCGCGAACATTTCAAGGTGCGGCGCAACGTGATCAAGCCGGTCCTGCGCGCGGCGCTCGTGAGTCGCCTCGGCGCGGTGGCGCGGGACGGCGCGGCGGACAACGCTGAAGACGCTGCGGCTCGCAGCGATCACGGCAGAGGGCGCGGCATGACGCCGGGCGGCAACAACCGGCACGTGCTGGTCGTCGAAGACGACGCGATGAATCAGATGATCGTGTGCAGCATGCTGCAAAACGCCGGCTACCTGACGAGTACCGCCGACGACGGCGCCCAGGCCCTGGACCTGCTGTCGCGCGAGACCTTCGACCTGGTGCTGATGGACTGGCAAATGCCCGACATGGACGGCCTCGAGGTCACGCGGCGCCTGCGCAACGGAACGGTCGGTGAATTCGGCACCCTCGTCCCGATCGTCGCGCTCACGGCCAATGCCTTCGCCGAAGACCGCGCTGCCTGTCTGGCGGCGGGCATGAACGACTTCCTGACCAAGCCGGTGCTGGCCGAGGCATTGATCACCACGGTCACGCGTTGGCTGCGTCGCGCCGACAGCGGTGAAATGGCGCCCTCCAGCGCCTTCGCGCCGCTGTACTGAACATCGCAGGCACGGCCCCGCGCCTCCCTCGTAGCGTGCCATCGCGGCGCGGGGTTTGCGCCGGGACGGCAGTCCCTCCCCCGCAAGAATCCGCCTGCGACAATTCGCGCCATGCTGCGCTTCGAACTGCTCGCCACCGACGGACTGGCGCGGCGCGGCCGGCTCACGCTGAATCACGGCGTCGTCGAGACTCCGGTGTTCATGCCGGTGGGCACTTACGCAAGCGTGAAAGGAGTGCTCGCGTCGTCCCTGCAGACGATGGGCGCGCAGATCATCCTCGCCAACGCGTTTCATCTGTGGCTGCGCCCGGGCCTGGACGTGTTGCGACAGTTCGGCGGATTGCACCGCTTCGAGGGCTGGGCCAAACCCATCCTCACCGACAGCGGCGGCTTCCAGGTCTGGTCGCTCGGTGCGATGCGCGAAATCGGCGAAGAAGGGGTGCACTTCGCCTCGCCGCTGAACGGCGACAAGCTCTTCCTCACCCCCGAGATCAGCATGCAAATCCAGCATGTGCTCGACGCCGACATCGTGATGCAGTTCGACGATTGCACGCCCTACCGAACCGAAGACCGACTGACGACGCAGCGCGAGGCCGGCGAGTCGATGCGCATGAGCCTGCGCTGGGCGCGGCGTTGCCGCGACGAGTTCATGCGCCTGGAGAACCGCAATGCGCTGTTGGGCATCGTGCAGGGCGGCATGTTCGAGACCTTGCGCCAAGAGTCCATCGATTCGCTGGCTGCCCTGGACCTGCCCGGCTACGCGATCGGCGGCGTCAGCGTCGGCGAACCCAAGGAGGAGATGCAGCGCATCGTCGCGTACACACCGCAGCGCCTGCCGCGCGACAAGCTGCGCTACCTGATGGGCGTGGGCACTCCCGAAGACCTGGTCGAAGGCGTAGCGGCGGGCGTGGACATGTTCGACTGCGTGCTGCCCACGCGCAATGCACGCAATGGCCATCTGTTCACTCGCTTCGGCGACCTGCGGCTGCGCAACGCGCGCTACAAGAACGACGAGTTGCCCATCGACCCGACTTGCCTGTGTCACGCCTGCGCAGGTGCGGGCACGGGCGCAGGGGCCAGCGCAGCGGTGTCGCGTGCCTACCTGCACCATCTCGAGCGCTGCGGCGAAATGCTCGCGCCGATGCTGGCGAGCCTGCACAACCTGCACTACTACCTGAACCTGATGCGTGAGATTCGCGAAGCGCTCGACGCGGGCAGCTTCAACGCCTTCGTGGCGCGCTTTCACGCCGACCGCGCGCGCGGCGTTTGAAGGGGCAGGCTATATTTGTCGGCGCACAGCCGCGCCCCGCCGAGCCGTCGCACCCATCGCATCATGTTGGCCTACCGCCACGCTTTCCACGCCGGCAACCATGCCGATGTGCTCAAGCACACCCTGCTGGCACTCGTGCTGCGCTACATGAATGCCAAGCCCAAGGCCTACCGGCTGATCGATACCCATGCCGGGGCGGGCGGCTATTCGCTGCAAGGCGAGCACGCACGCAAGAAGCGCGAATTCGAAACCGGCATCGCCCGGTTGGTGGAGCGCGACGACTTGCCACCGGCGCTGGCCGATTACGTGGGCCTGGTCAGGCAATTCAACGCAGGCGCCAGGCTCGAGCAATACCCCGGGTCTCCGGCGATCGCGCGATTGCTCCTGCGCAGGGGCGACCAGCACCGCCTGTTCGAAATGCACCCCACCGAGCATCGAATCCTCGCGGCCTACCTTGCCGATGCACAGGACGTCGAGGTCTACGACCGCGACGGCTTCGAGGGTTTGAAAAGCCAGTTGCCGCCTTCGACGCGTCGCGCCGTCGTCTTGCTGGACCCGAGCTATGAAGGACGAGGCGACTACGGCCGCGTCCATGCCGCCGCGCGTGAAGCGATCTCGCGTTTCGCCGAAGGCGTTTACCTGATCTGGTACCCGCAGGTGGGCAAGCTCGAGGCGGCGCAGTTGCCCAAGCGCCTCATCGCGCTCGCACCGAAAGGCTGGCTGCATGCGAGTCTGACGGTGCAGCAATCGCACGAACCCGGATTCGGCCTGAACGGCAGCGGCGTCGTCGTGATCAACCCGCCGCATACTTTGCATGAGCAATTGAAGCTCGTTCTGCCCTTCCTGACGAGCTGCCTCGGGCAGTACGCCGGTGCGCACCACCACCTGGAGCATCGCGCGGCCTGATGCAGCGCAGCCCCTTGAATCGAACGCCGCTACCCGCCGGCCAATTCGCGCGGCACCGCCTCGGCCAGGAAATCGAAGACGCGCCGAACGATGGCGCTGCCGCGGATCTCGCGGTGCACCGCGAGCCAGCAGGGCAAGGGCGGGATCGCCAGGCCGGGCAGGACAGGCACGACGCCGGGCCAATGCCCGATGTTGTAGCGCGCCGCGAAACCGATTCCCGCGCCCGCGGCGATCAGGCGGCCATAGGCGATCTGGTCGTCGGTGCGCAGCGCGAACTGTTCGCGTGCGATCGGCGTGCCCAGCGCGGCGAAGCCGCGCACGATGCTTACGTCGCGGTCGTAGCCGATCAATCGGTGCCGGAGCAAGTCGCGCGGCTGGCGCGGCGCTCCGGCGCGTTTCAAATAACTGCTGTGCGCGCAGGCGACGATGGGCAGGTCGGCGAGCTTCTTCGCGATCAGTGAGGCTTGCACCGGGCGCACCATGCGCAGCGCGATGTCGGCCTCGCGGCGCAGCAGGTTGCTCAAGGCGTTGGAGACGACGAGTTCGACCTGGATGCCGGGCTCCTCGAGCTGCAACGCGGCGAGTACCGGAGGCAGCAGGTAACTTGCGGCCACCTGGCTCGTGGCGATGCGCACCGTGCCGCTGGAGGCCGCGCTGCGCCGCAGCAGTACGGCGTTCAGCGCGTCGGCACCGGTCTCCATCTGACGCGCCGCATCGGCGATCGCCAGGCCCGCCGCGGTGGGCGTGACGCCGCGCCCGGTGCGCTCGAACAGCGCTGCACCGAGTTGCGTTTCCAGCTCGGCGATGTGGCGCGACAGCGTCGGCTGCTGTGCCCCGCACTTGCGCGCCGCGCCCATCAGACTGCCGGCGTCCAACACTGCGACGAAGCTCTTCACGAGGGCCCAATCGAAGCTCTTGGCGGACATACGCAAATGTATAGCTAGCATGCACGCTTCGGCAATTGCCGGATGAGGGCGACCGGTTCAGACTGACCGCATTGCGGCGACCGAAAGGCCGAAAGGACTTGCCAGATGCATCGCAGCGAAGCACCCAAGGTCTTGATCCTCGGCGCGAACGGACGCCTGGGCGGCGCGGCGGTTCGCGCATTCGGCGGCGCCGGCTGGACGGTGCTGGCACAGATGCGGCGCGCGCCGGCCTCGCTGCCCGTCGGGGTGACCCATGTGGCCACGCCCTTGGCCGATTCGGTGGCTCTGGCCGCGGCAGCGGCAGGCGCTCGCACTGTGGTCTATGCGATCAACCAGCCCTACCGGCAATGGGCCAGCGCGGCATTGCCGCAGGCCAGCCTGGGCATGGACCTTGCCCAGCGCCTGGGCGCCACCTTCATGTTCCCAGGCAATGTGTACAACTTCGGCGCGAACATGCCCGCGCGCCTGCAGGTCGATACAGCGCAGAGTCCGACGACCGAAAAAGGCCGGATTCGCGTCGCCATCGAGAACGAAATGAGCGTGCGCGCGGCGCAAGGCTTGCGCTCGGTGGTGATCCGCGCGGGAGACTTTTTTGGCGCAGGCAGGGGCTCCTGGTTCGACAGGGTGATCGTCAAATCCTTGGCCAGGGGCAAGCTGAGCTACGCCGGTCCGCTGGACCGCAGCCACGCCTGGGCCTATGTGCCCGACCTGGCACGTGCCTTCGTCGCGGTGGCGAGCCGCGCCGAACACTTGCCGCCATTCGCCTGCCTGCACTTCCCCGGCTACGCCCTCACGGGCGCGCAATTCCTGGGCGCGATCGAGCGCGCCGCCGCTGCGATCGGCCTCGAGCCGCCAGGCGCAATGCGCCGCGCGAGCCTGCCCTGGGGTTGGATCCGTGCGTTCGCGTGGCTGGTGCCGCCATGGCGCGAGATCGTCGACCTGGCTTACCTGTTCGAGGTGCCGCACGCGCTGCAGGGCGGGTCGCTCGGCCAAGCCATCGGACCGCTGGAGATCACCCCGATCGATGAGGCGATGAGCGCGACGCTCAACGCGCTGGGTTTTGCGCCGATGCCCGAGCGAACGAGGGCTCGACTCAGCCCGCCGGACGGCGTTTGAAGAAGCGCAGGACCTGTTCGCGTGGCGCACGCAGCGGCGCGCCATGGGCCGCGAG
>JBAQUQ010000293.1:0-6971 GCA_049297615.1 Burkholderiaceae bacterium
GCCACCGGGTCAGCCGGCCGAGCCCTTGCGATCCGTGGCGCCCGGCCGCGCCGCGCAGCCGAGCGCGGCGCCACGCGCCGTGCAGCCCAAAAAACTCAAGCTCACCGCGCTCGTCATCACCTGGGATATCGGGCACAACCCGCTCGGCCGGTCCTATATGCTGGGCGAGGTGCTGCAGCGCGTCGTGCGCCATGTCGTGATGGTCGGTTTCCAGTTTCCACGCTACGGCCATGACATCTGGGAGCCCGTCAGGAACGCCCGCCTGCCGGTGATCGCCCTGCCGGGGCAGGACCTGCCCGAGCTGCTCGATTCGCTGGACAGCCTCGCCGCACGCCTGCGGCCCGATATCGTGATCGCCTGCAAGCCGCGACTTCCTTCGCTGCAATTGGGTGCCCTGGTCAAGCAGAAGTTCGGCTGTCCCTTGATCGTCGACATCGACGATCATGAACTGTCGTTCTTCCAGAATCGAACCGAGCTGACCGCGCAAGACCTGGCAGCGATGGCCGATGGCGCGGCGCGCGAGCACAAAGAACCCTACGCGGAACTGTGGACCCGCCTCGCGCAGCACCAGTGCAACTTCGCCGACGAGAGAATCGTCTCCAACATCGCCCTGCAGCGCGAATTCGGCGGAACGATCGTCGCGCATGTTCGCGACGAAGCCGTCTTCGACCCGGCCCTGTTCGACGGCGCCGCCTCGCGGCGCAAGTATGGCGTGCCCGAGCAGGCCAAGGTCGTGCTGTTCTTCGGCACGCCGCGCCAGCACAAAGGCGTCGACGCCCTGGCCGAGGCGGTGGGGCGCATCGCCGATCCGGCATTTCGTCTCGTCGTGGTCGGCACCACGACCGACCGCAGCGTGACCGGCAAGCTGGAGCGCCTGGCTCCGGGGCGGGTCGTGTTCATCCCCAATCAACCCTTCAGCTGTGTCCCCGAGATCGTCGCCATGGCGGACGTGATCTGCCTGCCGCAAGACCCTGAGCACGCGATTTCGCAGTTCCAGTTGCCGGCCAAAGCGATCGACGCAGTGGCCATGGGCGTGCCCTTGCTGGTGACGCCCACTGCGCCGCTCAAGCCCTTGATCGATGACGGTGTCGCCATCGCCGTCGACCGGGGCGATCTGGCCGAGGCGATCGTTCGTGCGGCCGGCGACGCCCAGCAGCGCGGGCGCTGGGCCGACTCGGTTCGTCGGCGTTTCCTCGACCGCTACAGCTACGCCGCCGCGGCGCAGACGCTGCGCGCCCTGGTCGAGCGCGCAGTCGCGCGCAAGCAGGGGGGGTCGTCGATCGCTGCGCTGGGAGAGATGGTCGCTCAGCAGCGCAGGGTGCTGGGCGTGACATCGAGCGTCGCGACCCAGCCGCGTGCACCGGGCGTCGACGTGGTGGTGTTCTGGAAGCAAAACGACACCGGTCTGTATGGCCGCCGTTCCGACATGGTGATCCGCTGCCTCGGATCGCGGCCGGACGTGCGTCGCGTGCTGGTCTTCGACGCGCCGACATCGGAGTTCGACCTGGGCAAGCGGCTCGAGAACAGCGGCGGCGCCACCCAGGACCGGGCGATCTATGTCAAGACCTATGAGAAGGTGTTCGGTCTGCTCGACACCGAATCGGTCAAGTACAACGTGTTCGTTTACCCGCCCGGCGAATTCAGCACGTCGCAGGACAACAACGACCGCCGCCCGAGCCTGTTCGATGCCTATGCCGAGTTCATCGAACAGGTGTTCGAACGCGAGGGCGTGCGAGCGCGGCAATCGGTGTTCTGGATCTACCCGAAGAACTACCTGGCCAAACAACTGGTGCAGCGCTTCGCACCGCTTCGGGTTGCCGTCGATGTGGTGGACGATCATCGGACCTGGCCCGGCATCTCGGCGCAGGAGCGCCAACGCTTGACCGACAACTACCGCGAGACCCTGGCCATGGCCGACATCGCAATGGCCAACTGCGAGCCCGTCGTCGAAGCGATGCGAGAGTTTTGTCCGGCCATCCAGCTCGTTCCCAACGGCTGCGACGCGTCGCCGCCGACCGAGGTGCCGCGCGACAATCGCGCCTTCGACGAGTTCGCCGCCTTCAGCGGGCCGACGATAGGCTTCATCGGCAACCTCGAGCAGAAGATCGATATCGAGCTGCTCGACAAGGTGGCGCAGCGCTTCCCGCATTGCCAGGTGGCCCTGATCGGCTCGACCCACGCCAATCCGCAGGTGCTGCAGCTGCGCCGCCGCGCGAATGTGCGCATCCCGGGCGTCGTTCCCTATGCGCAGATCGGTGCCTGGTTGTCCAAGTTCGATGTCGGCCTCATCCCGCATCTCGACAGCGAAATGACGCAGAGCATGAATCCGCTCAAGCTCTTCGTCTACCTGTCCTGGAAGGTGCAGGTGGTCTCGACCGAAGTCTTCAACCTCGACCGCAGTTCGCGCTTTGTTCACATCGGCCGCACGCACGCGGAGTTCCTCGACCGCATCGACACCGTGCTCGCGGCCGGCCGGCCGTCGGGACAGGCCATCGAGGACATGCAGCGTTATGTCGGCAAGAACAGCTGGGAGGCGCGTCTGGAGGGTCCGCTGAACACGCTGTTCCGATCGCTCGAGGAGGTGCCGCTTGAACGACTTCGAGCCTGACGGCTATTTCGGCACCTGCAGCCTGTGTGGCACGTTCCAGGAGTTCGAGCGCGCGCTGCGCTCGATCCGGGAAACCTATCGCTGCCGTGAGTGCAAGGCGCTGCTGCGCGAGCGGGAGCAGGCGCAGGCCCTGCTGTCATGCTTCACCGGCCTGGGTGCTGCCAGCATGGCCGAACTGGTGCGCAAGCCCGAGTTCCGGCGCCTGCGCATTTACGAGCCGGGCACGATCGGCCCGTTTCGCAAACTGTTTCAAGGCTTGGCTTTCTACCAGCAGTCCAGCTACTACCCGCAAAGCGAGCGCGCGCAGGCGACCAAAAAGCTGCCCCACCAAAGTCTCGAGGCCCTCGACTTCGCCGACGCCAGCTTCGATCTGGTCATCACTTCCGACATCATGGAGCATGTTCGCAAGCCCGAACTCGCGTTGCGCGAGATCCACCGAGTGCTCAAGCCCGACGGATACCATGTCTTCACGGTTCCGCTGCAAGACCCCTTGTCGGCGCGATCGGTATCGCGCGTCGACACCTCGGGTGAGACGGACCGCGCGATCCTGCCGGAGAACTTTCACGGCGACGGGCGAGGGGGCAAGGCCCTGGTCTATACCGATTTCGGCGCCGACATCGTCGACATGCTGGTGCGCTGCGGCTTCAGCGCAGCGCTGCGCCGCACGATCTCGGGCAGCGCGCAAGCCAATCGCATCTACACCGTCGTGTCGCGGCGGACCTGAGACCAAGACATGCCCAAGCTCGCCGTGCGCAACTCGAACTGGGCAAGAATCGCCGCCAGCGCGGCCCTGCTGTGGGCAATGCCCTTCGGTCACGCGAAGGGGCTGGGCGAGCTGATCGGCCCTGCCGGCGCCACGCCAAGCGCCTGCAAAACGGCCCATTTGGAGGCGGCAACACCGGTTCTCATCGACGATGTGTTTCCCGATGTTTTAGACCAGACGCCCGGCCGCAACCACGGGTCGCGCCAGTTGTTCAAGCCGATTCGCGAGATCGGCGAGCCCCTGGGCAAACTCGGCTCGGCCTGCCTCGCACAAGACCTGCCGAGTTGCGAGCGCTTCGCGTCGTGGGTGGAAGCGCTGGCGCGCGCCGATGCCTTGCGTTTCGACCGTGAAAAGCACCGTGCCAAACCGGCGTCGTTCGTCACCGGCACCTTGGCCGGCAATGTGACCCTGCGCCCGATCGCCCTCTATACCGGCTTGCTCCTGGAGCGGCAGCAGATAGAGTTCGCCGACGCGGCCCTGGTGAAGCGCTGGCTGCGCCAGCGTGCCCGCGACTACGAGCACGCGCCGCGCGTGCCTCGCACCATGCTGGCCCAGAATATCGTGCTCAATTCGGCACTGACCCAGCAGGCCGTCGGTCTCGCGACGGGCGACGCCGCCCTGGCGCGGCGCGCAAGCGAAATCTACAAAGCCTATATCGACACGATGCGCGAGGACGGCAGCTTTCCCGAAGAGACTCAGCGCGGCCAGTCGGCGCTGAAGTACACGAATATGGCGATCGGCGCCCTGGTCATGACTGCCGAACTCGCTGCGGTGTCGGGCGTCGACCTCTACTCCTACCGCGGCAGCTCGGGCGATCTGCACAAGGCGGTGGGCTTCCTGCTCGACGCCCTGGACGATGAGTCGAAGATCGCCGGCTATGCCGCGGCGGGGGTGACGCCCACCGATCCGCCCCAGCCCGACGGACGCCAGGCGCGCGGCTTCTTGAAGTCGCACATGGGCTGGGTTCAGGCCTTCATGGCGCGCTTTCCTGCGCACGTCAATACGCCTTTCCTGCGCGCACTGGTCAGAGCCAGCAGCTCGGCGCAGGCCCACGACATCGACGAAAGTCTCGGCGTGATGCCGAGCTGCATCTTCGGACCGGTGCATGCGCGCTGAATCGATCGACCCGGCCTCGTTCAGGGCGCTGCCACCCGCGCGGGTGGTCGAACTCGGACGCGGCTGGAGCGGCAATACCGTCAACACCGTGGTGTTCCGCTGCCACGGACTGACATCGTCCGGCCCCCGCCAGTTCGGCGCCTACTACATCGACGCGGGCCGAATGGTCGTGTTTTCGCGCGACGCCGCAGGCGGCCTCGTTCAGAAGACTGAACTGACGGGGCAGTTCAAGGTGCAAGACGCGCACGACAGCATCTCGGTGGGAATCGACCGCCTGGGCTATATCCATCTGGCCTACGACCATCATGGTTCGCCTCTGCACTACCGCAGATCCTTGCGCCATCTCGACGTTTCGCAGTTCGGCCCCGAAATCGCCATGGTGGGCAAGGACGAGTCCCAGATCACCTATGTCAGCTTCATCGAGTCAGCGCACGGCGAACGGCCCCTGCTGTGCCTGTATCGCACCGGCTATGCCGGTCGCGGTGACGCATTGCTCAACGCCTACGACGAGGGCAGCGGAACCTGGACCCGCCTGGCCAACCCGCTGCTGTCGGGATCGAAGCAGCAACCCTGGACCAGCAGCCCGTATTGGAACCAGCCGGCGGTCGCTCCCGACGGAGCCCTCGAGCTGACGTTTTGCTGGCGCACGCACCCGCTGTGCGGCGACTTGCAACGCGTGAACAACATCAATATCGATATCGTTCGATCGCCCGACTGGGGCCAGAGCTGGACGACATCGCGCGGACTGGCGTTGCGCTTGCCGGTCACCCAGGTCAATGCCGAGACGATTCTCGGCCTGCCACCGGGCAGCAATCTGATCAACCAGACCGGATGCGCCGTCGACACGCAAGGCAATGTCCATGTCGTGTTCTACGCCGACGACGAGAACGGCATCCCGCAGTACCAGCATGTCTGGGGACGCCGTGGGGTTTGGCGCCGCAGCATCCTGCCGTGCCGGACGGTGGCCTTCGCGCTCGAGGGCGTGGGTTCGCTGCAACTTCCGATCAGCCGCCCCGACATCGTCATCGACGACCTCGACCGCGCCTATGTCGTGTTCCGCGCCGACTTCACCGCTCAGCGCATGGCAGTGCTGCGGCTCGAACCGCCGGACTATCGCTTCGCCCCCGCCGACATCCGAATCCTGTGGGATACCGACATCGGTCATACCGAGCCGGTGATCGACCGGCAACGCTGGGCGATGGAGAAGACGCTGTCGATGCTGCTGCAACGCAACGAGCAACCCGACCACGACGCCGGCGTCGAAACGGGCTCGGCCGCGGTGTTCATTGCCGACTGGAACCTCGGGCGCGACTGGTCGTTGTGAGGCGACTTCACGTCCATGTCTGGGTGCAACGCGGTGTGCACCGTGCCTGAGGCAACGCTCCACGCCCGATGGCCGTGCTGCGCACCTTGATGTCCCGCCTCAGCCCGGCGCGTCGCGTCGAGCGTTCGCCGGGCGCTCCGGCGCAGCGCATCGTCTTGCTCGAGCACGCCCGCATGCCGTCGACCGACTACTTCGTCCTGCCATGGGCGCGGCGCCGCGGGGTCGAGGTGGTGCGCATCGACACGCGCGACGACAAACCGCCGCCACAGGGCGTGCTGCGCGCCGCCGACCAGGTGGTCATCGTGCGCTACCTGCCGCGGCCCTGGCGCGTGGTGCTCGAGGCGCTGTCGGGCTCGCTGGCCGGACTCGTCTATTTCATGGACGACGACCTGCTCGATCCGGCTGCGCTGACCGACCTGCCGCGCGACTACGCGCGCAAGATCCAGCGCCTGGCCACCTCGCAGCGCGCCTGGTTCGAGCAGCATTGCAGCGAGTTCTGGGTGTCCACACCGATGCTGGCGGCCAAGTACGCGCCCCTGGCTGCACAACTCTTGCCGACGCGGCCGCCGCCCGAACTGCTCCAGCGCGTCCAGGCCTTGCGCTATTGCTACCACGGTACCTCGTCGCACCGGGGCGAGATCGATTGGCTGTTCGGCGTGGTGCGCCAGGTGCAGGGTCGCTGCGCCGATGCGCACTTCGAGTTGTTCGGCGACCACCGCGTGAACCGGCTCTATCGCGAGCTGCCGCGCGTGGCCATCGTGCATCCGATGGGCTGGGAAAACTACCTGGCGTTCACCGCCGGCGCGTCGCGCCACATCGCACTGGCGCCGCTGATGCCCGGCGCCTTCAATGCCGGCCGCGGCGTGGTGAAGTTCTTCGATTTCGTGCGCATCGGCGCGGTCGGCCTGTATTCCGACCGTCCGCCCTTTGCCGGCTTCATTCGCCACGGCGTCGACGGCTTGCTCGTCGGCGACGACCCGCAAGCCTGGGTCGATGCGATCGTCGCCCTGGCTGGCGACAGCGTCGCGCGGCAACGCATGGCTGAGGCAGCTGCGCAGCGTGCACGCGTCGAGAGCACAACGCCGTGACGCCACACCCCGCGCGCGCGCGCGTCGCGCTGGTTTCGCGCGGCGTCCGGGCGGTACCGACCCTGTCGGCCC